>CAXSBW010000052.1:8583-22969 GCA_964235795.1 uncultured Acidobacteriaceae bacterium | reverse complement strand
TCACAACCTGTCTGCAGGTTTCGGCAAAGCTCCGCGAAGACCGGCGTAGTTACAAGAAAGGCAAGATACTTACTACGGCAGAAACGGTGAATGATCGGGAACCTTCAAATTCAAACCCGCCTCAAGGCCAGTAGCGCTCATAGGTCCACCAGTCACCACAGGACCTGGTCTTATAACCCTAACTGCGTGTCGGATTGAATCCATGTAAATCCACACTTCGGGACATGGAGCGCGGGCTCACGGTTGAGCTTCATTGAAATGTGAATGGTAAGCACAGGATCTTCTCTGGCCGATTCGTCGGCTGAGTACCTGGTGTAATCATCGGCTATCTATCGTTTTAATCTGCCTATGCAATCAATAGTTCCTTCATGCTTACCCTATGCTCGCGCCCACTCCTGCATCCAATCCAATGTATGCCTTTGACCGCCTTCGCCACCCTCGTGCTCGGCCTCGGTTTCACCAACGGACTCCGCACCCTGGTCCCCGTCACCGCCCTGTGCTGGGGCGCGCACTTCCACTGGTTTTCTTTCGCGCAAACTCCCTTCGCTTTTCTCGCCAACCCCATCTCGCTCGGCGTTTTTTCCGCCATGGCGGTCGGTGAGCTGATCGGCGACAAGCTCCCCAATACCCCCGCGCGTACACAGGCTTTTCCGCTCGCGGCCCGCATCGGTTTCGGCGCGGCCTGCGGTGCCGCCCTGGCTTCACTTGCCGGTTCATCCCTGCCGCTTGGGGGCGTGCTCGGTGGCCTCGGCGCGCTGGCAGGTGCTTTCGCCGGCTTCGGCCTGCGCCGCACGCTCACCAAAAGTGCCGGCCTGCCCGACCCGCCGGTCGCCCTGGCTGAAGACGCGCTTGCTCTCGCCGGTGCTTTTTTTGTTGTTTCCCGCTTCTAGCCTTTACGAAAAAAAGGATCTCGCCGTGCCCGAAAACTCCTCGTCCCATCCCGCGACCCCGGAACACGTCGACGCCCTGATCCTCGGCTCCGGCCAGGCCGGCAACCCCCTCGCCTCAGCCTTCGCCGCCAAGGGCAAGCGCGTCGTGCTGGTGGAAAGCAGGCTGGTCGGCGGCACCTGCGTCAACTCCGGCTGCACCCCTACCAAGACCATGATCGCGAGCGCACGCGTCGCCGAAACCGCTCGCCGTGCCGCCCGGTTCGGCGTCCACACCGGCCCGGTTACGGTCCGCATGGCCCAGGTCCGCGATCGCAAGCGGCAGGTCGTCGACGTGTGGCGCTCCGGTAGCGAGAAACGCCTCGCCTCCGACCAGAACATCGAGCTCATTCACGGCCTGGCTCGCTTTACGGGCGCTAAAACAGTAGAGGTCACCCTCAATAGCAGCCGGCAAACGCGCACCCTCACCGCCGAGCACATCTTCATCAACACCGGGCTCCACTCTTTTACCCCGCCCGGCCTCGGCCTCGAGCATGTCCCATACCTCACCAACGAGACCGTCATGGAGCTCGACGAGGTACCCCGGCACCTCGTCATCCTCGGCGGCAGCTACATCGCGGTCGAGTTCGCGCAGATGTTTCGCCGTTTCGGTGCCGAGGTCACGGTCGTCAACCGCGACGGGCAGCTGCTGCCCCGCGAAGACGCCGACGTCGCCCAGTGCCTCCAGCAAATCCTCGAAGAAGACGGCATTCGCATGGTGCTCAACGCAAATGCTCTCGCCGCCGGCACTACACCCCAGGGCATTTCACTTGTTTTCCGCACGGAAGGCGAGTCCGAGCAAACCTTGACCGGCTCGCACCTGCTGCTTGCCGCCGGCCGCATCCCCAACACCGAGGCACTCGACCTCGCTGCGACCGGCCTGCAGCCCGACGAGCACGGCTTCATCCCTGTCGATGACCGGCTCCAAACCGCCGTTCCAGGCATCTACGCGCTCGGCGACGTCAAGGGCGGCCCCGCGTTTACCCATATCTCCTACGACGATTACCGCGTCGTCGCTGCCAACCTGCTCGAGGGCGGCCAACGCACCACGAGCGACCGCCCCGTCCCGTATACCGTCTTCACCGACCCGGAGCTCGGCCGCATCGGCCTGTCCGAGGGCGAGGCCCGCGAAAAGGGCTACAAGGTCCGCGTCGCCAGGATGCCCGCGAGCTCCGTCGCCCGCGCGTATGAGACCGGCGACGACCGCGGCCTGATGAAAATCATCGTCGACGCGGAAACCGAACAGATCCTCGGTGCCGCCATCCTGCTGGCCGAGGGCGGCGAGGTGGCCGCGATCGTGCAAACCGCCATGATGGCCAGGCTCCCCTACACCGTCCTGCGCGACGCCATCTGGGCACACCCCACCTGGGCCGAATCGCTCAACAACATCTTCTTTCAGTGGGTGCAGTAACCGCGACCTCACAAGCCCGCGGAACCCGGCGGCGTCCAGGCGAGCTCGCCAAAAGCCCACTGGCTCACGGGTTGCAAGCCGTTCCAGCCCAGCTCGGCAACCCGGCCTGACAACTTGACCGCCTTCCCGGTCATCTCCCTTTCTTGAAAACAGCCCATCCGACAGGGAGCCGCATGCCAGTCCAGAAAAAAGCGCTTCCCAAGCCCGAAAATGGCCGGAAGCGTGTCGCCATCGAGCACGTCGTCCCCGAGATCGACGCCGGCCGCTACCCCGCCAAGCGTGTCGCAGGCGAGCCGGTCGTCGTCGAAGCCGACATTTTCGCGGACGGGCACGACCACGTGGAAGCACGCCTGCTTGTGCTTGCTCCAGGCGAAAAAACCTGGAACAGCATCCCCATGCAGCCGCTCGGCAATGACCGCTGGCAGGCGCGCTTTGTGACCGCAGCGCCCGGCCTGTACCGGTACACGCTCGCCGGCAGCATCGACCATTTCGACACCTGGCGCGATGGATTGCAGAAGAAATTCGCCGCCGGCCAGGACGTCGGCCTCGAACTTCAGACCGGCAGCCTCCTGCTGGATGGCCTTGCCGCACGCGCCGGGAGCAAGGACAGCAAAACCCTCCAGGCTGCCGCGCAGCTGTTGCGCAAAAACGGCGATTCGCTGTCCGCTCTTGAAAAGGCGGGCGACGCCCAGGCCCAAAGAGCCGCGCTCACCGCCCCCGCCCTCGCTCCCGACCTCCTGGCCCTCGCCGCCCTTTATCCCGACGAAACCCTCGAAACCCGCTACGATCGCGTCCTTGAAGTCGCCGTCGATCGCGAGCGCGCCCGCTTTTCCACCTGGTACGAGCTGTTTCCGCGCTCGCAGGGGGTCGATGCTGCCACGCACGGCACTCTCCGCGACGTGGAAGCGAAGCTCCCCTACCTGCAGGCTCTCGGCTTCGATGTTCTTTACCTGCCGCCGATCCACCCCATCGGCCATGCCTTCCGGAAAGGCAAAAACAACGCCACGGCGGCCGCGCCCGGCGAGGTCGGTTCCCCGTGGGCCATCGGCGCGGCCGAAGGCGGCCACCACGCCATCCTCCCCGAGCTCGGGACTTTCGACGACTTCGAGCATCTGCGCGCCGCCGCCGTCGCCCACGGCATGGAGCTGGCCCTCGACATCGCCTTTCAGTGCGCGCCCGATCACCCCTGGGTCGCCGAGCACCCGGGCTGGTTCAAACACCGCGCCGACGGCTCCATCCAGTACGCTGAAAACCCGCCGAAAAAGTACCAGGACATCTACCCGATCGATTTTGAATCCGAGGACTGGGCCGCCCTTTGGGACGCGCTCGCCGGGGTTTTTCTCTTCTGGGCCGAGCGCGGCGTCCGCATCTTCCGCGTCGACAACCCTCACACCAAGGCTTTTCCGTTCTGGGCGTGGGCGATTGCCGAGGTCAAGCGCCAGTACCCCGACGCGCTGTTCCTTGCCGAGGCCTTTACACGTCCGCGCGTGATGGAGCACCTGGCGAAGCTCGGTTTCTCGCAAAGCTATACCTACTTCTGCTGGCGCACCACCGGGCCTGAGCTCAAGCAATACCTGTCGGAACTCACGCTGACCGAACAGTGGCAATACTTCCGTCCCAACTTCTGGCCCAACACCCCCGATATCAACCCGCTCAACCTCCAGTCCGGCGGGGAGGCTGCCTTTGCGCTCCGCCTGCTGCTCGCCGCTGCCCTCAATCCGTCCTACGGCATCTACGGTGGTGTGTACGAAAACCTCAGCGACGCGCCGTTTCGGCAGGGCGGGGAAGAGTACCTCGACTCTGAAAAATACGAGATCAAGCACTGGCCGCTCTCGCTCGACAACCCCATCGCCCAGCTGCTCTCGACCGTCAATCGCGCGCGCCGCGAACACACGGCACTGCAAACCTTCGACCCGTCCCTCCGCTTCCATACGACCGATAACCCGCAGTTGATCGCCTGGAGCAAGCGCTCCGCCGACGGCTCCGACACGGTTCTCACCGTTGTCAATCTCAATCCGTTTGCGCGCGAAACCGGCTGGCTCTACCTCGACACCGCCGGCCTCGGTCTGACGGACGACTCGGTCTACACTGTCGAAGACCTGCTTTCCGGCGCGACCTACACCTGGCAGGGTCCCAGCAACTTCGTCGCGCTCGACCCATCGGTCCAGCCCGGCCATTTGTTCGTCGTCCATTCGACCCAAACCCTCAGGAGGCAGCAGTGAAGCGGCAGGGAAGTGCGTCCGACCCACTCTGGTACAAGGACGCCATTATCTACGAGCTCCATGTGCGCGCCTTTGCCGACTCCAACAACGACGGCATCGGCGACTTTCCCGGCCTGCTCGGCAAGCTCGACTACCTCCAGGACCTCGGCGTCACCTGCATCTGGCTCCTCCCGTTCTTCCCGTCGCCCCTGCGCGACGACGGCTACGACATCGCCGATTACCTTTCCGTCAACCCCAGCTACGGCACCGTCGACGACTTTAAACACATCCTCGATGCCGCCCACGACCGCAACATGCAGGTCATGGTCGAGCTCGTCATCAATCACACCTCCGACCAGCACCCCTGGTTCCAGGCCGCCCGCAAAGCCGCGCCCGGCTCGCCCGAGCGTGAAATGTATGTCTGGTCCGACACGGACGAGCTTTACAAGGACGCCCGCATCATCTTTACCGACACCGAAAAGTCCAACTGGACCTGGGACCCGGTGGCGAACAGCTACTACTGGCATCGCTTTTTCTCGCACCAGCCCGATCTCAACTTCGATAACCCGCGCGTTGTCGAAGAGGTCATCAATGTCATGCGCTTCTGGCTCGACATGGGCGTCGACGGTCTGCGCATGGACGCAATTCCGTACCTGATCGAGCGCGACGGGACCAACTGCGAAAATCTGCCTGAAACCCACGCAGCCATCAAGAAAATCCGCGCCGCCATCGACGAGGGCTACGAAGGCCGCCTCATTCTCGCCGAAGCCAACCAGTGGCCCGAGGACGTGCGCCCCTACTTCGGCGACGGCGATGAGTGCCATATGGCTTTTCACTTCCCGCTCATGCCGCGCATCTACATGGCGCTCCGTCAGGAAGACCGCCTCCCCATCACCGACATCATGGCGCAAACGCCGGCGATCCCGGAGAGTTGCCAGTGGGGCATCTTTCTTCGCAACCACGACGAGCTTACCCTTGAAATGGTCTCCGACGAGGAACGCGACTACATGTACCTCGCCTACTCGGCCGACCCGCGGATGCGCATCAATATCGGCATCCGCCGCCGTCTCGCGCCGCTGGTCGATAACAACCGTCGCCGCATCGAGCTGCTTAACTCGCTCCTGTTCTCCTTTCCCGGCACGCCCATCCTCTACTACGGCGACGAGATCGGCATGGGCGACAACATCTATCTCGGCGACCGCAACGGCGTCCGCACTCCCATGCAGTGGTCCGGCGACCGCAATGCCGGCTTTTCGCGCGCCGTCCCCGCGAAACTCTTTTCGCCCGTCATCATGGACCCCGTCTGGGGCTACGAAGCCATCAACGTCGAAGCCCAGCAGTCCGACCCCTCGAGCCTCCTGAGCTGGATGCGCAACATGATCTCCCTGCGCAAGCTCTTTCAGGTCTTCGGCCGTGGCACCCTGCGCTTTCTTCACCCGGAGAATCGCAAAGTGCTCGCTTATGTTCGCGAGGACGCTCACCAGACCATCCTGTGCGTTGCCAACCTGTCCCGCTTCGCTCAGCCCGTCACCCTTGACCTGAGCGAGTTCGAAGGCATGACGCCGGTCGAGATGCTCGGCTATGTCGAGTTTCCCGCCATCACCAAGGCCCCCTATCACGTCACTCTCAGCTCCTACGGCTTTTTTTGGCTGGAGATCCAGCCCTCCCCCGATCGCGAAGCCCTCGACGAGGCGGCCGGCGACAACGCAGCTGCGCAGATTTCGCTGCGCCACGAGCACGACTGGGATAGCGTCTTTGCCGCCGCCGGCCGCCTGTTTGAGGAGCGCCTGCTGCCCGACTACCTTCCGCGCCAGCGCTGGTTCGGTGCCAAATCCCGCACTATCAGCACTGTTTCGGTCATCGACTGGGCCCCGCTCAGCGGCAGCACCGGCCAGTCCATCGCGCTCGCCGTGCTTGAAGTGCAGTACACCGAAGGGGATCCCGAAACCTACCTCCTCCCTCTCACGCTCCTGTTCGGCGACGCCGCGATGACCCTGCGTGAGACCGCTCCCGGCGCGGTCATCGGCTCCGCGCTCGCGCCGGCGCAGTCCGGCATCCTGGCCGACGCCATGTATACCGATGAAGCCGCCACCGCCCTGCTCGATCTGCTTTCGCAGGCCGGCGAACTGCCCATGCGCTCCGGCATTCTTCGCGGCATTCCGTCGTCGATTCTGGCCGAGCTTCAAGGGCCTGCAAGCAACACCCTGCCGCCCCGTCGTTCCTCGGCCGAGCAAAGCAACACCTCCATCCTTTACGGCGATCGACTCATCATGAAGCTCTTCCGCCGCCTCCAGTTCGGCCCCAATCCCGATGTTGAAATCGGCCGGTACCTCACCGAAGAGTCGGCCTACCGCAACATCGCCCCCTTCGGCGGCGAAATCTCCTACTCCACCGCGAGCGGGCAGCAGCCCGCCACGATCGCCCTGCTCCAGGGCCTGGTTCCCAACGAGGGCGACGGCTGGCAGTGGACGCTTGAGGAACTCGGCCGCTACTACGAGGGGGCGCTCGCCTCGCCATTTCCCCAGGCGCAGCTGCCGAAACCCGGTGAACCCATTGGTCCTCAAAGCACCGCCATGCTCCAGGTGCGCGATGCCGCCGGCTTTTACCTGGAAGCGGCCTGCACTCTCGGCCGCCGCACCGCGGAAATGCACCTCGCGCTGGCGCAACCGACCGACAACCCGGCTTTTTCTCCTGAACCGATCTCCCCAGACGACCTCCGCTCTCTCGAACGGGAGCTTCAATCCCACGGCGCGCATGCCTTTGATGTCCTGCGCGGCAGCCTGTCCAAACTTGGCGAAGGCTCTGAAAACACGGTCGAGCTCGCCGGCCTCGTCCTCAGCCGTCGTCGTCTGATCCTGAACACCTTTTCCGCCCTTTCCTCCGGGACCCTCACCGCGCAGCGCACCCGTGTCCATGGTGATTACCACCTGGGCCAGACTCTTCGTTCCAAGGGCGACTTCATCCTGCTTGACTTTGAAGGCGAACCTGCCCGCTCCCTCGACGAACGGCGCGCCAGGCAATCTCCCATGAAGGACGTCGCCGGCATGCTCCGGTCGTTCTCCTACGCAGCCTATGCCGCTCTCGCCCGGTCCACCCAGCGCCGTCCCCAGGACTACGAAACGCTCGAACCCTGGGCGCGCCTTTGGGAGGCCGCCGTCTCCTCCGAGTTCCTTTCCTCGTATCGCAGGCTCACCTCCACAAGTGGTCTTATGCCTGCGGATGACGACGCCTTCCACCGCCTCCTGAATGTCTACATCCTCGACAAGGCTTTGTACGAGCTTGTCTACGAACTCAACAACCGTCCGGCCTGGGTCAGGATTCCGCTCTCCGGTATTTCCCAACTCTCACGCGCGCCCTTAGCATAAGGGCTGGAGTCGCCAAGCATGTCTCAAAGCGTGTCAAACACCGGAACGGACTCCTTCGTCGTGACCACCCCCGTCCACCCAAACCTTGCCACCGCGACGGCTCTCTTTCTCGGCATCACCGGCGCGGTTGACTCCGATCAACTCCGCGCCCATGCCGCCGAACTTTCCGCGGCCCAGGCCTTCTCCGGCGTCCACCTCACGCTTGCTTATCCCGGGGCTGACACCGCTCGTACCCCGGTCAGCGAATCGCTCGACCTGCTCTCTTTCCCCCTCCCGACCGCTGAAGGGGCCGCCTCCCCCTGGGCCCAGAGCGCCGCCGCGCAGGTAGCCCTTCTGTCACTTTCCTCCGAGTCGCAGCCTCCCCCACGCGCCGTGGCTCTGCTCCACCCCGACCTCGAAGCGCTCACCCCCGCCACGCTTGCCCGGCTTGCCGCGCCGGTCCTCGGCGGCGAAGCCGATCTCGTGATGGCGGCCTACACCCTGAGCCCATTCGACGGCCTTTTGAACCGCGCCCTTCTCGCCCCACTCAACCGCGCCTTGTACGGCAAACGTGTCCAGTTTCCGCTTGCGCCTGACTTCGTCGTCTCCTCCCGTCTTGCCGCCCGTCTCGCTGTCAGCACGCACAGTCGCTCCGGCAATGCCGGCACCTCCGTCCTGTGGCCCGCAACCGTCGCCGCGGGTATCGATGCCTCCGTCTCTGAAGCCCACCTCGGGCTCCAGCATCCCTCTCCGGCCGGCGACCTGGACCTCAGTGCCGTCCTGTCGCAACTCGTCGGCTCCATCTTTGCCGAGATGGAGACCCACGCCCCTCTCTGGCAGCGCGTCCGTCCGGTCTCCGTCGTCCCCCCTCCTCGACCCATCAGCCCGGCCGGCCCTGCCTCGCCCGCCCATGACGTCGACACGGCTCCCATGGTCAAATCGTTCCTGCTCGGTTCCCGCAGCCTTCAGGATGTCTGGGGCCTCCTGCTGCCGCCCGTCACCCTGCTCGATCTCAAGCGCCTGGCTCTGCTTCCCGCCGAACGTTTCCGCATGCCCGACGAGCTTTGGGTTCGCATCGTCTATGACTTCGCACTCGGCTTCCGCCTCCGTACCCTCAATCGCACCCACCTTCTCGGCGCGCTCACGCCCCTTTACCTCGGCTGGGTCGCCTCGTTCCTGAACGAAGCATCCACTGACCCGGTCTTTGATCCCGAAGTTCGCACTGAGAAACTCGCCCGCGCCTTTGAGGACGGCAAACCCTACCTGGTCCGCCGCTGGCGCTGGCCTGACCGCTTCAATCCGTAACCGCGTTTTTGTCTGTCATCAACTTAGCGTAGAAAAAGCGAAAGCTGTCACAAAAAGAAGCACAAATCGGGTGAGCATTCCCGTTTTGGAACTGCAAGCCCGGTTCAAGCCAGTTGCCCGCACCACCGCTTTACAGGAGGCCCCGCATGGGTCAACAGATCGCACAGTCACTCCAGGACTCCGTCGGCCGCGTCATCACCAAGATCGTGGTCCTGCTGCCCGGCATTGTCGCCTTTATCCTGGTCCTGCTGGTCTTCGCGGCCATCGCGGCCGGCCTCGCCTGGGTCACCCAGCGCATCCTCGCTGCCCTTCGCTTCGACGCCCGCTTTGAGCAGAGTGAAAACCTCGCCGAATGGACCCATTCGCCCTCCCGCCTGGTCTCTCGCATCGTGTTCTGGGGCGTTTTCCTCCTCGGCGTCCTCGTCGCTATCTCCGCGTTTGAGGCAGGCTCCTCCGACACCGGCGTCTCCGCCTACGTCTTTTCCTACGTGCCCCGCGTCGTCGGCGCACTCATTCTTCTGTTCGCCGGCAACCTCGTCGCCCGCGTCCTCGGCCGCTCCGTCCTCATCTCAGGAGTCAATTCAAACCTCCAGTACGCCCGGCTCCTGGGCACCGGCGTCAAGTGGCTTGTGCTCGTGCTCACCGCTGCCATGGTCCTCGATCACCTCCAGATCGGCGGTCGCATCGTCGACCTCGCCTTCGGCATCCTGTTCGGCGGCATCGTCTTTTCCCTCGCCCTCGCCGTCGGTCTCGGCTCTCGCGACCTTGTCACCCGCTCCCTTGAAAAGGAAGTCGTCACCGGCCGCCCCGTTCCCGTCCCGGCCCCCGAGGAGCGTATCCATCACTTCTAAAAAGCCGGGCAAGGCGCAAATTCCCGAGCAAACCAGGCCCACCCGCAAGCCCCCTCGCCACCGGCAGCAGGAGTCCTAAAGCATGAACCCGGCAGACCAGGCCGCCAACTTCGCCGTCATCCCCGGCACCGAGCTCACGATCCACCTCCTCGGAACCACCCAGGTCTTCAAAACCCAAGCCGCTGACACTGCGGGCGCCCTGGTCTCGGCGGAGTTCACGCTGCCGCCCGGTACCGGCCTGCCCGCGCACCGGCACGCCCACGAGGATGAAGCTTTCTACGTCACGGCCGGCACGGTCGTCTTCGCCGGAGATGATACCGGCGAGGTTCGCCTCACGAAAGGCGGCTTCTTTTACGCCCCGCGCGGGCGTGTCCACGCCTTCCGCGCCGAAGGCAGCGAAGACGCGAAGCTGCTCGGCCTCGCCATGCCCGGTACCAACATCGGCGGCATGTACGCTGAACTGGCCGATCTGACCCGCGATCCGCAGATCTCCGTCGACGCGGCTCAAGTCGCCGAGGTGTGCAGCCGATACGGTATTGAGTTCGTGGGAGCCTAGGCTTCACAAGCAGGAGGGGCAGGGAGCGCGATGACTGACAGCGAAGAGGTCGACCGGCAACTCGCCCGCTACCGCGCCATGCGCGATTTCAGCACGACTGCCGAGCCCTCCGGCGGCGCGACCGCTACCTGGGTCCCGCCCGGCGGGCTCCCCTTTGTCATCCAGAAACACGCAGCCACCCGGCTCCACTACGACTTCCGCCTCGGCTGGCGCGGCGTCCTCAAAAGCTGGGCCTGTGCCAAGGGCCCCAGCTACTCCACCCATGACAAGCGCCTCGCCGTCGAGGTCGAAGACCATCCGATGGAGTACGGCGGCTTTGAAGGCACCATCCCCAAGGGTCAGTACGGCGGCGGCACCGTTCTCGTCTGGGACCAGGGCACCTGGGAGCCGCTGCCCGGCACCGACTTCGACGAGGGCCTGAGGAAAGGCTCGCTCAAGTTCACCCTCCACGGCCACAAGCTCCAGGGCCGCTGGACCCTGGTCCGCATGGGCGGCCGCGCCGCGCACGAGGGCAAGCCCAACTGGCTCCTGATCAAGGAGCACGATGGCAACGAACGCCCCGATACGGCTCCCCAGATCACCGATGAAGCTCCCGACAGCGTCGTCACCGGCCGCTCCCTCGAGCAGATCGCCGCCGCCGAGGACCACGTCTGGCAGTCTCGCGAGGCCGACCACGGCAAAGCCCCTGCCAATCGCTCCCGCCTGAAGGCGCGCCTCAGCCAGGTCCGCGCCAAAGCACCGGCTGTCACACCCGAAAGCAAAGCTCCGTCCCCGGAAAAGAAAGCGCCCAGCCGGCAATCCACCACGGAGTCCTGGCTCGCCGGCGCACCCTCTGAATCCATGCCCGCTTTTCTCCCCCCGCAGCTCGCCACCCCCTCCGAGCACATCCCCGCCGGCTCCGGCTGGCTTCACGAGCTCAAGCTCGACGGCTACCGCATCCAGGCCCACCTCCGTCCCGGCAAAAAGGGCCCCGAAGTCACCCTCTACACGCGCTCCGGCCTCGACTGGACCTATCGCATGCGCTCCGTGGCCCGCGCCATTGAGAAAGTTCCAGCCGAGCAGCTCATGCTCGATGGCGAGCTCGTCGTCCTCGAGCCCGACGGCACCAGCTCCTTCAGCAAGCTCCAGGCCGCCTTTCAGAACGAGAATCCCGAGTCGTACCAGCTCACCTTCTTTGCCTTCGACCTGCTCCATCTCAACGGACGCAATCTGCGCGATCTGCCCCTGCATGCCCGCAAGGCACTGCTCGAACCGCTCGTGGCCGGCGCCGCCGACTCCCTGCTCGGCTACAGCCCTCACCTCGAACTCTCGGCCGACCAGGTCTACGCCCACGCCTGCCAGCTCGGCGCTGAAGGCATCTTGTCCAAGCAGATCGACGCCCGCTACGTCGGCGGCCGCACCGACACCTGGCTCAAGCTCAAGTGCACCCACCGTCAGGAGTTCGTGATTGGCGGCTTCACCCCGCCCAAGGACCGCGGCACCGGCCTCGGCTCGCTGCTGCTCGGCTACTACCGTGACGGGGTGCTGGTTCACTGCGGCCGCTGCGGCACCGGTTTTACCCAGGCCACCGCGCGCGAGCTTCGCGCCGCGCTCGAGCCCCTGCGCCGGCCTAAAATGCCGTTCGGCAACTCCCTCGACGCGCTCGCCCGACGCGGCGCCGTCTGGGTTCGCCCCGAGCTCGTATGCGAAGCGCAGTTCGCCACCTGGACCGCCGACGGCGCCATCCGCCACGCCTCCTTCCAGGGCCTGCGCGCCGACAAACCCGCCGCCGAGGTCGTCAAGGAAGCCCCTGGCCTCCCCAACACCGACTCCGAGGAACAGGAAGACATCGCAGCGGCCCGAATGCCTGAGCCTCTCGCAGCCGGAGCAGGGTCCGGCCTGAAAACCACCCGCCCCGACCGGAATAAAGACCAGAGCAAAGACCAGGGCAAAGACCGGAGCAAAGACCAGGCCTCGACCGACAGCCCCTCCAAAGTGGCCGCAAAAAGAACCGGGGCGAAACCCAATCCGTCAAGGCGTACCAGCCTCGCGCCGCAAGGGCCACCCGTCCCCAAACCACCTGATCGAGAGACAGTGCACCGAACTTCACTCCGTCTCACTACTGAAACAGGCGAAACAGCGAAGCAAGCAGAAGTCCCGAGCGACCCGGCTGTCCCCAATGGCGAGTCCAAAACACCGGCAACGCAAGCGCGAGCCAAGTCAGGCCGCCGCAAGGTCGCGCCGGCGATCGATCCGGCAGTTGCCGCCGCTGCTCCCGCTCAACTGGCCGCACCAGCCCCCGCTGCCGTCCCAACCCTCAAGCAAGCCTCCTCAGGCCTCCGCCTCACCCACCCCGACAAAATCCTCGACCAGGCCTCAGGCACCACCAAGCAGCAGCTTGCCGACTACCTGCTCGCCGTCGCCCCCGTCATGCTCCCCCATCTCGCCGGTCGCGCCGTTTCCCTCGTGCGCTGCCCCGAGGGCACAGGCCATCCCTGCTTCTTCCAGAAGCATGCCAAGGTCGGCACCCCCAAAAGCGTCGGCTCGTTTCCCGTGCCCGATCGCGACAACCCTGCCCACTCCGAGCCCTACCTCACCCTCGACTCCGCGGAAGCGCTCCACGCCGTCGCCCAGCTCGGCGTTCTCGAGCTCCATCCCTGGGGCTCCCGCACCGCCACTCTCGAGCAGCCCGACCGGCTCATCCTCGACCTGGACCCCGACGAATCGCTTCCCTGGTCCTCCGTCGTCGACTCCGCCCTCACGATCCGCGCCTTTCTCCGGGAGCTCCACCTCGAAAGCTGGGTTAAAACCACCGGCGGCAAGGGCCTTCACATCGTCGCGCCTCTTCAGCCCTCAGCCGAGTGGCCTGAAATTCGCCTCTTCGCACGCGGCATCGCCGCCGCCATAGAAAGCACCGACCCGAAACGCTACCTCATCAAGATGACCAAGGCCGCCCGCAAAGGCCGCATCTTCGTCGACTGGATGAGGAACGAGCGCGGCGCGACCGCCGTCGCCCCCTGGTCCCCCCGCGCCCGCCCCGGCATGAAGGTCGCGGCTCCGCTGGACTGGAATGAGCTAGCCGACGGCCCGCCATCCTTCGCCATCGCCAACTTCAGAGAGTGGCAACACCGCACGGACCCCAAAAACAATCCGTGGTCCAACCTGCAGGACCAGCCATTACTGCCTGAAGTGCTGCATACCGTTCTGTCTCAAGCCGGCGGTGCGGATGATCGACGTAGAGCGCACTAAAGCTGTGGAGCTACCCACCGGTACAGCATGAGATTCCACGAAGCTTCTAAGTGGTACTTGTTTGAGTATGTGTAGGCCGCGACGACCAATAGAGCTCTAAGTCGACAGTCCAAATACTTCGACCCACTTAAAAGCAGCGATCTTTCTTCGTCGCAGCATGTCGATTATTCTGGAATCGTTGCTGACAACCAGGAATCTTTGTGCAAGCTTAGCCAGAACGCTGTCAGTCAGACCCAGGTACCTGAATTCGGCTCTGCGGGCAACGTGGTAGCTGGACCTTTCTTCCTTGCCGGTCACTTCAGGCTTATCTGCCAATGCTTGCAACACCAGTGACCTGCCGGTATCGTGCATACCATTTGAAGGATTGCTTACTTCAGTGAGTATGCGCGCGGTCGTTGCGACACGCGTAAGTGAGCGATAAGCCTCAGAGTTAAATTATCCAGCAATGGAACCAGCAACGTCCGCCCGCCCTCCAGCCTCCCGCACCAACGCCTGGTGAATAATCATCTTGAGATAAGTCTGGTACCGTAATCCACGCTGCTCCGCCTGCACCTTCGCCATCTC
>CAXSBW010000052.1:0-8483 GCA_964235795.1 uncultured Acidobacteriaceae bacterium | reverse complement strand
GGCGGCGTTGACGACGAGCATAGCCATATCCGGGGGTCCGGCGTCCCGTACCCCCGCCAGGTCGGGCGCAGGATCAGCTGCAACACATCCATCGCCCCGCCGCTGATGTCCCCGCCCCGCAGGTTTGCATCCCCGGCCTCCAGCGCCGATGGCCCTGACACGCGGCGAGCCAGCACACACTCCCGAAACCCCGGCGCGAACCGCTCCATTTGGGCCTCAATCTGTCCCGTCACATCTTCCGTGCACCCCCACGGCACGTGGCAGTACACCCAGGCCACATGCTTCCCTTCGGGTGCGCGCGAAGGATCAGCCAGCGTCGGCTGCGCGACTAAACAATAAGGCCGCTCCGCCACCTGCCCCCGCAGCATCGCCCGCTCGCTCCGCGCGATTTCGCCCAGCGTACCCCCGACGTGCACCGTACCTGCCCGCCGGCACGCCGCCGCCCGCCAGGGAATCGGCTCGCTCAACGCATAGTCGATCTTGAACGCCGCCGGACCGGGCCGAAAGCGCCGCAGCCGCCGTTTGAAAATTTCCGGTAACTGTCTTTCCGCCATCGAAGCCAGCCGCTCCGGCCGTACATCGCAAAGCACGGCCGTCTCGCCGTCCTCAAAACCCTCGAAATCCTCCACGGACCGCACCGGACAGGAAGTCCGCAACACCCCACCTTCGGCGCGCAATACCCCGATCAGCGCGTCCGTAATCGCACTCGACCCACCCACCGGAATCGGCCAGCCCACCGCATGCCCCGCCGCCCCCAGGATCAGCGCCACCGCCGCCGAAAACGGAGCATCCAGCGATAAAAACGAGTGCCCGGCCAGCCCCGCGAACAAAGCCCGCGCCCGCTCCGTCCTGAACACCGTGCAGGCCAGCAGCCGCGCCGGCAGCGCCGCTATCGTCCCAAACCGCGCCAGCCTCAGCGGTCTTCGCGGCAGGTGCAGCACCGGCCCCAGCAGCTCCGGGGCCAGCTCCTCCCACCCCGCCGCCAGCGGTTCCATCAACGCCCGCCACGCCGCGCCGTCCACCCCCAACTCCGCCACGGTGTCGTCGAGGTCCCGCTCCAGCACTACCGCCGTCCCGTCATCCAGCGGGTGCGCCACCGGCGCCGGATGATGCACCCACCGCAACCCATGCTCGCTCAATGGCAGCTGCTTGAAAAACGGCGACCCCGCCGCCAGCGGGTGTACGGCCGACCCGAAATCATGCACAAACCCCGGCAGCGTCAGCGGCAAACTCCGGCATGCGCCGCCGGGCTCAGCCTGCGCCTCCCGCACCTCCACCGGCCGGCCCGCGCGCGCCATCGCCACAGCCGCCGCCAGCCCGTTCGGCCCCGACCCCACCACCCCGGCCCGCCTCGGCTCACACCCAACGGCCATTCCCATCCCCTTACCTCCGTGCTGTCCCGGCGCACAATCCCTGGCCGAGCTCGCCCACAAACAGCCTATGCTCAACGGAGCCATGCCCCTGCCCAGCCCCCCGAGCGAAACCGTCTCCGTCGTGATCCCTACGCGCAACCGCCCGCAGATGGTCGTCGCCGCGGTCCAAAGCGCGCTCGCGCAGACCCACCCCCCGCACGAAGTCCTCGTCGTCATCGACGGCCCCGAAACTCCCGGCCCCAACGGGCAGCAAAGCACCACCGAAGCCCTCCGCGCCATCCGCGACCCGCGCCTCCGTGTCCTCGCCCTCCCTCAATCCGTCGGCGGCGGCGAAGCCCGCAACACCGGCGTCCGCGCCGCCACGGGCCGCTGGATCGCCTTTCTCGACGACGACGACCTATGGCTCCCGCAAAAACTCGCCTGCCAACTCGCCTTTGCCCGCACCCTCCCCAGCCATTCGGCGGAAACGGAGAACACCTGCCGACCAACAGGAAGCGCAGCACAGCCGGCCGATACGCCTTCCTTCTCTGGTCCGCCCTCTATACCTGGCGGTACGCTGGGTTCCGAAGCCGCCCACTCCAGGCAAAGCCCCAGCACTGCGCTCGACCAGGCCGCCCCCCACCAGGCAAAAGCAGCCAGTCTGCCCCTCCAGTCGCCGTCCAGCCTCCAATCATCCGGCTCCGCGCAAAGCCCTGCCGAGCACCAGCCGCGCTTCCATGAACCCGTCCTCAGCTGTCCCGTTCTCGCCCGCAGCCCCGCCTGGCAGGAGGTCTGGCCCCGCCATTCCTACCGTCCGGGCCAGCCCATGTCCGAGTACCTCTTCTGCCGCCGCGGCCTCCGCTATGGCACCGCCCTGCTCCAAACCTCGACCCTGCTCGCCCCGCGCGACCTGCTCCTCCGCATCCCCTTCACCCCCGGCCTCCTCAAACATCAGGACTGGGACTGGCTCCTCCGCGTCGCCGCCGACCCCCTCGTCTCCATCCACCCCGTCGGCGATCAGCCCCTCGCCGTCTTCCACGTCGAAGGCAACCGCCGGAGCGTCGGCCGCGCCCCCAACTGGCGCTTCTCCCTCCAGTGGGCCCGCGACCGCGGCGACCTCTTCACCCCCCGAGCCTTCGCCGGCTTTCTCGCAACCGAGTGCGCTGCCCAGGCCGCCCAGGCCTCCTGGCCCGAACGCCTCGCCCTGCTCCGCCTCGCCCTCCACGCCGCCCCCGCCAACCCCCGGGCCCTTCTGCAACTCGCGGCCTTCCTCCTCATCCCCCAATCCCTCCGCCGTCGGCTCCGCGATCGCCTCCGCCGCTCTTCTGAGCCGCAAGGTGCCGTCAACCTGCCGCGTTTTTCTTGATGGCAAGAAGGGGAGTGCCGTGCTACTCTTTCGCCGTAGCGCAACCGATACGGATGGAAGTTGCGCAGCAAGGGGATCGAATGGCCCTTTATCCGCACCGGTCAGCGTTCCACCCACTGTCCCTGCCGTGCATCGCGGCTCTTCTTATATGCTCGCCCCCCCCCCGCTGATCGCTCAGGCTCATCCAGCCGCAACCGCGCAGGCTCATAACCGCTTCGGCCCGGACCCGTCGCCGATGCCGACCGAACCCCTCGTCGCCCCCCTCTTTCTTCAGACCGACCAGATCGACAGTGCCGTCACCGTCGTGAACGGAGTCATGCAGGCCACCTCCGGCACCCTCACGATTCGCGACCTCGACGGCAACATCGCCGCCACAAAACACATCACCTACGCCCCCCACAGCAGCACCGTCGTCCAGCTCCGCCAGGTCCTCGCCGAAGTCGGCTCCACCATCCACGCCGGCTCCGTCCTCCTCCAGCAGGACCCCGCTCTCAAGGGCCCGGCCCTCCTCGCCCAGCTCTCCCTTACCCTGCACACCGGCAGCCAGTCCGCCTTTCTCGAGGAGGAGTTCGGCATGCCGAGTGCCATGATGAGCTCCGCGACGCTGCAAGGCATCGCCAGCCAGACCGCCAACGCGCCGGTGGTCGCCATCACCGGCACCTCCGAGGTCGCTCAAACCATCCAGACCCGCTGCCTCGGCGACCCGGCCCCCCACACCTTTGAGCTCGCCGTCGGCGCCACCGTCCTGGTCCAGGCCTGCGCCGAGGCTTCTTCCTGGCACCCATTGCGCGACAGCGACCTTAACAGCGTCACCGCTCTCACCGCCGACAGCCGGTCCACCCCGCACTCCCTCGGCCTGTCGATCCACTCCGACGGCCTTCCCGGCTCCTTCTACGCCTTCGGCTTCGCCCTCAATGGCAGCACCACCCGCCCCCAGCTCCAGCCCATCGACTTCTACGATCCCGGCGAAGCCGGTTCCACCCAGACCGTGTACACCGGCGTCCCGGTCGGCCCCAATAGCACCCTTCAACCCGGCACCTACGTCCCCGTCCTCACGCTCGCGAACTTCTCCGCCCAGCCGCGGATCGTCTCCATCAACCACCTCGACAGCTCGTCCACCGCCCCCGGCACCCCGGCCAAACCGGAGGTCGTCCAGCAACTCACGCTCGCCCCCGGCGCCACCCGCACCGTCGAGCTCGCCAGCCTGCCCGGCTCCGGCCTCCAGCACTCCTTCACCATCGGCTCCGATGGCAAACCCGGCGACGTGCAGGCGCACCTCTTTGCCTACCGGTCCTCTTCCGATCAACGCGTCGAGCTGCTCGCCAAGAACGCCGCCGACCAGCACAACGGCGGCAACCATCCCTGGTCCACCGAGCATGGCGACACCTCCACCCTCCTGCTCTTCAACCCAACCGCGCAACAGCAGGAGTTTCAGGTCCGCATCTCCGGCGGCGGTGCCACCTGGCTCGACCTCCTCTACCTGGCCCCGTTTGAAACCCGCGCCGTCTCCATCAACGACCTCATCGCGAAGGAAACCGGCGACCACGACCGCCGCAAGCTCCCAAGATCCCTCCAACGCGGCGAAGTCCAGTGGTCCACCCGCATGCCCTCCGACGGCTTCGGACGCCTGCTTGTCTCGAACCCATCCACCGGCCTCTCCCGCAGCTTCAGCTGCGGCGAAATCGCGGCCATGTGCCTGGCCAGCCTCGGTCCCATGGCTCAACAGGACCTCCTCGACGGTGACCAGGCCGCCTTGTTTTACGGCGTCAGCACAAGCGTCTGCGTGGAAACCGGTCCGGGCAATTGCAGCTACAACGGGGCGATCACGGGAGCCAGCCTGGCGTTCAATACGGGTTGGACGGCCAGCAGCAACGCGCAGATCGTCAGCTCGACCAACACGCAGGTCAACCTGAAGGGCATAGCTCCCGGATTTTTCTTCTACAATGGCTCCGTCGTTTCCGGCTCGTGCGAAGTTCCAGTCGGCGGTAGCGGCATGGTGCAGCCGCTGCCTCACATCTATTACAACGGTACAGATGTAACAGGCAAGACATTCACGGCTCCCGTCGGTCTGCAACTTCCACTCACAGCCTCCATCTCACTTCCGGCTGGAGTCACGGCAACGAACCCCATTTGGGCGATCCCGAACGGCGCCGTCGGTGGCTATACCGCGACTGTCCAACGTGCTTATGTGACATCTCCTACCACGACTGGAACCTCCACAACAATCTACTGGGTCAGCCCCGGAACGTACACGGTATCCTTCAGTACAACGCTCAACGATGGATTTGTAGCTTCAGCGCAGGTCACTTTCAACGCGAAAGGGCCAAGCATTACTTCATCCAGCACGCCTCATACGGGTGTTAGCGTAGGTGGCAATCCTTTATATCTAGGCATGTTTGGACTCCCGGTTAAGCCTGGCGACCCCTATTTGAGCGGCATTACGTTTAATGCAACCATCAGCTCCTTGTCAGGCTTTTCCATGCCAGGCTTTCCAGGCTCTTTGTCGTTTATTCAAGTTGTGAACAGCTTCACAGCTCAGTATTATGGGGGTGCTCCTTGCTCAATTAACTACGGCGCTGGCCTGGATTCGGGGCTTCTACCTTATCCAACTATGTCTGGCGGTGTGACGTCCATTTCAACAGAAGACAGCCCTGGCATCCCCTTGCATATTAATGTGCCTAAGACCGAAGCAAAAGCTCAGTTCAATGCAACTATGTTCCTGATGTGGACTCCATCAGTGACTCCATCGATTCCTGTACCGCTCGCGAATGTGGCATGGCAATGGCAAGGAGATGCGTTAGTGACTCCTCAGCTGATCAATAATCTCCCAGTGTGGATACTTGCCAGCTCTGGAAACAGTTCTTCAGCAACCAATCTTATTCCTAGCACTTCTTTTCCAGTCTGGAATAGATCGATGATCATACCTAATACTTTAAACATCTGCCCTTAACACTACATTAGGAGATAGTGATGATTGAATATGGTGCAACATTACTTGCTTGTGTAAGCGTCGTAGCGTCGGCAATGTCGGTCAGCAACCCGTCTCCCACACTGTCTATCACAATTTCAACGTCAAAGGCGATCTATAAAGTTGGAGAACTGATTCATCTTGACATCATTTACTCAAACCCGTCGACAACTCCTATCGGAGTCTGGGCTGCTCCCGGTGCGAATCGGGCTGAACTTTACGATGAAGTCACTGTGAGCCGCTCTGGAAAGAGTCTGAAGCCCTCGGCATACGAGCAAGCCGCGCAGAGTCACAATATGGTGATAGTGAGCCGCATTCAGTACAAGGTATTTGCGGGGAGCGATGGGAAAGACGGAATGACGCTCAACAAGCTATTCGATTTAGACAAGCCTGGAAAATACACAGTCCAGATCAAGGGCCGGGATACAGGCCATGAAACAGCGACGAGCACTTCAAACGTAGCGACCTTCGAGGTGAAATAGTTGAAGGATGCCATCCAGTGGTCGCCAGAGACTTGCGCTTGATCCAGTATGGGAGGAGCGATAGATCATGATGGGATGCATCGCGAAGATCACGGCTGACGCCAGCATGCTTGCTATGACCACACTAGCCAACAATCCGTCTCCCGTGTTGTCAATCTCAATTTCAACGTCAAAGGCCGTCTATACCGTAGGAGAGCCTGTTCACGTCGTAATCGTGTTCTCAAATCACTCGGAAACGCCAATAGCAGTGTGGGTTTCTCCAAATGCGACGCAGGCTGAACTCTTTGATGAGGTCAACGTGAGCCGCTCTGGAACGAGTCTCGAACCCAGCGCATATGAGCAAGCCGCGCAGAGCCACCAAATGGTGATGTTAAGCCGTACTCAGTACGGGGTATCTGCGGGTAACGATGCGAAAAACGGAATGACGCTCAACAAGCTATTCGATCTAAACAAGCCTGGAAAATACACAGTCCAGATCAAGTGTCGGGATAAGGGGTACGCAACAGCGGCAGGCACTTCAAACGTAGCAACTTTCGAGATAAAGTAGTCGGGAGATGCTATTGGTAGGGCGACGAGAGCGGCCAAAAGACTGGCCGACATGGCACGGTTAAGAGGGAGCTAGCTCAGATGAATTATGGCGCATCCATCATCGTTTGTATCAGCACGTTGGCTCCCTTCGTGTCGGTCAGCAGCTCGCCTCCCGTGTTGTCCATCACGATCAGGTCGTCGAAGACTGTGTATGCAGTTGGGGAACCAGTTCCTCTCAACATCGTGTTCTCAAACCCAACAACGACACCGATACAAATCTGGCGTTCGCCAGGGTCAAGTCAAGGTGAGCTCTACAGTGACGTCGACGTCACCTATTTGGGAAAACGCCTTTTTCCCACGCCCTACGAGAGAGGCATAGAAGCCGGACAAGTAGGACCCACAAGCCGCATAGGAAGTTCAATAGTTGCAGGCAAAACTGCAAAAGACGGGATGACGCTCAATAGGCTTTTTGATTTGAACAAAATCGGGCGATACACAGTCCAGATTCGACACCGGGATCATGGCGATCCAACAGCAGTAGGCACTTCAAACACAGCGACCTTCGAGATAAAGTAGTTCAAAGCCTGCCATCGGCAAAGTGCATGATAGCGCTCAAGAGCCGCACCAGTCATATAGTAAGGCTGACTGAAGAACGGCCTTAATCGGCAAGGACACAGTCGCCATGAAACGCAGCGCTGCATTCGTCGTCGGTATCGCCATGGCAGCTTCCACTGTGTCAATCAGCAGCCGGACTCCCCAACCTAAGCTGATCATCACCATCCAAACGGAGCAGGCCGCCTACACCATCGGAGAGCCGGTCCTGCTCGACATCGTGTTCTCAAATCTCACGCCAGCCCCGATCTACATCTGGCGTTCTCCCGGAGTGCAACCTGGATCAAGGCAAGGAGAGCTCTACAGCGATGTCTACATCACTCGCTCTGGAGAGCCCCTCCAGCCCACTGCGTATGAGATCAACGCAAGAGCCGGACAGGCACTGTTCGTGAGCCGCGTGTTGGATACGGCAAAGGGCGGCAAGAACGTGAAAGACGCAATGACACTCAACAAGCTGTTCGATCTGAACAAAGCCGGTCGGTACACCGTCCAAATCCGCTACCGAGCCGGCGACGATCCAGCAGCAGCAAGTACCTCGAACCTGGCTAGGTTCGAGGTGAAGTAACCCTGCCATTCAGTTCGCGTGGAGTAAGGGATTGAGCCGCCACAGGAGTGGGGAAGGCTGGCGACAACACCATGCGGACCCGCAGAAAAGCCTGATCGGTCAACGTTTGAGGTACATTCAGCCAGGCAAGGAACCGGCAGGGAATTCCCGCTCGTACAAAGCAGGACGCCGGCAATCCGAAGCAGCCGCTCACAAAACGGCACCGGCGCTTGCGCCAAAAGCAGGCTTCACTCGGCGGCAAGCAGCAAGAGTCCAGCGTCCCGGCTCTCCCAAATTGACCCCACCACCCGTGAAAAGTACAACGTAGGCTCAGCACGCCGATGCCGATTGGAATGCCGACCCGCCCAGCTTCACTCACCCCGCGATCGCTAACCGGACGCACGAAGGGCTTTTCCGGCACTCCGTTTCGTCAATCCCTCAAATGGGTCAGGCTTCGGTACCGAAGTACCGTGGCGGATGCATAGTTATGCACTATCGACCGGTTTTATACATTTGCGTTGCGCAAGAAACACCCAAAAGACGCACTGAAATGGCTTGAAAAAGCTCTAAAAACAGGCTCATGTCTGACCTTCCGCAGCCCGCCCAGGCTCAGCGCGACCGATGGCAAACA
>CAXSBW010000051.1:10229-23089 GCA_964235795.1 uncultured Acidobacteriaceae bacterium | reverse complement strand
TTTCTTGTTGATCTTGCCGTTCAGGGTTCAGCTTCTGGGGTGCCCGTCCGGAATTGATCCCCGGAATCGATCCGCGGATCTATCAGCGGATCGATGGGCCGTTTTCGCGCCCACCGTCTCGCGCCAATTCGGGCGGAACATACTTGAGACGCTGAAGAACAGGTTCCGGGTTGCATGCAGCTTCTGTCAGGACCCGACAAACCGCGCGTACAGCGACCGCGCCTGCCCCACGTCCGTTGTGCCCTGCACCAGCGTTCTTCCATCCGGAAACACGGTCAGCGTGTGAGAGCCCCGCGCAAATCGCAGCAGCAGTTCGTTCCAGCGGACCGTGCCGTGCGGTTCCAGCCGCGCCGCAAGCGTCGCGAAATCGACCGGACGCGCATGCTCGTGGATCTGCACGGAGTTGCGTCCGCAGAGCGTGATGTGTGGCCGGCCTTCCCCGCGAAGATGCATGAAATCGCGCGCCGGCCCGCAGACCCGGCACCCGGGGCGAGGCGCGCCCGCGGCCCGCAGCTCCGAGCGTTCGTTGCTCCACAAATCATGCGACAAGAGCGTCCGACGCATCGCCGCCCGGTTGCCTGTCAGGTACTTCATGGCTTCCGCCGCCTCGATCGAAGCCGCCAGGTTGACCGCCATGCCCAGGATGCCCGCTGTGTCGCAGGTCTCCACCAGCCCGGTTGGCGGCGCAGGAAACAGGCAGGCCAGGCAGGCCGTATCGCCCGGCACGATATTCATCGAGACCGCGTACGCCCCCACGGCACCGGCGTAAATCCACGGTTTTGCCTGCTCAACGGCGTAGTCGTTCAACAGGTAGCGCGTTTCGAAATTGTCGGTCGCGTCCAGCACCAGCTCCGAGCCGTCGAGCAGCGTGTGGATATTGGCGGGCACCAGGTCGGCCACATGCGCCGTCACCCGGATCTCGCTGTTGAACCGGCCGATCTGCCTCCGGGCTGCCTCTGCCTTGGGCAGCCCGGCAGCCGCGTCTGCCTCGTCGAACAGCACCTGCCGCTGCAGGTTGCTTTGCTCCACATAGTCGCGATCAATCAGGGTGAGGTGGCCTGTCCCGGCCCGAGCCAACAGCCCCGCGACCGCCGCCCCGGTGGCACCCACGCCCACAATCGCCACCCTTGCCCGCGCCAGCCGCTGCTGGCCGACCGCGCCGACCGGTCGAAACAGCACCTGGCGGGAGTAGCGCTCCGCACTCGACGGGGTCGACGGGGCCAAGGCTTCCTCGTTGCACGCGGTCCGAACTGTCTGCGCCTTCGTTTCGCTCATCCTGATACGAAGTATAGGGAGCGTGGCGCCGACCGGGTTCATCAGACTGGCGCGGCGACCTCCGCTCTTCGCTCTGCACCGTTCCCCACGAACGCCTATGATGTTAAGGAGGGAGCTTTCCTCCCGCCATCCGCTTCAGGTACCGTACGGAGACGGCGCGCCGGCGGACCCGTGTATCTTAAGGACGCAAACTGAACCCTTTGACCGGACCATCCATGTTACGAGACAGAAGCGGCTCACCGCTCTTCCCACCTGTTTCCCTTCGCCTTTTCCGGCAGCCGGCCCTTTGGCTTGCCTCGGTCGCGACCGGCCTGGTACCGGCTGCCCTCGGCCAGGGCTCCGTCACCCCGTCCGTGCAGAACTCGTCTCAGCAGACGCAGCCCGACAACCCCTCCGCGCCCGGCCAGCAGCTCCCCAACGCGGCCAAGCTGCCGGCCTACGACGAGAATCACCCGATCAGCGCCGCTGCTCCGCCTGGAACGCCAAACGCCGGCACCGAAAACCTGCTTGCCTGGCGCGGCCTGAACGTCAAGGGCATCGAGTTTCGCGGCGTGCCGGCCGAGCGCCTGCAGCCGTTGCAGTCGGAGCTGGCCCTGCAGCCCGGCAAGCCGCTTGACCCCGCAACTCTTCGCAGCAGCCTTCGCCGGCTGTACGCGACCGGGCTTTACAGCACCATCGACGTCGCCGGGGTCCGCACCGGCAACGACGTCACCATTCTGTTCGACGGCACCCCGCAGCTGTTTATCGGGCGCGTCAACGTCAACGGTGTCAATAGCGAAAACATGACCAGCCTGCTGCAGGGCGCGACCAAGCTGAGCCCCGGCACCCCTTACACGCAGGGAAAGCTGGACCGCGGCACCCGCCTGATCCAGACCCTGCTGCAAAACGACGGCTACTACCAGGCGCAGGTCATCGCCGGTCAATCCGTGGACGCCGCGACCCAGCAGCTCAACGTCAGCTATACGGTGACCCTCGGGCCGCGCGCGCGCGTAGGCGAGGTCACCTTGACCGGCCAGAGCGACCTGACCCCGGACAAGCTGCGAAAGACGGCAAAGCTGAAACGGGGCACCCGCGTTTCGCGCGACACCGTCAACACCGCGCTCGACAAGCTGCGCGCGCACTACCAGAAGCAGCAGCAGCTGGAAGCCAAGGTCAAGCTCGACAACAAGCAATACGAGCAGCCGACCAATCACCTGGACTACGCCTTCAACGTGAACCAGGGCAACAAGGTCGATGTCGTCGTTACCGGCGTCAAGATCAGCAAGGGCGGCATACGAAACCTGGTGCCCGTGTACGAGGAAGGAACCGTCGATGAGGACCTGCTCAACGAAGGCAATCGCCGTATTCGCGACCTGTACCAGCGCAAGGGCTACTTCGACATCCAGGTATCGCACACCAGCACGCAGGGCCCGAACGGCCGCACGCTGATCACCTACAACGTCGATTTGGGCAAGGTGCACGACGTGGATTCGGTGTCGATCACCGGTAACAAATACTTCGAGACCAGCCTGATGACTCCCCGGCTCAACGTCAAGCCCAACAGCATCCTTGTACCGCGCGGTTTGTATAGCGCGGCTTTGCTGGCAAGTGATATCTCGACCATCAAGGCAATCTACGAGGGAAGCGGCTTTGAAAAGGTAGAGGTCAAGCCGGTCGTCAAGGACTCCGACCTGGACAAGCGTGGGCAGCCTTCCAGGGTGGCGCATATCTCGGTCACCTACCAGATCACCGAGGGCGTCCAGCAGCGTGTCGGCAGCTACAAGCTGGTGGGTAACATCAAGGTGCCGAATGCCGATCTGCTGCCTTTGCTCAACACGCAGGTGGGCCAGCCCTATAACTCGAATAACCTGACCGGCGACCGCGACGCGATACTCACTTACTACCTGGGCCATGGCTATGACCAGGCCCAGGCCAACCTGAAGCAGGCTCCGGACCCGCACGACCCGACCCTGACCGACGCCACGCTCGAGATCACCGAAGGCGAGCAGATTCGTGTCAACCAGGTGCTGATCACCGGACTGCATCACACCCGTCTCGGCACGGTCGACCCCCATATCCTGGTCCACCCGGGCGACCTGCTCAACCAGAGCGCGCTGATCGATTCGCAACGCCAGCTTTACGATCTGACGCTGTTCAACGGCGTCAACACCGCCGTGCAGAACCCAAACGGCGAAGAGCTGCGCAAGGATGTGCTGCTCCAGTTCACCGAAGCCAAGCGCTGGGACGTGACGTACGGGTTGGGATTTCAGGCGCAAACCGGCAATCCCGGCTCCTGCAATGTCGCGCAACGGATCCAGCAAGGGCTGAATGCGACCGGCTATTGCAACCCGAACGGCGGCTTCGGTGTCGGCGGCCTTGTATCGCTCAATATCTCGCGGATCAATCTGCGCGGCACGGACAACACTGTGTCTCTTAAGACGACCTACGGCACCCTCGAGAAAGTCGCCCTGCTGACCTTTAACGATCCGCACCCGTTCGGCAAGCGAACCTTCTCACTTTCGGTCAGCGGCGGCTATACCAACGAGCAGGATGTGACGACCTATGCGGCCTCGCGCCTGCTGGCGAACCTTCGTCTGACCGAACGTGCGACCAGGGCCACGACCTGGATCTATCAGTACCAGTTCCGTCGTATCAAGGTCGATCCAAATACCGTGCAGGTCGCGCAGGATCAAATCCCGCTGCTTTCGCAGCCCGTAACCGTCGGCGGCCCCGGTTTGACTTACATCCGGGATACTCGCCGGCCGTCCTCGCTCGATGCCTCGGGCGGCACTTACAATACGGTGCAGGAGTTTTTTTCAGACGGCAAGTTCGGCTCCGAATCGAACTTCAACCGGCTCGACGCGATCAATGCCACTTATTACCCGTTGGGCACGGTGCACAAATATATCTTTGCAAGGCAGACTCGTATTGCGTTCGAGCGGTCGTTCGGCAATGGGGCGACGGAACTGATTCCTCTTCCCGAACGCATCTACGCGGGCGGCGCGCAGTCTCATCGCGGTTTCTCGATCAATGCAGCGGGGCCGCGCGACTCGGTGACGGGCTTCCCGATCGGCGGTGCGGCGACCTTTATCAATAACTTTGAACTCAGGCTGCCGCCACCCACCCTGCCGGTTGTCGGCAACAGTGTCAGCTTTGTTTTGTTTCACGACATGGGCAATGTCTTCGTCAAGGGCGGTGATATCTGGCCCAGCTTTCTACGTTTCCGGCAGCCGGACCGCGCCGGCTGCCGCGACCTGAGCCTTGCCGACCAGTCCGCTCCCGCAACCGAGCCCAACAGTATCGGTTTGACGGGACGCTGTTCGAATAACTACTTCTCGCACGCGCTCGGCCTGGGTGCCCGCTACGGCACCCCGATCGGACCGATCCGTGTGGACGCCAGCTACAATCTCAATCCTCCGCTCTACCCACAGATTCAGGATTACGACATCAGCAACCAGAATGCGCCGGCCAAGGTCGGCCAGGCGGGCCACTTCAACTTCTTCTTCTCGATCGGGCAGGCTTTCTGATGCGCGCTCTCCTTGTTCTCGCTCTTTATGTCGCTGCCTGGGCGCAGCCCGCCGCGGCGCAAAACCCCGCGCCCGTGCAGGCCGACGCCGAAACCCATGTCGAACCTGGGCAAAAAGCACAGGCCGCCTCCCAGGCACAGCAGGCCAAAGCCGCCCAGTCCGGGGCCGTCGCCCCACAGGGCAGCCCCACCGTGCTCGACAGCGTCGTCGCCATCATCAACGGCGACGTTGTGCTGCAAAGCGATGTGGAAGAGGAGCGGCGTTTCGAGTCGCTGCAACTGCTGCCTCCGGGCGAGAACACCGACACGCGCGCGGCCGAGCACCTTTTCATCCAGGTCCTGATGCTTCAGCAGATGAAGGCGCAGGACCAGGCCTCCCCCGACATCTCCGAGGCCGATGTTCAAAAGTCCCTGGCCAATCTGAAAAAGCAGCTTCCCGGCTGTGAAAACCGTTGCGGCACCGATGCCGGCTGGGCCGCCTACCTGGCCGAACGCGGGATGAGCACGAGCGAGGTGGCGGCGCGCTGGCGTCAGCACCTCATCATCCTGAACTACGTCAACCTGCGCTTCCGCTCCGGCGTGCGTGTGCCGGATAGTGAGGTGCAGGCCTACTACGACAAAAATCTTGTTCCGCAGTTCCAGGGCAAACACGAGAAACCCCCGCAGATCAAGGCGCTGCGCCCGCGTATCGAGGAGATTCTCGTGCAGCAGCAGATATCCAAGCAGATCGACGACTGGCAGGCGACCCTCCGGCAGCAGGGCAGCGTTCGCATCCTGGTCCCTGCCTATGGGCAAAGCACGGGCTCCGAGGACGACTCGCCCGCCGGTAGTTCAGGAGGAGGCGCATGAGCACCACCCCGAGTTCACTGTTCAGCCGCCGCACCGCCGGCACCGAGGCCCCGCGGCCCGGTCGCCGCCATCGCCTCCTCCGGGCGCTTCTGGCCGTTGCGGTCCTGTTCGCGCTGCTGGTCGCAGGCCTCAGCTGGTACGCATCCACCCCACGGTTCGCCAACAAGGTTCGTTCCGAACTGATCCAAGTGCTGGGGGACGCAACCGGCGGCCGTGTCGAGCTGGGCGCCTTTCGCTGGCGGCTGCTTCACCTCCAGATCGAGGCCGACAACCTGACGATCCACGGCCTGGAAGGCCCGGGCGAGGTGCCCTACGCGCACGTCGACCGCCTGCTTGTCCGCGCCAGGATCATCTCGCTGTTCCGCGCGAAGATCGGTCTTAGCTATCTCGGCCTCGACAAGCCGGTCGTTCACCTCATCATCTACAAGGACGGCTCGACCAACCAGCCGGTCCCGAAAAAGAAGAGCGCGCCCACCCATCTGAACCAGACGATCAACCAGGTCTTCGATCTCCAGGCCGATCGCGCCGAGATCAACGACGGTACCGCCTTGTTCAACCAGCAGGCGCTGCCGTTTTCACTCGCCGCCAACGACCTGCGGCTCGGCGTCAACTACCTGCTGCCCACCGACCAGTACAAGGCAACGCTTTCGATCGCCGATATCACCGCGCGTCGCTCGCTCGCAGCGCCCCTGCACTCCAGGCTCACGCTGGACGCTTTCCTGGGCCGCAACAACCTGAGCGTGCCCGACCTTCACTTCTCATCCGGCGTTTCCAGCCTCGCCGCGCAGGCTTCACTCAGCGATTTCAACGACCCGCACTGGCAGCTCGCCGCCAAGGGCACGGTGGACCTGCGTGAAGCGCAGGCGCTCGCCGCGGTGCCGGGCCTTGACCGCGGCACCGTCGCGCTCGACCTGCACGGCAAGGGCACCGGAGCGCTGTTCAGCGTGGACGGCACCACGAAAGTGGCCGGGGCAGCCTATCGCGGTTCAGGCGTCAACCTCAACGGACTCGATGCTTTCACTGCCCTGCACATCAACCAGGACACGCTTGCGCTCGACGACCTGCGTGCAAAGCTGGCAAGCGGCGGAACGCTCACCGGGAATGCGCGTATCGATCACTGGCTCACGCCCGCGGCGGCTACGGCAGCCGGCACCGCGCATCCGGCCGGTTCGCTCCAGGCGAAAGCTGAGATCTCGCGCGGCAGCGTCAACGCGCGCCTCGCGGGCTTTACCCTGCCGTCGATCCTGTCCGTCGTCGCCCCGCCGAAGTTCCAGCACCTGGGCTTTTTTTCAACGGCTGACGGCACTGTCCGGCTCACCTGGACCGGCAATGCTTCCGATCTCGCGGCCGACGCCCGCGTCAGCCTCACTGCCCCGGCCGCGCCGCCAAACGGCGACGTGCCGGTGAACGGCATCATCGACGTCACCTACGCCGGCCGCTCCAACAGCATCGTCGTGCATCAGCTCAACGCGCACACCCCCGGGACCCAGGTGAATGTCACCGGCGGCATCGGTCTGGCCGCTGGTGCCCGCTCGTCTCTGCAAACACAGGTCGCGGTCTCAAACCTGGGTGAGTTCAACAAAGCCTTGGCGGCCTTCGGCGTCGGCGGCAAGCTGCCGGTCGCCCTGCATGGGCAGGCCTCTTTCAACGGCGTCGTGACGGGCTCGCTCGCCGCCCCCGATGTCACGGGCCATCTCGCGGCCAATAACTTTGACGTCCTGCTGAACAGCGCACCCGCCACGACGGCTGTTGCCGCCGCGGCCCAGCCGATCGATCCGTCCGGGCCGCCGGTCCCGGCTGCGGCTACCCCCCAGGCCGGCGGCTCCGGCACCTTTCACATCGACTCGCTGACGGCGGATGCCGAGTACTCGCCGGCGCTCATCTCCGTCCAAAGTGCCTTGATCACCCACGGCGCGACGCAGGTGCATGCCTCCGGCCAGCTGCACGCGCATAAAACCCGCCGCAAGGGTTACGCGTTTGACAACCAGGCGACGATCAATGCCACGGCCGGCATCCAGAATGCAGCCGTCCCGGACCTGCTCGCATTGGCCGGGCAATCGACTCTGCCGGTCACGGGCACGCTCAACCTCAATGCAAATGTCGGCGGCACACTCGGCGACCTGAACGGCGGCGGTCATCTCGCCGTCACCGGCGGCCAGGCTTATGGCGAGCCCTATCAGAGCCTTGATGCCGACCTCACCTTTGCCGGGCAGGAGGTCGGCGCGTCGCAGTTCACACTTGCGATCGGCGGGGGGCAGGTCACCGGCAACGGCGGCTACAACCTCACCAGCCAACACTTTCACGCACTTGTGCAGACGCCGGGGCTCAACCTTGACAACTTCCAGGCGGTAAAGAAAGCTCCGCTCGTCGTCCATGGCCGGCTCGCCTTCAACGTGCAGGGCTCAGGCACCGTTCAGGAGCCCAGCGTGCAGGCCACCGTCCATCTCGGCAGCCTCAGCGTCGCCAACCCCGCGGGGGGCCCGGCGTCCACCGGGACGGTCGACCTCACGGCTCACACGCAGGGCCATGACCTGCTCGCCGACCTGAACGCGCGGCTCAACGGCGCCACCGCCACCCTGCACGCTCAAACCGCGCTGGCCGGCGACTACAACACGCAGGCAAAGCTCGCCCTGGCAAACCTCGATCTGAACCCGCTCTTCCAGCTCTTCAACATCAACGGCGTCAAGGGCGAAACCGCCATCAGCGGCGACATCAACGTCAACGGCCCACTCACCAGGCCGCAACAGCTCAACGGCGACGCGTCGCTTTCGCGCGTTGCCGTCAGCGCGCAAGGCATCACGCTCGGGACCGAGGGCGGCCTCCGTGCAACCCTGCGCGACGGCATCGCCGAGCTCCAGCCCGTCCACATCACCGGCGGCGGCACCGACCTGCAGGCCGGCGGTCGCGCCGCACTCTTCGGCACCAACCGGCTGCTCGATGCCAGGGCCGACGGCACCCTCAATCTCCAGGTCGCGCATACTTTCGATCCCGACATCAACAGCAGCGGGCAGATCGCCTTTCACTTCACCGCCGGCAACACCATCGAAAAGCCCGATCTTGAAGGCTCCGCCGACTTCCACGATGTCAACCTCGCCTACGGCGACTTCCCCAACGGCGTCAACCACCTGAACGGCTCGCTGGTCTTCAACCAGGGCCGCCTCACCGCGAACAATCTCAAGGCAACCAGCGGCGGCGGCGACCTCACCTTCGGCGGTTTCGTCACCTACCAGGCCGGCGTGTACGCCGATCTTTCCGTGCAGGCCAACCAGGTCCGCGTCCGCTACCCCGGCGGCGTATCCACCACGTTCAACAGCAAGCTGCGCATCCAGGGCACGCTCCAGAACCTTCTCGTCAGCGGCGGCGTCCTGGTCACCCGCTTCGCCGTCAGCCCCGGTGTCGATGCCTCCGCCTTTTCGTCCAACGGCATCTCGCCGCCGCCCGACCCGACCGCCTTCGGCAACAGGATCCGGCTCGACGTCCACGTCACCTCCGCGCCGCAGCTCGACATCAACAACACCTATGCCAAGCTGGCCGGCGATATTGACCTGTTCGTTCGCGGCACCGCGGCCGGCCCCTCCGTGCTGGGCCACATCTCCATCACCGAGGGCTCGGCCACTTTTGCCGGTACCCATTACACCCTGCAGCACGGCGATATCTACTTCACCAACCCGGTCAAAATCGATCCCACGATCGACCTTGAAGCCAGCGCGCACGTCGAGGATTACGATGTCGTCATCGGGCTCCACGGCACCGCCGCCAAGCTCACGCCCACCTTCCGGTCCGAGCCGCCCCTCTCCGAGCAGGACATCTTTTCGCTGCTTTCCGTCGGGCGCACCCAGGAGGAAGCCGCCATCTACTCCGAGCAGCAGTCGCAGGCCGGCGTCAACTCCACCGCCGACTCCATCCTCGGCGGCGCGCTCAACGCCACTCTGTCCAGCCGCATCAACAAACTCTTCGGCGGCGGCAGCGTCAAAATTGATCCGACCTTCGTTTCCGGCAGCGGCAACGCGACCGCGCGTATCACCGTGCAGCAGCAGGTCTCGAAAAACGGCACCGTCACCTACGCGACCAATGTCAACTCCACCGCGCAGCAACTGATCCAGGGTCAGTACAACATCACGCCCAACCTGTCGGTGCTTGGCGTACGCGACGAGTCGGGTGTATTCTCGCTCGAACTCAAGCTGCACCAGCGCTACCGTTAGCCGCGCATCCTTCTGTTTGAAACAGGGTTCCAACCTGCAGAGTTTGCTTTCACAGCGGAAAGGGAACCATGCGATATCAAGGATTCGCAACAACGATGCTGAGCCTGCTTCTTGCCACCACCGCGCTTGCCGCGCAGGGGGGCGATACCGCCCTGCAGTCCGCCTTGACCAAGGCCCTCGGCAAAAAACAGTTCAGCTCGGTGCAGGCTACCGTTCAGGGCAATGTCGCGGTGCTGCGCGGCACGGTCAACGTGTTCGACGACAAGGAAGAAGCCGGCAAGCGCGCCCGGCGCGTCAAGGGCGTCGGCTCGGTCGACAACGAGATCCAGGTCGCAGGCCCGTCCGTACCCGATGCACAACTCCAGCAGAAGCTGCTCAAGGCGATCGAGTACGACCGCGTCGGCTATGGCACGACCGCGTTCAACGCCATCGCCGTGCAGGTGCAGAACGGCGTCGTCACGCTCGGCGGCCATGCCTACGGGCCTGTGGACGCGGACTCGGCCGTGGCTGTCGCCAGCAACACAAAAGGCGTGCGCGACGTGATCAACGAGATCCAGGTCGACCCGCTTTCACCCAACGACGACCGCATCCGCATCCAGGCGTTTCGCACCATCTACGGCTTTCCGTCGCTGAACAAGTACGCGGTCGACCCCGGCAAGCCGATCCGCATCTCGGTCGTCAACGGCAACCTGACCTTATATGGTGCGGTCGACAGCCAGTCCGACAAGGAAGCCGCAGGCATCCGCGCCAACTCGGTCCCGGGCGTGTTCAAGGTCGTCAACAATCTCCAGGTGGCGGGCGGCGAGCGCTCCGGCAAGTAGTCTTCTCCATTTCACCGGGTGTCGTGCGTCTCGCGCAGGTACAGCAACAGGGGCAAACCTGCCGAGACGCCGACTGCGGTCGTGACCGCGATCGGCAGCCACCACAAGCGAATCACTCCGCGATCCCGTCGCGCCATGCCGATGACGAGAACGGCTGACAGCAGCAGGTCGAGCGCGAAAAAAGCACTTACCCTGTTGCTGAACAGCTCCCGCACAAACAGTTGCGTGTCCAGCCCATGGACCGCGACCCACGGCGCAAACACTGTTATCGGTACGACCGCGCCTACGATCGTCATCAGCAGATAGAAGAGGCGCATGCACGCATGCTACATCCTGGTGATCGCGAATCCGCGCCCTGCGTCCCGGTAAACTGGCTCCATGCCTTTCCTGCGCTCCATCGGCACTACGCTCGAGATGATCAAGTGGGAGCACTCGGTGTTTGCGCTCCCTTTCGCGCTCACCGCGGCCGTGCTGGCCGCCCGGGGCTGGCCCCATCCCATGCAGCTCGTCTGGATCATCGTTTGCATGGTCTCCGCGCGCTCGGCCGCCATGGCCTTCAATCGCTGGGCCGATGCCACGCTGGACGCCGCCAACCCTCGTACCGCCACCCGCGCCATCCCTGCCGGCGCGCTCACCCGCGGCTTTGTCGGCGGCTTTACGCTCGTGTCTGCGCTCCTGTTTGTCCTGGCAGCCGCCCAGCTCAACCGGCTTACGCTGTGGCTCTCGCCGGTCGCGCTCGCCGTGGTGCTGCTCTACTCCTACACCAAGCGCTTTACGCGCTGGTCGCACGTGTTCCTCGGCGTGGCGCTCGGTATCGCCCCCGCGGCCGCGTGGATCGCGGTACGGGGCGCACTCGACCCGCGCATCCTTCTGCTGACCGGCGCGGTCATCTTCTGGGTGGCAGGGTTTGACGTTCTTTACAGCTGTCAGGATGCCGAGCATGATCGCGGCTGCGGCTTATGGTCCGTGCCCGCGACCCTTGGCATCCCGGCCGCCTTTCGCATCGCGCGCGCCATGCATCTCTGCATGCTCGGGCTGCTGCTCGCCCTGGTTCATGTATTCACGCTCGGCACCCTCGGCTGGGTCGCCGTCGCTCTCGTCGCCTTGTTGCTCGGCTACGAGCACGCCATCATCTCACCGCGCGACTTTTCCCGCATGAACGCCGCCTTCTTCACGCTGAACGGCATCATCTCACTCGTCTTTTTCCTGTGCATCGCGGCCGCGGTCTTTGCCGGGCGGAGCCATGGAGCCTGACCCCGCCCGTGCGTATCTACAAGGCCGACCGGCGGCCGGTAATCAGCTGAATCAGCAGGACCACAATGGCCAGAACCAGCAGAATATGGATGTAAGCACCGATCGCGTGGAAGCTCACCAGTCCAACCAGCCAAAGAACAAGAAGAATGACAAAGATCGTCCACAACATAGGCTCTCCATTAAAAACGTATTCACCCGCTCGAAAGTGTAAGTTGCAGGGGGCGCAATTTCGGTTGCGTCGCGGCACGTCCGTTTGCGGTTGTGTGCTGATACGGTACAAAGCTTGAAAAGGAGTCGCCGTGCGTATCGCCATCCAGGGAGAACAGGGCTCCTTCAGTCACGAAGCCGCCATGCAAATGAGCACCAGGGCTGCGCCTTCCAGCCCGGTTGAGATCGTCCACTGCGCTCTCTCCCCTGAGGTGTTTCGAAGCCTTGTCGCCGGTGAAGTGGAAGCCGCCGTTATCCCGATTGAAAACTCGCTCGCCGGTTCGGTTCTTGAGCACTACGACCTTCTGCTGGCCGAGCCGGTGCAGATCGTCGCCGAGTCGCTGCTCCGCATCCGTCACCACCTGATCGCGGCCCCCGGTGTACGGCTCGACCAGGTTCGCGATGTCTACTCCCACCCGGTTGCGCTTGCCCAGTGCCGAGGCTTCTTTGCCGCCCACCCATCGCTGCGGGCGATGCCCTTTTATGACACTGCCGGATCCGCCGCCCATGCTGTCGCGACCGGCGCTCCTGTCGCCGCGATCGCGAGCGAACACGCAGCCCACATCTATGGCGGTCAGGTCCTGGGCTCCGGCATCGAGGACCACCCTGCCAACTTCACCCGCTTTCTTCTGCTGCGGGCCGCCCACGCCGCCGGCATCGCCCACGCCGCCGATCTCGCCAACGCCGCCGATCTCAAGGTCTCGATCGCGTTTGCCGTCCCCAACCGCGCAGGCTCGCTGGTTGAGG
>CAXSBW010000051.1:0-10129 GCA_964235795.1 uncultured Acidobacteriaceae bacterium | reverse complement strand
TCGATCGCGTTTGCCGTCCCCAACCGCGCAGGCTCGCTGGTTGAGGCCCTCCAGATCTTCGCCCGGCATGGGCTCAACCTCACCCGTCTGGAATCCCGGCCGGTCCCCGGCTCCCCCTGGGAGTATGTCTTCTACGCCGACTACCGCCTCCCCTCCGGCAGCCAAGGCGACCTCGCGCTGGCAGAGCTCTCAAGCCTCTGCCTCTACACCCGCAAACTCGGCTGCTACCCCGAGGCCCCACTCCTCCCCGCTTAGCTCTGCTCCAGAGTAGGGAGACAGTACCTTGGTGTCCGAACTTTTGCTTTTCCGCTCAAACTTCTGCGTCCATGGCCGATAAGGAAAACAATATGAGAGCAGCCGTCCCAGGCTTCCGGCAAACCCATCACCTCTGGCAGGCACGCCCCGAAAGGGCGGCCTGCTCCCTATTTGCCTTGCATCCTTCTCAGGGTTGCTACGTCTAACAGAAGCAACTTGATAAAGGTACACTCATGTCAAATGACTTTCTCAGCATCATACGTCCCAGCGGGTCCACAGCCCAGCGCACGGAGCGTAGCTCCAGGCGCATCTATCCGGTGCTCCCGCTCCGCGACACAGTTCTCTTTCCGCACTCCGTCCTGCCGCTCACGGTCGGTCGTGAGGGTTCCGTCCAGCTGATTCAATCTCTTGGCGAAGAGAAGACCATCGTCGTTGTCGCCCAGCGCGACTCCCGTCTCGATGCTCCGCAACCCGCCGACCTGTTTACCTACGGCACCCTGGCGACTATTCATAAAGTCGTGAAAATGCCGAACCAGAGTCTTTTTGTCTTCACCGAAGGCAGCGAGCGCGTCAAGCTGGACGACTTCGAGCAGATCGAGCCGTTCATGACCGCCTCCATTGAAACCGTACCCGAGATCGCGCCCGCCGCCGGTCCGGAGCTCGAAGCCCTTCAACGCAATATCGTCTCTGACTTCCAGCAGATCGTGGCTGCCTCGCCGACACTGTCCGACGAGCTTCAGGCCATTGTCGCGCAGATCGACGACAGTGCTCGCCTGGCTGACTTCGTCGCCTCCTCGCTCCCCTTTCTTTCCACCACGGACAAGCAGGAGCTGCTTGAAACCGCCGACGTGCAAAAGCGTCTCGAGCGAATCAACAAGCACCTGGCCAAAGAGGTCGAGGTCCAGTCGCTCCGCAACAAGATACACTCCGAAGTCCAGGACCAGGTGCAGCAATCGCAGCGCGACTATTACCTGCGCGAGCAGATGAAAGCGATTCAGAAGGAGCTCGGCGACAACGACGAAGGGCAGCGCGATATCGAAGAACTGCGCGAAAAGATCGAAGCCGCCGGCATGCCCGAGGACACCAAAAAGGAAGCACTCAAGGAGCTGAACCGGCTCGCGCGCATGTCGCCGATGGCTGCCGATTACTCGCTGACCCGCAACTACATCGAATGGCTCGCCGTGCTGCCCTGGGCCAAAAGCACCGGCGGCACCATCGACCTGAACGTCGCTAAAACAGTGCTCGACGAGGATCATTACGAGTTGAGCAAGGTCAAGGACCGTATCCTCGACTACCTGGCCGTGCGCCGTCTCAAGCCCGACATGAAGGGACCGATCCTGTGTTTCGTCGGCCCTCCTGGCGTCGGCAAGACCTCGCTTGGACGCTCTATCGCCCGCTCGCTCGGCCGCAAGTTCCAGCGGCTCTCGCTCGGCGGCATGCACGATGAGGCCGAAATCCGCGGCCATCGCCGCACCTATATCGGCGCATTGCCGGGCCAGATTATCCAGAATATCCGTCGTGCCGGCGCGAACGATCCCGTGTTGCTGCTCGATGAGATCGATAAGCTGGGTCGGGATTTCCGCGGCGACCCTTCCGCGGCTCTGCTCGAAACGCTCGATCCGGAGCAGAACGCCACCTTCCGCGACAACTACCTTGACCAGCCGTTCGACCTGTCGAAGGTCCTGTTCATCTGCACTGCCAATCAGCTTGACACCATTCCCGAGCCGCTGCGCGACAGGATGGAGATCATCGAGCTTTCCGGCTACTCCGAAGAGGAAAAGCGCAATATCGCGATGCGCTATATCGTTCCTCGCCAGGTGAAGGAAAACGGACTCCAGCCCGACCAGCTGGAAATCCCCGAGGACTCGATCGGCTTTATCGTCCGGCACTACACCCGCGAAGCCGGAGTGCGCCGTCTGGAGCAGCTGATCGGTACCGTCTGCCGCAAGCAGGCGCGCCGCATCGCCGAAGGCAGGGAAGACAAGCTGGTCGTCACTCGCGAGACCGTGCAGGAGTTCCTGGGCGGGATCAAGGTCCGTGTCGACACCGAGCTGGCCGAGCGTACCGAGCGTCCCGGCGTCGCCGTCGGGCTCGCCTGGACTCCCGCCGGGGGTGACGTGCTCTTTATCGAGGCCAACAAGATGAAGGGCAAGGGCGGTTTCACCATGACCGGCCAGATCGGCGAAGTCATGCAGGAGTCCATGCAGGCCGCGCTCACCTGGGTTCGCTCCAACGCCGTGTCTCTCGGCCTTGGCGAAGACTTCACCCGGGAGATCGACCTCCACATCCACGTCCCGGCGGGGGCCATCCCCAAGGACGGTCCTTCCGCCGGCGTGACCATGGCAACAGCCCTGGTCTCGCTCCTCACGGACCGGCCCGTGCACCCGCTGATCGCCATGACCGGCGAGATCACGCTGTCAGGCAATGTCCTGCCGGTCGGCGGTATCAAGGAGAAGTTTCTCGCGGCCAAACGCGCCGGTGTCAAGCACGTGATCCTGCCGGCCGATGTGCGGCAAAACGTGGAAGAAGACCTGACGCCGGCACAGACCGACGGGGTGACCATTCACTACGCCCGCCGTATCGAGGATGTCCTGTCCATCGCGCTCCCCACAAACCCCTCGGAAGCTCTTCATGACGAGGCTCTCCGCGAGGAGGTCCTGGAGCACGCCGGAGCATAATGAACCATGGCGAGGATCACGAAGTCCGGGCTATCCGGTCTTTGTGGTCCCCGTCCCTACCAGCTGCAAACGCTTCACAAGGTCATCAGCTCGACTGGGTGCCGCGCCGAACAAAGCCCTAGGCAAGCCCGGAGTTCTCCTCGATAATGAGCCCTGTCTCTCTACTCCTCTGAGGTGTCATGGCCAGGACTGCTGCGATTGCTGAAGACCACTCGCTCCGCCTGCCTTACATGCCCTCACTGGATTCCATGCGGGGTGCGGCCGTCCTGATGGTGGTTCTGTTTCACGGCTTCGCCAGCTACGGGTGGCTCCAGCGATTCGGCGATGTTTGGGGACGGCTGGCCGCGACGACAATCGGCTGTGGACGATTTGGCGTCAACGTCTTCTTCGTGCTGTCCGGCTTTCTTATCACCGGTATCCTGCTCGATCGCCGGGGGCGGCCTGATTATTACGCCGGCTTCTACCTGCGCCGCGTGTTGCGCATCCTGCCCATCTATCTGGTTGTTCTCGCCATTCTTCTTGGGCTGCATCAGATCGAGGGACGTTTCGCACTGGCCGCTATCCTGTTTCTGGCCAATTTCTCGCGTCTTTTCGGCGCGCCGTTAATCGAGTACGGCGCTCTGTGGTCACTCGCAGTGGAAGAGCATTTTTACCTTCTCTGGCCTTTGTGTGTTCACCGTTTTCGCGAACGGTTCCTGAAAATCATCCTGTTAGCGTTGATTGTCGGTGAACCATTGCTGCGCCTGCTGGCTGCTCTTGTAAGTTCGCGGATCGACATTCACTACAAGACCCCATTCGTTCTTGATTTCCTGGCTTACGGGGCACTCCTGTCCATGTTGGTGCGGTCACGCCGGATCCATCCGGGCAATGCGGCCAGCATCGGAAGAGTTGTGACTCTGGTCAGTGCCGCACTGGCAGCCCTGGTGATTTATCTTTCGAGTTATCACCCCACGCCTGCACTGGACGCGCTGGCCGACCTTCCCTTTACCTGGGGTGCCTGCGGCATCCTTCTGCTCGGCCTGGTACGCGACCACAATCTGGCCGTGCGAAGCGGAAGAACAAGCCCGCCGGGAGTGCTTTCCTTTTACGGCTACATCAGCTACGGGTTGTACCTCATCCACGTAGAGGTCTATACGTTAGCCAAGGCATTTGTGCTCCACCATTTCCGGCCGGAGCTTCTGACCCATCTCGGCTTTTTCTCGGCAGCCATCCTGGTATGCGTAGCTCTTTCGACAGCCCTTGCTTTTCTCTCCCGCCGCTACTTTGAGGGTCCGATCCTTCGTCTCGGGCACCGGTACACAGATCGCGCGCTCCCATCGGCTCTTTCTGCGCCTGCGACTCCAACACCCGACTGAATGGATGGTCCCGCAGTTTAAAGATGCACCCATTGCAAGAGAGTGGAAGGAAGCACTGTGGGCCAGGTTTTACACCGGGGCACAAATCCTGAACAGAAGAACCCCTCGCTTAGTCTTGATCGAACTCATCAGGCATTCGGACCAAACGACTAATACTTGCTCCCGATCGCGCCCTTGAACACGGTCGCCTGCTTCGTTTTACGCTCTCGCAAGGCTGAATCCTTGAAACCCAGCCCCGCATGCTCTGCTGAAAAGTTCCCCAGCAGCTCCGGATTGGGCCGGAACTTTTCCGGTCCGTCGTGGAACTGCCGCGCGTGGCTCAAAAGCATCACCGACTGCCCATGCATCCCGTGCACCACGCCTCGCAGCTGCACGTCCTGCTCGCGAATGTGATCCAGCGCCCCAACCTCCTTGCGGTCCGTCGCCAGGCTCACAATTGTCAACCGGCAGCTTTCGTCCGGCACTCCCGGCTTGCAAACATCCAGGTATCGAATGCCGTCGTTGTCCTCGACCACGTCATACACGTGGGCGCTCAGGCAGATCTCTTTGCCCGCGTGTTGCGACACTTGTTCCGGCGTATAACAGGGCCGGCTCGATGCGAAACACGCCGTTACCACCAGCAGAGGACACAGCAGAAAAAGCAGAACAAGTCGCACGGCAATCACCTGGGGACCAGAAGTGCTGCCAGACTACCGCTCTCTCTCAGACCGCGCCAGAGTACATCCGTCATCACCCATCCGGGTGAGAGCTGCAAGCTTAGTGAACCTCAACCAGCTCCGAGCGTTCCTCACTCCGCGCTCCGTAGTGGCTGCGCACATACTCGTCCAGGATCTTTTGAAAGTCCTGCACGATGGTGTCGCCGCGCAGGGTCGTCACCAGCCGCCCATCCACATACACCGGCGCCTTCGGCTCCTCGAACGTGCCCGGCAGCGAAATCCCGATATTCGCATGCTTCGACTCGCCGGGCCCGTTCACAATGCAGCCCATCACTGCCAGCTTCATCTCTTCCACACCGGGGTACTGCTGCCGCCACGCCGGCATCGACGCGCGCAGATAGTCCTGGATCTGCTCCGCCAGCGACTGAAAAAACGTGCTGGTCGTGCGCCCGCAGCCAGGGCAGGCCGTCACTTGCGGGGTAAACGAGCGAATCGACAGCGATTGCAGAATCTGCTGCGCGCACTGTACCTCCTCGGTGCGGTCGCCGCCCGGCTTGGGCGTCAGCGAAACCCGGATCGTATCGCCGATGCCGGCCAGCAGCAACGGCGCGAGCCCCGCGGCCGACGCGACAATCCCTTTCACGCCCATGCCCGCCTCGGTCAGCCCCAGGTGCAGCGGGTAGTCGCAGCGCGCGGCCAGCATCGTGTACACATCGATCAGGTCTCGCACGCCCGAAACCTTGGCGCTCAGGATGATCTGGTCGTGCCGCAATCCATAGCGCTCCGCTGCCTTCGCCGAGCTCAACGCGGAGACCAGCATCGCCTCCATCATCACGTCGCGCGCGGGCAAGGGAGCCGGCAGTCGCGAGTTCTCATCCATCATCGCGGTCAGCAGCGCCTGGTCCAGCGATCCCCAGTTCACACCGATCCGCACCGGCTTCGCATTCACGACCGCGACTTCGATCATCGCGCGAAAGTTGTCGTCATTCTTGCGGCCGATCGACACATTGCCCGGATTGATCCGGTACTTCGCCAACGCCTGCGCGCAGGCCGGGTACTTCGTCAGCAGCAGGTGGCCGTTGTAGTGAAAGTCGCCGACGATCGGCGTTTGGAGCCCCAGCCGGTCCAGCCCTTCCACAATGTAGGGCACGGCCCGCGCCGCGTCGTCGTTGTTCACCGTCACCCGCACCAGCTCCGAGCCAGCCGCCGCGAGTGCCGCGATCTGCGCGATGCTGCCTTCAATGTCGGCCGTATCGGTGTTGGTCATCGACTGCACCACCACCGGCGCCTCCGAACCCACGCGCACGCCGCCCACGGTCGCCGTCACTGTTCTTCTGCGGTGAATGTCAGCCATAAGCTCCTCGTCCCTATCTTACAAGGCAGCCCTGACTGCCGCGGCTCGCAGAATCGGCTACGACTCCGGCGTGGGTGCCCTGCCGTTTTTTCCGGCCTCGTCCTTGTGCGTCGCGAAGTAGGCTTCTTCGCTGCCCAGCAGCTTTTGCGCCTCATCGCGAACCGCTTCGGCGGCGTCCAGCGCGGTCCTCCGTACAAAGTCGTAGGTTTCATCCGGCACGGGCGCCTTCAGCACGTCGGGCCACTTTGCGCTGCTTTCCGTCACCAGCCGTAAAGCTTTGCGAATGTCGGCACCATCGTGGTGGTAAGTGTCCACGTTTTCCGCCAGTTCGTCGGCCAGCCGGGTGAACTCCTCGTAGCGCGCGCGCAGCTCCGCTGGCCGGCTGTTTTCGGTGCTGTGAGGCGTCAGGTCGTGAATCGCGCCCGCCCTCTCGTTGACAAACTTCAGGAACAGCTTGACCCGCTCCACCGGGTGGTCGCCCAGCTCGCGCACTTCATCGGCCTGCTTGCCGGACAGGGGATCGCGTGCCTTTTGTCCGTGCGCCCATCCAGTTGCAAACAAAAGTGCCAAAAACCAGGAGCAAAACCGCTTGCGCAGCCGGCGGTCGCTTCGTGGCATGTTCTTGTTCATGGCTACGTTCATGGGCTACAGCCGCTCGGCCTCGCTCAGGTCCACCTTCAACCGGCAGCCTGTCCGGCTGCTTTCCCGCGCCAGCTCGATCAGCCGCGCCACCGACCATGCCGCGCCCACGGTCACGGCCAACGGCGCTGTCCCGGTGATCGCGCGGCAAACGTTTTCGTAGTACTTGCGATAATCGCCCGGCAGGGTTTGTACCGTCTCCGGCTGCGAGTCCGGCGCGGTAAACAGGCCCCAGCTTTTGGGCGCATCCTGTCCGAACTCGTCGTCAGTAAACCTTGCCCCGGCCTTGAGCGCGGCTTCCTGCGGGTCCAGGCCCCACTTCTCAAAGCTGCCGCCGGTGCCATGAAGCGTAAATCGCGCGCCCGGGCTGGCGGCGGCCATGGTCGAGCGCAGCCATACGCGCAAGGCCCGCAACTCCGCCCTGCCTGACCCTTCATAGGTCAGCTGAATATCGAAGGCATCGTCCACGGCGCTGTTCTGCCGGTCCGTTCTGCTGTCGGCCCACAACGTTGTAGGGGAGCCGAACAGGGCCAGCGCCTGGTCGATCAGGTGCGGTCCCAGGTCAAACAGGATGCCGCCGCCGGCCTCCTCTGTTTCGCGCCAGGCACCAGGCTTCGGCTGCAGTCGAAACCGGTCGAAGTGCGACTCAAACAGGATCGGCTGACCCAGCCGCCCGCTCCCCAGCAGCTTCGCTACCGTCTGGTAGTCACCGTCCCAGCGCCGGTTGTGATAGGCCGAGAGCACCAGGTTCTTCTCCTGGGCCAGCCTGCCCAGTGCCGCTGCATCGTCACTTGACAGCGTCAGCGGCTTGTCGACCACCACGTGCCGCCCTGCCTGGAGACACTGCTTGGCCAGCGCGCGATGCGAGTTGTTTGGCGTGGCGACCACGCACAACCGGATCGATTGGTCGTCGAGCATCTCATCGAGCGACTTGCAGATTTGCACGCCGGGGTACTTTGCACTCGCCTGGCTGCCGCTCGAGCGCTCCACAATCGCCGCAAGCTCGAGGCCCGGCGTTTCATGAATCACGGCCGCATGAAACACCTGCCCTGCGAGTCCAAAGCCCACCACTCCTGTTCGAATCGCATCCGTCATGCCGCTATTCTCGCACCGCTTCCGTCGCTGAAACAACAAGGGGCAACAACAAGGTGCAACAACAAGGGGCGGCCCTTTCGAGCCGCCCCTTGCTTTCGAGAGTGGATCCGGTTACTCGACCGGTCCGGCTTCGAGGTGCGACTCGAGGAAGTAAAGCTGCTCTTCGGCTTCCACCGTCAGCTGCTTGAAGAAGTCCGAACTCGGCTCGTCGCCGATCTCGTCGATCTTGTCAGAGGCCTCGCGCAGCGCCTGGCAGTAGCTGCCGAGTGCGTTTGCCAGCGCATTCACGTGATCCATGCCCGCGGTCAGCGAGGAGTCATACTCAGGGATGCAGGAGCCCGATGCGGACTGGCGCACGGTGCCATTGGCCACGCCGCCCAGCTGGGTCATGCGTTCGGCGATCTGGTCGATCTGCGGAAAGATCGCTTCGGCCACGCTGTCAAACAGCAGGTGCAGCTGGTAGAAGTTGATCCCCTTCACGTTCCAGTGAGCGAACTTGGCCTGCGAGTACATATCGAGCGCATCGGCCAGGCGCTGCTGCATGACGCCGACCGCGTCCTGTTTCTGCTCGTCTGAAAGCGCGACCCTGTTCTTGTACATCTTGGTGTTGATCTGTGCTGCCGGTCCAGGGGTGCCCTGGGACTGCTGAAGCTTCTTTGCCGGCATTTCCTTCACGGTATTTTGAGCCATGGTCTGTTCTCCTTGTTCGTTCGCCTGGAGCCGCTTGAGAGCGCACTGAGGCTGACAACCGTTTGGATGCAGGCAGGGCTGGGGCGGCAGCCGGACGCAGGCGGGCATCGCGCATCCAGCCGGCAGTACAATGGCCTCATGCAAATCCGTCAGATCAAAACGCGTGCCGCCGGTGCGCTGCTGCTTGGAGGGCTTTTCTGCATCGTGTCGGCGCACGCGCAGGACAGCAAGCGAGGGCGCAAGTATAAGGACCCGCCGCCGGTCGCTCACATCGCCGTCAGCGTCACGCGCGCCTCCAACGGCAAGCCGGTTGAAAACGCCGCTGTGATCTTCCATACCTTTCATGACGGCAAGGATCAGGGCAATATGGAGATCAAGACGGACGAAGAGGGCAAGGCCGTGCTCGACGTGATTCCGATCGGCGACCAGGTGCAGGTCCAGATTGTGAAAAACGGGTTCCAGACCTACGGAGAAACCTTTATCAATGACAACCCGACGCGCGAGCTGGCGATCAGGGTGAAGCCGCCGACCGGCCAGTACTCGACCTACCAGAGCGCGCCGGTGGAGACCCACAAGGACCAGTCGGTGACGCCGCAGCCGACCGAAGGTACGGCTGCGAGGCCGCACTAGAAGCGGTTTTCATTCACCCGCAAGCCCGGTTGATGCTTCGGATGAGACCCGTCGCAGAAACGGTCTCACGCAAGTTCGCCGAAGCGGCGCAATCGTCCATGAGGCAGCTTCCAGGCCCTACTCGTCGGCGCCCGAGGGGGCGATTGCGGTGATCAGTACCTCTTTTTCGCAAACAAGAAGCTGACGCGGCACGATCACGGCACGACCGGCGCCGGGCATGCCGATGGCGATGCGGCTGACCGGCTCGCAGCTGGAGCCGGCGGTCCAGCCCAGCTCAAAGCTCGCCTCGCCCCTGCTGGGCAGCAGCACAGCGGGCGAAGGAGCCGACGGCGACTTTTCAGGCGAAGGGCTGCCGGCCAGAGTGGCGGCAAAGGCTGAAGACGAAATCTTGCGTAGAAGGATTTCACCCAGGATGGAGCCGTCGGCGCGCAGCAGCGAGATGGAAGGGAAGCCGCGCAGCCGGCAGGCTTCGCCCGCGTTGCCGACGGCAAAGCGCAGGCTGTGGCGGTTGCCGCTGCTGCGTGCCCCTGACTCCCAGACGGTGAGCTGCGAGGGGGAGCAGGGCTGTACGTTGTCGACGTCGAGCAGCTGGGGCCGTTGCGAGAGCACCGGTGCGCCGGTGCGAACGGAAAACGGCGCGTTCGGATTGGCGACGTTGTGGGCGGCCTGTTCGGAGCGGAGTGCCGGTGCCAGCCCCTGCCGGCCGCCTGGACCATGCGCGACGCCGCAACCGGTGCCGAGCAGCAGGACCAGGCTGAGCGGCAACAGGGCGGTTTT
>CAXSBW010000050.1:16608-23576 GCA_964235795.1 uncultured Acidobacteriaceae bacterium | reverse complement strand
TACTCTTCGACTGAAACCGATGTTGTCGCCATGACACCTCACCGCCTTCCGATCATAGATGTGCAACAGAGCCATTTCTATAGAATTGCGGCATGGCCCGCCCAGCGCGAAAGCGCTGCGCCGCCCGTCCGGCGAGGACTACATCACCTCGGGCGTTTCGATCCCGAGCACCGCGAGCGAGCGCACGAGGGTTCGTTCGGCGACAGCGGCGGTCGCCAGCAGCAGCGCTTTGCGCGCCGGGTCGGGTTCGGTCAGGATGTGGTGTTTGCGGTAGAAGCTCGAAAACTCCTGCGCGAGCTGAAACGCGTGACGCGCCAGGTGCGCGGGCTCGGCGGTATCGCGGCATTGTTCCAGCAGGAGGCCGGTTTTCGCCGCGCGCAGCCACACTTGCCAGATGCTGTCGTCCGCGAGAAACGACGTTGTCTGCAACGAGGCCGCCTCCGCCAGGGCGGCTTCCGGCGTTTGCCCGGCTTTTCTGAAGATCGCGCGTGTACGCACCACGGCGTATTGCAGGTAGGGGCCGGTCTCGCCCTCAAACGAAAGCGCGTCCTTGAAGTCGAACGCGATCACCGTGTTGCGCGTGAACTTCAACATGAAGTAGCGCAGCGCGCCCACGGCGATCTGCCGCGCGGTTGTTTCCCGTTCCGCTTCCCCCAGTTCCGGGTTGCGCTCAGCGACCTCCGCGCCCGTCGCTGCGATCAGGCGGTCGATCAGGTCATCGGCCTTGACGCCGAAACCCTTGCGCCCCGACACCTCGATGTACGCGCGCGCGCGGTCTTCTTCTGCGACGTCGTAGCCCAGCTCGAGCGCGCAGCGCGGGGTCAGCGCGACCATCTCGTAGGAGAAGTGGGTGTAGCGCGAAGCCTGCTCCGTGTAGCCCATGCCGCGCAGCGCCGCGATCACATTCGCCTGCGGGTCGGACTGGCGCGCGTCGATCACGTTGTAGATCGCGTCGGCTCCGCCGAACTGCGGGTGCTCGGGCTCGCCCTCAACCGCGGTGATCCAGCACTCATGGTTGGGATACGCGAAAAACTTCCGGTAGCCGAAGTCGCGACCGAGCAGCCCGAACTTCCACAGGTGATACGCAATGTCCTTGCCGACATAGGTCACGGTGCCGTTCGAGCGCACGATCACCTTGGCATCCTCGTCGGTTGCGCCTTCGGCGACGGCGTCGGTGCCCGCGCGCTGCATCACCCAGCAGCCGGTGTTTTTGCCGGCGGTTTCAAGCCGCAGTACCCCTTTCCCCTTGAGCAGCGCAAAGGCCGCGTCCCAGAAGTGCAGGTGCAGAATCTCCGACTCGCGCGGCAGCAGGTCGTACTCGATGCCGAGCCGCTGCATGGTTTCGAGGTGCCGCCGCACGATCGCGGTCGCGACCCGTTCGGCGATCGTCGCGGTTTCGTTGCCCCCCTCTTCCAGGCGGTGCAGCGTGTTGAGCCGCAGCTGTTTGCGCGCGGCATTTTCTTCCGCGCTGCCGGCCGTGTACCACTGCGAGGTCCGCGCGTACAGGTCCCAGCAGCTGTAGTCGATCCGCTCGTGCAGCCCGGCGATCCATGCCTCAACCTCGGGCAGCGCAAGCCCGAGCAGGTGCTCAAACCCGACGACGATATCGGCCACCTGCACCCCGGTGTTGTCGATGTAGTTCTGCACGGAAACGCGGTCGCCGGTCGCGCGCAGCAGACGCACAAACGTGTCGCCCAGGATCGCGTTGCGCAGGTGGCCGACGTGCGCGGCCTTGTTCGGGTTGATGCTGGTGTGCTCGACCAGCGCGTGCTGGGGCGCCCGGCCGGTCGGCTCCGGCGCGTCCGCTGCCAGCGCGCGCACTGCTGCCGCCCGGTCCAGCCGCGCGTTGATGTACCCCGCGCCTGCAACCTCGAATCCGGCAAAGCCTTCCACCTCGCCGAGCGCTGCGACGATCTCGTCGGCGATCCTGCGCGGCGCTTTGCGCAGCGTCCGCGCGAGCTCAAAGGCGATCGGCAGGGCGTACTCGCCGAAGCGCGTATCGGGCGGCTGCTCGACCGCGAGGTGGGCCGGGGTCAGCGCGTAAAGGGTTTCGAGCACCGCGCGCAGGCGCTCCGTCAGCCGTTTTTGTCCGGAAAGATACACAGATCATCCTTGGAGTCGATTAGGTAGCCGCCAGTGCGCGAAGGTTTTCACGAGTACCCGCCACAAAGTGGCCGCCTCTTCATGTTTTCCGATACTTCTCTGTGCCGAGACTATCGCTATGTGGCCTTTCTTAACAAAAGGCCACCCCGAGCAGCCGTCGGCTCACGAAGCATGTCGGCAAACATGAATCCCGCGCAGGGGGTCTTGCTTTAGTATGAGGGCTGGCATGCCCGAGCCCAGCACACCCTTCTTCATCACGACGCCGATCTACTACGTCAATGCGCGTCCGCACATCGGGCACACCTACACAACGGTGGTGGCCGACGCGATCGCACGTCGCGAACGGATGGGGGGGCGCGATGTTTTCTTCCTGACCGGGACCGACGAGCACGGGCAAAAAATCGAGCGCTCGGCCGAGATCGCGGGCGAAGCGCCGCAGGCGTTTACCGACCGCGTTTCGGCCGAGTTCCGCGGATTGTGGGACCGCATGGGCCTCACCTACACCGACTACATCCGCACCACGGACGAGCGCCACAAGCGCGGCGTGCGCAAGCTCTGGAACGTGTTGAAGGACCGCGGCTTTCTGTACAAGGGCAGCTACACGGGCCAGTACTGCGTCTTTGACGAGCTCTACGTGGAGGCCGGCCCGGGCGCGCCCTGCCCCGACTGCGGCCGCCCGACCGAGACCGTCAGCGAAGAAAACTATTTCTTCAAGCTGTCGGCATTTGAAAACAGGCTGCTCGAGCTCTACAACGAACGCCCGGAGCTGATTCAGCCGGAAACGCGGCGCAACGAAGTGCTTGCCTTTGTACGCGGCGGCCTGCGCGATCTGTCCGTATCCCGCACGAGTTTCAAGTGGGGCATCCCGGTCCCCGGCGACGAGTCGCACGTCATCTATGTCTGGCTCGACGCGCTGGCGAACTACATCACGGCGCTCGGCTACGGGTCGGACGATGAAACGCTCTTCATCAAGTTCTGGCCCGCGCAGCTGCACATCATCGGCAAGGAGATTTCGCGCTTTCACTGCGTGTACTGGCCCGCGTTTTTGCTGGCAGCCGGGCTGCCGCTGCCGAAGGCCGTGGTCGCGCACGGCTGGCTCCTGTTTGAGCAGTCGAAGATGTCGAAGTCGCGCGGCAATATCGTGCGCGCGGAGACGATTCTTGCCGTGCTCGGGGCCGACGCGCTGCGGTACTTTCTGCTGCGCGAGATCGTCTTCGGGCAGGACGGCTCGTTCTCGTTCGACGCGCTCGTTGCACGGTACAACGCGGATCTCGCGAACGGCTACGGCAACCTCGTGAGCCGGACACTGGCGATGATCGTGAAGTATTTTGATGGCGTTGTGCCTGCAGGCAGCGGCACGCCGGCCGGCAAGAACATCGCCCTCTTGAACGATGGAATCAAGGCGGCAAGCAGCCACTACAACAGCCTCGATTTCTCCTCCGCATTGACGACCGTATGGTCGATGGTCGCGGCAACCGACGGTCTGCTGACCGCGGAAGCGCCGTGGAAGCAGCGGGAGGGAGTGAGCGACGAGCAGCAGCTTGAGCTCCGCGCCAATGTACTTTTCACCGCGGCCGAGGCCATCCGCATCCTCACCGCGCTGGTCTACCCCGTCATCCCCGAGGCCGCCGCCAAGGTCTGGACCCAGCTCGGGCTTGGCGCGATCGAGCAGGCCGACCTGCGGCATCTCACATGGGGCGACCTGAAGCCGGGCACACGCCTCGGCCCGCTCGCCCCCGTTTTCCCCCGCGCCGAAAAGGACGCCGTGCAACGCATGCAGGACATGGAACAGGATTCGAAGCAGCCCGCGCCCTCCCCGACGACCCCCGCCACGGTCATCGCCCCGCTCGACCCGGCGACCGTGGGCATGACGGCCGCCATGCCGCTCGCGACGCCGCTTGCTCCGTCGGGCGGCCTGGGCATGCCGATCGAAGCGACGCCGGTCGAGCCCCTGCCGATCGGGGCCTTCGAGCCCGGCTTGCAGGCGTTTGAAGACGCGGCGCTGGTGGGGCAGATCAACCCGCCGGCCCCCATCCAGGTAGAAACCGTGGCTGCCGGCTCCGAGCCGATGCCCCAGATCACCATCGACGACTTCCTGAAGGTGGAACTGCGCGTCGCTCAAATCGTGGTCGCCGAGCGGGTGCCCAAGGCCGATAAGCTGCTGCGGCTCGAGGTGGACCTGGGCTACGAGCGTCGCCAGATCCTGGCCGGCATCGCTGAAACCTACGCGCCCGAAACTCTGCTGGGCCGCAAGGTCGTCATCGTCGCCAACCTCGCCCCCCGCAAGCTGCGCGGCTACGAGTCGAACGGCATGGTCGTCGCGGCCTCGCTCGGCGAGCACGGCAAGCCTTCGCTCGCCGGTTTTCTTGACTCGGTCGAGCTCGGCGCACGACTCAAGTAAGGCTGCCCGCGATGCTCACAGACAGCCACGCACACCTGGACCACGCCCGCTTCGCCGACGACCTCGACGGACTGCTGGCGCGTGCCTGGACCGCCGGCGTCCGCACCATTCTGTCCATCGGCCTGGGCGACGGCTCGTCCACCATGGACGGCGCGCTGCAGCTTGCCCGTGCTTACCGGGGCAAGCCGAATACGCCGGCCATTTACGCGAGCGCCGGCGTCCACCCGCAGGATGCCGCGAAGTGCGACAGCCTTGCGCTTGCGAACCTCGACGCCCTGCTGGACGAGCCGGAGGTGCTGGCCTGCGGCGAGATCGGCCTCGACTTCTATCACGACAGCAACCCGCCCATCGAGACCCAGCGCGAGGCTTTCCGTGCCCAGATGGAACTCGCCCGCGCGCACCAAAAGCCGATCCTGATCCACTGCCGCCCCGGCGAGGCGTTCGGCCCACAGCAGGACGCGTGGGAACAGACTCTCAGCCTCATCGAGCAGCACTGGGCACCATCCGGGCTGGGCGGCGTGCTCCACTGCTTTGGAGGCACACAGGCCCACGCCGATCGCGCGCTCCGGCTCGGATTTCTGATTTCGTTTGCAGGCAATCTCACCTACCCGGCCGCCATTCCGTTGCGAGAGGTTGCCTCGACCCTTCCGATCGACCGGCTGCTGATTGAAACCGACTGCCCGTTTCTGGCGCCGGTGCCCGAGCGCGGCAAGCGCAACGAACCGGCACTCATCGCCCACACGGCCCAGGCACTCGCCGCACTGCGCGGCCTCGCCCCGGACGAGCTGGCCCGACAGACTGCAACGAACTTTGCCCGCTTTTTCCAGCTCGCCGACCCGACTCCTCACGCTTGACGGATCTCACGCGCCGCAGGCAAACATCCCAGGAAGGAAACATCCATGGCTGCCGATAACTCCTTTGACGTTGTATCCAAAGTCGATATCCAGGAAGTAAAAAACGCAATCGATCAGGCCACCAAGGAGGTCAACGCCCGCTTCGATCTCAAGGATTCCAAGTCGACCATCAAGCTCGACGGCGACGAAAAGGGACTCGAGCTGCACTCAGCCGACAACTACAAGCTCGAAGCCGTGACCGAGATCCTGCAACAAAAGCTGATCAAGCGGGGCATCTCCATCAAGTCGCTCGAGTACGGCAAGATCGAACCCGCCTCGGGCTCGAGCGTCCGCCAGAAGGTGACGCTCAAGCAGGGCATCGCCGGCGAAAAAGCCAAGGAGATCGTCAAGCTCATCAAGGACTCTAAAAAGAAGATCCAGGCCTCCATCCAGGGTGACACAGTCCGCATCACCGGCAAGGATCGCGATACTCTACAGGAGGCGATCGCGCTGCTCAAGGGGCACGAGTTCGGCATCGACATGCAGTTCACCAACTTCCGCACGAACTAGGGTTTTGGCGGAACACAACCGGGTTTTGGTCCGAGGGTCGCGCCCGGCGCATCCCTTCGGCAGGAGCAAGCTTGGGCATCGCAGCAACGGCAACGGCCAAGGAGGTCTTCGACCTTCTGCACGACGATCTTCTCGCCACCGAGCGGGAGTTCGGCCGCGATGCTGTTTCAACAGTCGCCGCCATCACCGAGATCACCGAGTACCTGAGGGAAAGCGGCGGCAAGCGCATCCGGCCCTCGCTGCTGCTGCTGGCCTGCCGCGCTCTCGGCTACTCCGGCGCATCCATGCACCGGCTCGGCGCGGTGGTGGAAATGGTGCACACCGCGACGCTGGTCCACGACGACATCATCGACGGGGCGGAGCTGCGACGGGGCCGCCCTTCCCCCAACACCACCTGGGGCAACTCGCGCTGTGTGCTGGCCGGCGACTGGCTTTACATGCAGGCCTTCCGCATCGCGCTCGACGAACAGAACTTTCGCGTGCTCGAGTTGCTGATCTCACTCACCCAGGCCATGGTCGAGGGCGAGCTGCTGCAGACTGAAAAGCTGGGCCGCGCCGTTTCGGAAGCCGAGTACAACGAGCTGATCTACCGCAAAACCGCCTGCCTGTTCGAGGTTTCCATGCGGCTGGGCTCAGTCCTCGCCGGGGCCGACGCGCCGACCGAGGAGTGCCTGGCCGAGTACGGGCACGCGCTTGGGCTTGCCTTCCAGGTCGTCGACGACGTGCTCGACCTGACCGCGGCCGAGTCCGTGCTGGGCAAGCCGGTCGCAAGCGACCTGCGCGAAGGCAAGGCGACACTTGCGGTCGTTCATGCGCTCGAGCACGCGACCGAGCCCGAACAGGAGATCATCCTGCAGGTATTGGCTGACGGCGCCTTTACCCAGGTGGCGTATGAAGACGTGCTGGCGGTGCTGGACCGTCACGGCTCGATCGCGTTCGCCATGGGCGTCGCGCAGCGCTATGCCGAGCAGGCCCGCCGCGCGCTCGACTGCCTGCCCGACTCCGAGTACAAGCGCGCCCTGCTGTGGGTGCCGGACTTCGTCGTCAATCGCGAAAAGTAA
>CAXSBW010000050.1:0-16508 GCA_964235795.1 uncultured Acidobacteriaceae bacterium | reverse complement strand
AAAAGCCTCACCGGAGCGTGGCTCGAACCGCAGCGGAGGACCGGTTATTTGCCGGCGGTCGCCGGATCCAGAACAGAGTAAAGATCGAGACCGCCGATCACGGTGTTCGCGCCGATAGCGGACTGACCGGTCGCCCCATTGATCAGGTTGACGAAGTTCGGTGACAGGGTCAGGCTCAGACCGGGATGGCTGATCGTTCCGTTCTGCGGCACAAGCGGCAGAACGGGAGCAGGACCGCCCTGCGGGCTGACATTGAAGATATTCTGCCGTCCAACCAGCGTTCCATTTTGGATGAAAAGCCCGGAGAATACGGCCCCGGTGCTGGTCGTCTCCAGTGCCAGGTCCTGCACGCGGATGGTGCTGCCTTCGATCGAGACAAGATACCCGCCCTTGTAGACAACCTCATTGAACGAGGTCTGCAGGTCGAGCGCACCCTCAATCGCGGTAAACACTTCAGCGCCGTTCGCCAGCGGAGCCTGCGACAGATCGGTGATGGTGGCACCAATTGCGGAGAGCTGCTGAACAAAGGCCGGTGCCAGCGTGATGGTGGCCCGTCCGTAGACGATCGATTCAGTTTGTGCATGGGCAGACGGGGCCAGTGTTGCCGCGGCGGCTATGGCGAGGGTGCCGATCAGTGCCTTCATGGGTGGAACTCCTTTTCGTAAACCGGTAGCGCTTCGCTGACCCTGGCGAGCCTGGCGGGGAACAGTTGCGTTCAAGAGAAACAGTGTGCGGAACCGGACGTGCACCCACGCTATCACCGATGAAGGATGGGGATAAGAATTTGCGGTAACAACCGGGTAACGCATTTAGACAGGGTTTTCGCGAATGAAATCGCCGAGGCGCGTGAACTCTTCTTCAGAGAGCCGGAAGCCTGCCGCGGCGATGATCCCGTCCACCTGGTCGGGCCGGCGCGCCCCGACAATCGCCGCCGTTACGGCCGGGTGATGCAGTGTCCAGGCAATGGCGACCACGCCCGGTTCCACATTGTGTTCGCGGCCGATCTCGCCGAGCAGCGCGGCCAGGCGCAGGTTGCGGCCCAGCTTCGGTTCCTGGAAGTTCGGGCTGCGCTTGCGCCAGTCATCCGCCGGCATCGCGGCTACGCGTTCCGCGGTCATCTTGCCGGTCAGCAGGCCCGACGCCATGGGCGAATAGTTGATCACGCCGATGTTGTGCTCGCGACAGTAGGGCAGCACCTCGGCCTCCACCTTGGAATGGATGAGTGAGTACGGCGGCTGCGACGACGTGATGGGCGCGATGGCTTCGACCCGCTTCATCTGCTCGACCGAAAAGTTCGAGACCCCCAGGTAGCGAATCTTGCCTTCCTGCTTCAACTTCGCGAGCGTCTCCCAGCCTTCCTCAATCTCGTCTTCCGGGTTGGGCCAGTGCACCTGGTACAGGTCGATGGTGTCGAGCCCAAGCCTCCGCAGCGAGTGTTCGCACTCTTCGCGCACCGAGGCGGCTTTCAGCGACCGGTAAATCCTGCGGTCTTCCACATTCCAGCGCATGGAGCATTTGGTAAACACGTAGGGTTTGCGCGGCGAGTTCCGGAGCGCCCGCGCGACCACTTCTTCCGAGTGACCCAGGCCGTAAATAGCTGCCGTATCGATCCAGTTCAGCCCGAGGTCGAGCGCGCGCTCGATCGTGCGGATAGAATCCTCGTCCTCCTGCGCGCCCCAGGCAAACTCCCAGTCGCCGCCGCCGATGGCCCACGCGCCAAAGCCGATGGGGGTGAGGTGGAGGTCGGAGTTGCCGAGCTGCCGCAGCTCGAACTGTCCCTGTGTCGGTGTCGCGGTTTCGCTTGCCATGCATGGTTCAGATGCCGGACGCGGATTCTCGGGGGCACCCGGATCGCGCATGCAGAAGCTCCGCAGCCTTCTACGCACGGGGCTCTTGTGTTTGAAACGGAAACTCGCCGGCCGGCGTCCACGGACCGCCCTCGTAGATCCACAGCTTCAAACTCGCGGCCACGGCCGCCCAGGGGCGAAACTGGCCTGAAAGCCGGTCATACAGCACCCGCGCTTCGGTTGGATCCACTTTGTTCTGCACCACGACATGCGGGTGAAACGGCTGCAGATCCTGGCGCGAAAGCCACGGCAGCCAGGCCGCCCGCAGCTGCGCGTGCAAGTCGGCCAGCTCCGGCGCGCGCAGCCGGTAGGCCACGCCGCGACCCAGCCGCATCAGGTCGTGCACTTCGACCGGAAAGCACGCAAGCCGGCTTGTTCCATCCTCCAGCCGTTTCCGAATCCCGTCGATCTCCTCGCCAGGCAGCGCGTGAAAGAGCGAAACATGCGCCGGAATCCGGTTCAGGCGCGTGGGGAAATAGCGGCGTCGCTCCGCTTCAAATCGCGCCTGGTTGTCTGCGTCAAGTGCCAGGGTCAGGATCAGCGGCCGAGACTGGCCCGGGCCGGGTTCGCTTTGCATGCCGGTGGGATGCCGCGAGCTGCTTGTGCACTCGCCAGGCCGCCGCCACCACCCGGAAAAGATCGCGGGAGAAGAACGCGCAGGGACCTCCGGGGAATCGAACGATTTGTTACACTCAGAGGCTGGGGCCGAGGTCGCGCCTGCTCTCGCTACCGCTCCGACCGTTTCGGCAGAAGTGAAAGGAATAGAAACCAGTGTTAATGATTCGTTTGGCCCGCTTTGGTGCCCGCAAAAAGCCGTTCTACCGCATCGTCGTGATTGAAAAAGACCGTGCCCGCAACGGCCGCTCGGTTGAGCTGGTCGGCACCTACAATCCCCGCACCAGCCCCGCCACCGTCGACCTGAAGCGCGAGCGCATCGAGTACTGGACCGGCAAGGGTGCCCAGCTTTCCGACCGTGTGGCGATCCTGCTCAAGAACAATCCGGCGGCTGCCCCGGTTGAGGCGACTGCCTAGTTTTTCCCTTTCCGAGGGCGCTCCCTCCGCCCTGGTGCGTCCTGTTCGCAAGCTGCTACCATGCGGGCGAGCCGGGTGCAGGTTACCCCGATTGGACAGAGCGCTTCCATGGACGAAAGTATCCGCACCGCAGCCGCCGGCTCTCCCGATCCGATGGAAGCACTTCTTCTGGAGATCGCGCGCGCCCTGGTCGACGACCCGGATTCGGTCGAGGTGCAGGCCGTGGAGCACGATGAAAGTACGGTTCTGCGGCTTCACGTATCGGAAGCCGACATCGGCAAGGTGATCGGCAAACAGGGCCGGACGGCCCATTCGCTGCGGACCATCCTGAGCGCCATCGGCACCAAGTACCACCATCGCTACTCACTCGACATCGTGGAAACCGGCGGCACCGTGGCTGCGCCCGCAGCTTCGGCGGCGCTCAACCGCGCCGCCCCCCAGGCCTGAGCCGCCATTCGTGAAATCTGTGCCCCGTGACACGCCCTCTGAATCATGGCTCCGTGTGGCCCGCATCGTGCGACCTCACGGGGTTCGCGGTGAGGTTGTGGCCGAGCTCCTGACCGACTTTCCTGACCGCTTTGCGCGCGAACCTGACGTACTGCTTCGTTCCCCGGGAAGCGCGGTCCCGTCCCGGGACGCACGGATCGAGCAGTACCGCCTTCAAGGCGGCCGTGTTCTGTTCAAGTTCGCCGGATGCGACTCCATGGATGGAGCCGAACTTCTGCGCGACCACGAGGTCGTCATTCCCTGGGCAACCCGGTCGCCCCTGGCCGAGGATGAGGTTTACATCGCGGAGCTGACCGGCTGTGTCCTGTTTGACACGGCCTCCGGTGCCCCGGTCGGTCCCGTCATCGGCATCGATCGCGAGTCCGGCGCGACCGAGCTCCTGGTCGTCGCGACAGACTGGGGTGAACTGCTGGTGCCCTTCGTCAAGGCTTACGCGCCGCGCTGGGACCTCGCCGCCCGAACCCTGCACATGCAGCTGCCCGGCGGCCTGCTCGACCTGCTCAAGGACGCGCCGGCACAGGCTGAAAGCCAGTCGAAGACTGTGAAGAAAAGGCGCTAGGGTGCGCTTCGACTTCCTCACCATCTTTCCCCGGTTCTTCGGCGAGCCCGCGGACTCGGGCGCCGAGGGCACCGGTATCTTCGGCTCCGGCATGGTGCGGCGCGCGCTCGCAAGCGGGCTTGTCGAAGCCCATGTGCACGACCTGCGCCGGTTTGCAACGGACCGGCACCGCACCGTCGACGACCGCCCGTTCGGCGGGGGCGAAGGCATGGTGCTCAAGCCGGAACCCTTTGCCGCCGCGCTCGACGCCCTTCAGGTCACTCCAAAAATGGAGCGCGATCGCGCAAGGGAAACAGTGATTCTGCTCTCGGCCCAAGGGCGGCCGTTCACGCAGTCCGTCGCGCATCGGCTGTCCCGGCTCGACCGCGTGGTGCTGCTGTGCGGACGTTATGAGGGTGTGGATGAGCGCGTGGCTTTTCGCCTGGCTGACGACGAGCTTTCGATCGGCGACTACGTGCTGACCGGCGGCGAACTCGGCGCTGCCGTCATCCTCGATGCTGTCACCCGGCTTGTGCCGGGGGTGCTGGGCAATGCAGCCTCGGGAGCATTTGAGAGCTTCGGGGTTGCCGATGCAGAGCTGCCGGCCGAGCCCGCTGGAACGCCGCGCGCAACCCATGGTGCCGGCGGGCTGCTCGACTACCCCCAGTACACCCGCCCCGCCGAGTGGGCCGGCGAGCGAGTCCCCGCAGTGCTGATGGACGGCAACCACGTGGCAGTCCGCCGCTGGCGGCGCGAGCGCGCCCTTGAAAAAACCTGGCGCAACCGGCCGGATCTGCTGGCACAGGCAGAGTTGAGCGAGGCGGATCGCCGGTTTCTGCTTTCGCTCGATGCGAGTCGCAAAACGCTGTAACAGTTTCAGCCTCATGCTGAAACTGGAAAAAGCCGGGGAGCGCATCGGTTCCCTGCCGGGTTGGCCACGGTTTCTTCAATTCTGTTTATTCTTCCTGTACACTGGGGATTCGGTGGACGCCCGGCCTTCGCTCCATCCCGGCCCAGATCCCGCCGCTACCGGAAATCAAGTTCAGGACTTAAAACAATGTCGATCCACCCAGTCATGCAGCGCCTTGCCGAAAAGCTCAACCGCACCGACCTGCCCGCCTTCGCCACCGGCGACACCGTCCGCGTGCAGGTCAAGATCAAGGAAGGCGACAAGGAGCGTTTGCAGGCGTTTGAAGGCCTCGTGATTGCCTACAAGCGCGGCCCGCAGGGCTCGTTTACCGTGCGCAAGATGAGCTTTGGCCAGGGCGTCGAGCGTATCTTTCCGTTCAACTCCAAAGTGATCGACAAGATTGAAAAGATCCGCTCGGCCAAGATTCGCCGGTCCAAGCTGTTCTACCTGCGCGGACTGCGCGGCAAGGCGGCCCGCCTCAAGGAAGTCGAGCGCTCGTAAGCTTTCCCGCGACGATGGTGCCGGCGAATACGATGGCAGCTCCCCAGGCACGGCGTGCTTCCCTGCCCGACTCCGAGGTTTCCAAGGCGACCCGCAAAGTGCGCATGCTGCGCTCTCTTTGCTGCGACGACAGCTACGAGCGCGCGGCGCGCGAGGCAGGTGCGCGACGCATCGCCGGCATCGACGAGGTCGGCCGCGGCTCGCTGTTTGGTCCGGTCGTGGCAGCCGCGGTCGTACTGCCACCCGACTGCAACGCCGGTGCACTGCAGGCCGCCGGTCTTCGCGATTCCAAGCAGCTGGATCCCGGCGCTCGCGAACAACTGGCCGCCATGGTGCGCGATTGCGCGCTGGCGGTCGCCATCGCTGAAATCGACGCAGCGACTATCGACCGCGTCAACATCTACCAGGCCACGAAACTTGCCATGCTCCGGGCCGTCGCCGCGCTCGATCCCGCGCCCGACCACCTGCTGATCGACGCTCTTCGCCTGGCCCTGCCGTGCCCACAAACCAGCATCGTGTACGGCGATGCGCGCTCGCTTTCGATCGCCGCGGCTTCTGTTGTGGCCAAGGTGTATCGCGACGCGCGCATGTGCGAGCTGCACGAGCAGTTCCCTGTGTACCGGCTCCACGAGCACAAAGGCTACAGCACGCCCGACCATGGGCGCGCCCTGCTGCGCCACGGCCCCTCGCCCCTGCACCGGCGCTCGTTTCGCCCCGTGCGGGAGTCGGGGCTGCCGTGGGATCTATCCTGAAGGAGCAAACATCTTGCAGCGACGCCTGATGTGCATCACCGCGCACCCTGACGACGAATCCCTGGGCTTTGGGGGAGCACTGCTGCTCGCCGCTGACCGCGGTGCGCAGACCGCCGTCTTTTGCCTGACCGAGGGCGCTGCCGGCTCGTACCGGGAGCCCGGCCAGAGCGACGAGGAGCTGGCCGGGCAACGACGGGGCGAGTTTGCCGACGCCTGCCGGGCACTCGGGGTGCACGAGGCGACCCTGCTCCGCTATCGAGACGGCGATCTGTGGCACGAGCCCTTTCTGCCGCTGGTCGGCGTGCTTGTGGCCGCGCTCCGGCGCTTTCGCCCCCACGTCGTGCTGACCTTCGGCGGCGATGGTGGGGCCAACCTCCATCGCGATCACACGATCGTCTCCCTGGCCGCGACCGCGGCATTCCACTGGGCCGGGCGCTCGGGCTTCTTTCCGGAGCAGCTGGAAGGCTCGCTGCGTCCCTGGGCCGCGCACAAGCTCTACTATGCCGGCACCCGGTTCCTGGCGACCGGGGACGAGGAAGCCTTGAAGGGCGGCACCCGCACTCCGTCGTCGCTGCTGTACCCGGTCGAGGGCGAGCTTCGGGCGCGCAAGCTCGAGGCCTTTCGCAAGCACAGGTCACAGCACGGCGTGCTGGAGCGGGTGCAGGCCCAGTTCGGTGACAAGATGGACTGCGAAGGCTACCTGCTGGCCGCGGCTCGCGAGCCGGAGCTGAAGGAGCAGGACCTGTGGGACGGCGTGACGGAGGAGTAGCAGCGGGGCGAGTGCGAGGCAGTTAACGCGGGACAGTCAACGCGGGACAGTTAACGCGGGACCAGCACCTTGACCGCATGCTCGCCCGCGCCCTCGCCCAGGCCGCCGAAGCGCCGGTTTCGCTGACCATAGGCTTCGATCGCCTCCAGCAGGTGCACGCCGCGAAAATCCGGCCACAGCCGTTCGGTTACATAAATCTCTGTGTAGGCGATCTGCCACAGCAGGTAGTTCGAGATCCTCATCTCGCCGGAGGTGCGCACCAGCAGGTCCGGGTCCGGCATGTCGCGTGTGTACAGATGACGCGCGATGTCCTCTTCCGTCAGGTGTTCAGGCCGCAGCAGCCCTTGCTCGATCTCCTGTGCCAGGCCTCGCACCGCGTCCACCAGCTCCGATCGCGCGCCATAATTCAGGGCCAGGGTCAGAGTCGTTCCGGTGTTCGCGACGGTCTCGGCCGCGGCCCACTCCATGCGCTCGCGGACCTCGGGCGGCAGCTCTCGTGTGCGTCCGATGTACTGGATACGTACATTGTTATCGTTCATGCGTTGCACATTGCTGCTGAGATAGTTCGCCAGCAGGCGCATCAGAAAAGAGACCTCGAGACGAGGCCGCCGGAGGTTGTTTTCAAGCGAGAAGGCATACAGGGTCAGCCAGGGAAGGTTGATGCGCGAAGCTGTCTCGACCACGTACTGCACCGACTCGGCCCCCTGCTTGTGGCCGACAAAACGCTTCATCGACCGCTTGCCGGCCCAGCGGCCATTGCCGTCCATGATGACGGCGACGTGCCGCGGCATGCGCGCGGGGTCGAGCCGCCGGAAAAGAACCGCTTCTTCCGCGGAAAGCTCGTGAACGCGGCTGGGCTGCTCAGGCTGCAACGACGGTCCTCCGTTCAGACCCTAGCATAGAAAACAGCCCCTGCGATGGAGTTGGCCAAAGTGGTTCGCGACCGGCGCCCCTTGGCTTGCAGGGCAGGAGCCGCAACGGGCTCAGGCGCGTGCCAGCTGCGGCCGGCCGCCGCTGGTCGCTCGTGCCATGTCGCGCGCCTGGCGCAGCAAAAGTTGCTGCTGAAACGCGTTGAGCCGCCCGGCAAACGGCATCAGGTCGCACACAAACGGGTCGGCCAGTACACCGGCCAGCGCCTTTTGCCGGCGCGAGCAGCCATCCTGCAACAGGTCGGTCATCGGTGCCTCCAGCGCTTGGGCCAGCCGGCTCAGCGAGGAAAGCGTGGGCATGGCCTTGCCGTTTTCTATCTTGGAGATATAAGTGCGCGGTACCAGCATGCGGCCGGCAAGCTGCCGCTGGCTCAACCCGCGGGTACGCCGCAGATTCCGCACTGCCTGGGCAACATCCAGCTCCCCCGGCTCCTCCGTGCTTGCGCTTGCGACCAGTGTCAGCGCAAGCGGCAGCTCTTCGGGCTCCGTGGACTGACGGCAGCGCCGGCACATACCGGAAGCACTCCGGTACTGCACCAGCTGGCAGCGTTCGCAACGCAAAACCTCACGCGACTCAAGGGTAGCCGGGATCGTTGCCATGAATTGTCTACGGAGCGCCAGAGCGGGCGTAACCGTGAGAGGAAAGCAAACCCCTCGTCAAACCGAACCATCCCCACTCTGCGCCCGCGTATGGCGTGTGTCAAGCGAAGAAAGCCGGAAAAGTGACTTAAGTCACATAGCCTGTAGAGAATGGGGCGCAACCTGGTCCCTGCTTGAGGCAGAGGAGTCTGGACCGGGCCTGCACGCCGGGTTGCGGCGCGCAGGTATGCTCGAAGCATGTCACCCGTTGCGACCCGCGAGCACGCCCGGAAAGCCGGCCAGGGCCCGGGGAGACGGCCGAAAAAGCGCTCGAAAAAGCGCGGGCCCGGCTTGCTTGCGGCAGGGTGGCCGCTTCTGCTTTTGCTGGCGGCGACCCCGTTTGCCGTACGCGGTGCCAGCGTACTCGCCCTTTCCGGGCCGTCCGGCCTGCGCCTTTTCTATCCGTGGATGGCACTGGTGCAGGCGCATGCCTCCATGTCGCTCGATCCGGAGCAGCGCGATACCCTTGCGGCCTGGGCCTTGTGGGTCCAGTTGCCGTTGTACGGGTTGTTGCTGTCCTTGTTTGCGCTCCGCCGCAGGTGGAAAGTGGGCGTGTTGATCCTGATTGCTTTGCACCTGGCAGGGGTCGGCGGGGCTATCTTGTTGGCGCGCTAGGCCTGGGGCGCAGCCGCCCGAAGCTCGTCGACGATGACCGCGGCCGCCTGCCTGGCCTCGTCATAGCGGTCCGGCGGAAATGAAATGGCACCGACGCGCGCATGTCCGCCGCCGCCGTAGCGCTCGCAGATGGCCGCCAGGTTGACCAGCTGATTCCCGCGCAGAGGCGTCCACGGGTTGGTGCCGACCGCAACCTTGGTCCGGAAACTCGACTTCGACAGGCCGACCGAATAGGTCGCCTCCGGATGGAGATAGTACGGGATGAACTTGTTGTAACCCTCAACCTCGCGGTCGGCGATATCGAAAAAGATGGTGCCGCGCTCCGGCCGGGCACGCTCCCGGATCATCTCGATCGCTTGCTGATGACGCGCCAGCAACGGGGGCAGCAGCTCGGCGACAAAAGGCTGCTCCAGGATGGTCTCAAGCGGCATGGCGGTGAGCAGGGGGATCAGCTTCGGCACAAACGCCGGGTCCGTCGAGGACTCGATCGCGAGCGTCAGCCGCATGGCCGGCTCGCGCATCTCCACTGCCGCGGTGGCGCTCTCGTACAAGGCCCCGTCGACAATGTTCGCCCAATAAATCAGGGAGGCCACGCCGGAGGTGTCGAACCCGAAACGCGCGCGCGCCGTATCCGCGATCAACGAGGTGCACGAGGTGTAGTCGGGGTTGTAGAAACGGCGATCGCGAAAGTTGCTCGCCGCGTCCAGGAGGCCGCGCTCGTAGGCGGCATGGTCCTCAGGCGACAGAAATGCACTGAGGTGGTGATCAAACCACCAGGTCACGCGGGGCGAAGGCGAGTACTTGAAGTCGACGATTGCGTTTTCGTCGCCGGCGAAGGCCGTATCGTCGAACAGCGACCCGGCCCGGTGCACCAGCCCGTGATATTCATAGGTCGCGCCCGCATCGATACATTCGCGATGGAAGCGTGTGAACAGCGAGGCGGAGCACGCACCGTCGAAGCAGTTGTCATGGTAAAAAACGCGGACGGTCAATGCGATAGGCCCTTCCCGCGAGCTCGGCGATGCGAGCCGCGAATTTCCTAGACTCATCGCAAACGCCCCGGCTGTCAAGGGTGAAATCCTGTTGGAGGCAGAGATCATGTTGAACGAACTGGAACCGACCGCCCGAACAACTGTCGCGCGAAGGCTTTTCACGGGGCCGCAAGGGTTGCGCGCCGGCTGGGCGTCTCTTCTTTTTCTTTCGCTGCTTGCCGCTTTCGGCTTTCTTCTGAGCGTTGCGGTCCGGCTCCTGCACCCGCACCGGCCCGCTCGCGGTGCCGCCCTTCCACCCGGACCCCTGCTGGCGGTGGAGTTCGCCGAGGCCGCGCTGGTGCTTGGGGTGACCCTGCTGATGGCCCGCATCGAGCGCAGGTCTTTGCTCTCCTTCGGCCTGGGCGACCGGCGAGCCCTGCCGCGCTTCGGCTGGGGTCTGTTGTCGGGCTTTGCCGCTGTTTCCCTGTTGGTGGGCGCCTTGTGGGCCATGGGCCTGCTTGTTCTGCACGGTCCTGTGCTCGCAGGGACGCAGGCCATGCGCTACGGCCTGCTCTGGGGCGGCGGGTTTCTGATGACCGGCTTGTTTGAAGAGCTGCTGCTGCGCGGCTACCTGCTGTTCACGCTGGCGCGCGGCATCGGCTTCGCGTGGGGCGCGCTTCTGCTTTCCGCCTCGTTCGGGCTGATCCACGGTACCAACCCGGGCGAAACCCCCGTAGGCCTGTTTTCAGCCGCGGCGGTCGGCCTTCTGTTCTCGCTCAGCATCTGGTACACCGGTTCGCTGTGGTGGGCCATCGGCTTCCATGCCGCGTGGGACTGGGGCGAGAGCTTCTTCTGGGGCACCGCTGACAGCGGCCTGTCGGTGCAGGGCCACTTGTTCGACGAGCACCCGGTGGGCGCGAGGCTGTGGAGCGGCGGCGCCACCGGCCCGGAAGGCAGCCTGCTTGTCTTTCCGGTGCTGCTGCTGTGTGCCTTCCTGCTGTACCGGCAATGGCGCGGCACAGTCGCGGTCCGGTGAGAGAATCACGGGTGTGACCCGCCGCGCGCCGCAACGCCCTTCACGCTTCCGCCGCATCCTCCTCGTGCTTGCCTCGCTGGCAGCCGTGCTGTTGGTGGCCATCGCGGCTGTCTTCGCGGGTCTCCAGCATCGCCTTCGCACCTCCCTGCCCCCTCTGGACGGCACGCTCCGCCTCCCCGGCCTCAGCGCACCGGTCACGGTCCGGCGCGATGCGCACGGGGTGCCGCACATCGAGGCTGCCACTCTCGACGACCTGCTCACCGCCCAGGGCTGGGTCACCGCCGGCGACCGACTCTGGCAGATGGACATGGCGCGCCGCCTGCCCGCGGGCGAGGCAGCCGAGGTGCTGGGCCCATCGCTGGTCGCCCACGATCGTACAGAGCGGGTGCTGGGCCTGCGCGACGTGGCCGCCCGCATGATTCGTACCCTGCCGTCCACGCAAATGGCGCAGCTCGAAGCGTATGCAAGTGGCGTCAATGCTTTCATCGCCCAGGCGGAAGCCGCCGGAACACTCCCGGCCGAGTTCTCGCTGCTCGCCTACAAGCCCGCTCCGTGGCGGCCGGTCGACTCCATGCTGATCGCGCTTTCGATGGCCGAGATGCTCGACCACAACTGGCCCGACAAGCTGAAGCGCGAACAGCTGACTGCACGGCTTGATCGCGCGGGCTTCGGCACCCTGGCCGCCGACCTGTACCCGGTGGGCTCCTGGAGAGACCACCCACCCGTGCCCACGGCTCCGGCCATCAGCGACCCGCAGGAGGTTCCGTTGATCCCGCTCGACCCTTCGCAGGTCCGCGGCGTTGCTCCACTGACGCCGGTTCCCGGCCTGCTCGCCCTCGGCGACTCTCCCTGCCCCGGCTGCCGCCCGGGCTCGAATGAGTGGGCGGTCAGCGGCGCGCGCACCGCCTCCGGCAAGCCCCTGCTTTCAAACGACATGCACCTGAGCCACGGCATCCCCGACCCCTGGTACGAATCCGAGCTCCATGCCGGGTCGTTCCATGTCGCGGGCGTGACCGTGCCGGGCCTTCCATTCATCTCCGCCGGGCACAACGACCACATCGCCTGGGGCTTTACCGCGCTTGGCGGCGACACGCAGGACCTGTACGTGGAGCAGGTAAACGCGCAGGGCGAGTACCGCGACCCGTCGGGCCACTGGCGCCCGATCGAGCACGAGCACGAAACCATCCGCGTGCGCGGCGGCCGCGACATCTCGCTTGACCTCGAGCGCACCGCTCACGGGCCCCTCATCACACCCCTGCTGAAGGGCGAGCCGCGCCCCATCGCGCTGCACTGGGCCATCTACGACGACGCGGCGCAAGGGCTGCCCCTGTTCGCGCTCGATTCGGCGACCGACTGGACCGGCTTTCGCGCGGCGCTCGCCACCTGGTGGGCCCCCACGCTCAACGTCGTTTACGCGGACGACGCAGGCCACATCGGCTACCAGGCCGTCGGACTGATCCCGATCCGCGCGGGCGGCCTCCAGTCCATGCCGGTCGCCCCCGGCAGCGGTGCCGGGGAGTGGACCGGCGTGATTCCCTTTGAGGCCCTGCCCTCCACGCTCGACCCCGAAAGCGGCATCGTCGCGACCGCGAACGCGCGGGTATCGCCCGACGGCTACCCGTACCAGCTCACGCTCGACTGGGCCCCGCCGTACCGCAATGAGCGCATCTGGCACTGGCTGGGCGGCAAAGCGAAACTCACCCCGGCCGACATGCTCGCCCTTCAGACGGATGTGTACTCGGAGGTGGACCAGGAGATCGCGCAGCGCCTGGCGTATGCCATCGACCATGCCGCCCGGCCGTCGAAACGCGCGCGCGAGGCCGCCGACCTGCTCCGCAGCTGGGACGGGGTGCTGGCTGTCGACTCGCCCGCCGCCGCGCTGGTCGCGGGCGTCAACAGGGCGTTCTGGCCGGCGGTGCTGCGGCCCAAAGCCGGCGACGGTGCGGCTTTGTACGACTGGGGCGAGGAGCCCTACGCGCGCGAACAACTGATTGCCCGGCAGCCCGCCGCGTGGCTGCCGCCCGGCTTCGCCGGCTGGAACGAGTTTCTCACCGGCCTGGTCGAAACCACGCTGAAGGACGCGCCGGGCAACCTGCGGACCTGGCGCTACGGCGACACGCACACCCTCGCGATCGAGCATCCGCTCTGGGGCCGGCTGCCCGGCTTCCACGCAGGCGTCGGGCCGCTGCCGCAGTCCGGCGATGTAAGCACCGTAAAGCAGGTTTCGGGCGACGTGGGCCCTTCGCAGCGCTTTACCGCCGACTTCGCCGACCTGGACCATTCGACCGAAAACATCGTGATGGGCGAGTCCGGCGATCCAAAGAGCCCTTACTTCGGCGACCAGTGGGGGAGTTGGTACGGCGGCTCGACCTTTACGCTGCCGTTTACCGCCGGAGCCGTGCGAGCAGCCGCAACGCACACGCTGCGGCTGCTGCCGTAACAGGTTTTGGCCGCCTTGATGAAAAGACGCTCGCTTTCCGTGCTGTCGGCGCTGTGTCTCGGCCTGCTGGCAGCCCTGCCGCTGCTTGTGCGCGGGCCGTCGTGCGGCCACGACTTCGACTTCCATCTCCAGAGCTGGCTGGCCATCGCCGGGGCCTTTCACGCCGGGGTGTTGCACCCCAACGCCGGGGTGTTGCACCCGGTTGCCGGGCCGATCTCCGTGGCCGGCGCCAACTACGGCGCGGGCGAACCCCGTTTTATCTTCTATCCGCCGTTGTCATGGCTGCTCGGGGCCGGGCTGGGAACGGCGCTGCCGTGGACGCTTGTGCCCGCCGCGTTCACCGCATTGTGCCTGGCCGGGGCGGCGTGGAGCATGCATCGGTTTGCCACCCGGCTGTGCTCGCCCGCGGGCGCTGTTTTGGCCGCGACGCTCTACGCCCTGGGCCCGTACCTGCTGTTTACCGCGTACGAGCGCTCTGCTTACGGCGAGTTGCCGGCGGCGGCGATCCTCCCGGCGCTGCTCGACGCTCTGACCCTGCCTCGGATGCCCGTGGCCCGGGCCGCGGTGCTGCTGGCGGCGCTCTGGTATGCCAACGCCCCGGCGGGCGTCATGGGCTGCTATCTCGTGCTGCTTTCGCTTGTTTTCAAGCTGGGGCAGGAGTGGCTCGAACGCCGCGCGTTTTCGCCCGGCCCCGAGGCGCGCGGGTCGTCCAAGGCCACGCCGCGCGCGGCCGGGGCGCTGCTGCTGGGCTGCGCGCTGGCCGCCGACTACCTGCTGCCCGCCTGGTACGAGCAGCGCTTTGTCGCCATCCGTCGCGCGGTCGGCCCCGGCATGCGCATCGAGGACAGCTTTTTGTTCGGGCACACCGGCGAGCCGTTCCACGACCAGGTGCTCCGTTCCGCGTCGTGGATCGCCGTCTGGACACTCGGCGCGGGTCTGCTGGCCGGGGGGCTCATCCTGCTGCGGCGGCGCGCGGAGCCCCCGTCCTACCCGGACTCTCCCCGGCCCGTGATCGGGTTCTGTCTCCTGCTGCTCCTCGCCTGCTTCCTGCTCCAGCTGCGGTTCAGCGCGCCGGTCTGGCACCGGCTGCCGGAGCTCGCGTTTCTTCAGTTTCCCTGGCGTCTGCTGCTGCCGGCCAGTGCCGCCGCTGCCCTGCTTCTTGCATACGCGCTCGATCGCCGGAGCATCGTTCTGAAACTTGGCCTGGCGGCTGCCTTTGCCGCTGCGCTCATCCCCTGGGCCGCCAAAACCCGCTACCAACCCTGCGACGACGAAGACAACGTGCCGGCGCAGGTCGCGCTGTTCACGTCCGGCGCGGGCTTTGAAGGCACGGACGAGTACGCCCCCGCGGGCACCGATAACGGCGAAATTCAGCAGGGGTTACCGCCCGTGCGGCTGCTGCGCGCACCCGACGCGGATGAAGGCGACGACACCGCTGCCCCGAACCCGCCCTGGCACCCCCGCGCGACCGTCGCCGGCGCTATCCAAGTGGAAAGCTGGAGCCCGGAAAAGCTGCGAGTGCGGGTGCACCCGGACACGGACGCCTGGGCTGTTCTCAGGCGCGAGCGCTGGGTTGCGACGCCCGTTTTTCTGAACGGCCGGCCGTGCGGCCCGGCTTGTGTTCCCCGCGAGGACGGTCTTATCACGGTCCACCTGCCGGCCGGGCAGTGGAGCGTGCTGGAGCTGCGGGAGGTCGTTCCGGTGGACGTGTGGATCGGCCGCGCGCTCAGCCTGGCGGCGCTGCTGCTGCTGTCGGCGGGCGCCCGGCGAAAGCAGGCGTTTATGATGGGACGGAAATGATCTCAGCGGTCCAGACAGATGTGCAAACGCTGCTGCGCACGGGCGCGGCAGCCACCGACGCGGCGCTGGAACGGCTGCTGCCTGCCGTCACGGCCGTTCCCGCATCGATCCACAGCGCGGTCCGCCACAGTACCTTTGCCGGCGGCAAACGGCTGCGCCCGGTGCTGGCGATCGAGGCCGCGCGCGCGGTTGCCGGCCGGGTGCCCGAGGGCGTCGACGAACTGGGCGCAGCGCTCGAGATGCTCCACACCTACTCGCTGGTCCATGACGACCTGCCGGCGCTCGATAATGACGACCTGCGCCGCGGCAAGCCCACCTGCCATGTCGTTTTCGGCGAGGCGATCGCCATTCTCGCCGGCGACGCGCTGCAAACGCATGCGTACCGCGTGCTGGCCGGCCTGCGTTGTCCGGCCGAGGCGCGCGTTGAAATCATCCGCCTGGTCGCCGAAGCCACCGGCACCGAGGACGGCATGATCGGCGGCCAGGTCCTCGACCTTGAGGGCGAACACCTCGCACCCACCGCCGCCTCGGTGGAAGCGATCCATCGCGCCAAGACCGGCGCGCTGATCCGGGTCAGCGTGGTCGCGGGCGGGTTGTTCGCGGGCGCGCAGGGTACCCAGACCGCGGCGCTGACAGAGTTCGGTCGCAAGGCCGGGCTGGCATTCCAGATTGTCGACGACGTGCTCGACAGGACCCAAAGCTCGGAGCAGCTGGGCAAGACCGCCGGCAAGGACACGGCGAGCGACAAGGTGACCTGGCCTGCTGTGCACGGCATTGAGCAATCCCGGCGCGATGCGGCACGGCTGATCGCCGAGGCATTCGCGGCGCTGTCCGTCTTCGGTTCGCAGGCCGACGGGCTCAAAGCACTCGCCGGCTACCTGGTCGAGCGGCAGCACTAGGATAGAACCATGCCACTGACAAGCGAAGATGTCCTGACTGCCCTGCGCGACGTAAACGACCCGGAGCTGCCGGTCAACATCGTGGACCTGGGACTGGTCTACAACGTTGCGATCGAGCCGGACCCGGATGCGCCCGGCATCCTTCCCCGGCAGCGCGTTGCCGTGACCATGACGATGACCACCCAGGGCTGCCCCGCCCACGCCATGATCCTCGAGCAGGTTCGTAACCGGCTGGGGGGCATTCGCGAGATCAGCGAGTCGCAGGTGGACCTGGTCTGGGAGCCGGCCTGGACCCCGGACCGGATCAGCCCCGCGGCACAGAA
>CAXSBW010000049.1:17497-23876 GCA_964235795.1 uncultured Acidobacteriaceae bacterium | reverse complement strand
CTTCACGTTTGTACGTTCGCGGCCCACCTAACGCAATTCTCCTGTTGCTGTATGGTGCCGAGATGGTCTATGTGTGGCCTTTCATTGGGGAAAGGCCACGTTCACAGCCGCTGATCCCTCTACACTTACAGGAGAATTGCTCTAGGGCCAGTTTTATTTTGAGACTGGCTGTTTTGCCTGACCTTCCGAGTGCCTGGCTTCCGGGATGGATAAGCTCGCTTCCTGCTCCTTGTCCGGAGTTTCAGTGTTTTTCACCGAGGCGGCTGATTGTCCTTTACGCCGGGTTTCGCAGGGCCAACCCACTCCGGATGCTCCTGGGCAATCTGCTGCCCAGTTTCCCCGCCCCACTCCACTCCGACTTGTGTGCAGCCTCCGACGATCTCACTTTGCATCTTGATCGCCCCTGTCCCGAGCTTGTTCTTGAACCGGTCGGAAAGGCTCGATGCTTTGGAGGCAGCTACATCGCGAAGACTCTGACTGAGCTCCGCGACATCGTCTGCATCGAAGTATTTCTCATAGACGCGAACATACACATCCACGTAGGCGTCGATTACGGCGTTCGAACGCATACGCCGGGCCCATTCCTGCGTGAACAGTGGACTGTACTCAGGGTGAGCCTGCACCATGGCTGCCACTGCTTGATCCATCGCCTTGTCCTGGGTTTCCAACAAGCGCTGTCGTAAACCCATCAGCCTCATGAGCGTCAGCACGTTCTGATGAAATTCCGACCCGCTTTGGGCCGATAATCCTGTCGGCGGAACGGCCGGTGCCTGCTGCGCAGCTGCCGTAAAATCCCGGAAGAGCAAGCAGAAAAGCAAAAGGCATAGACGCGTCACCACAGACCCCCATGAAACGGAACATTCCATCTAAGATCGCAGTATAGGGAAGTAGACGTGAATTTACCGCATCTCTCTCAAAGGCACGAATTCCGCTCAACACGGCACCGGAACAGCCGGGCTGCTCGCCCCAGGAGAAAGCACCTCCACATGTTTGAATTTCACTTTTCGCGCACCGCCCGCGACCGCTACGGCGTCGAAGGGGTCCTGTTCTCCTACGACGGCAATGCCATCTTCGCCGACCCCGCCGGCAGCCGCACCCTGGCGCACCGCATGAACGAGGCTCGCGGCGCTGAAAGCGATGTCACCACCCGGGTACAGCCCGCCGCGCTGTTCGCCATGGGCCTGATCGACGAAGCCACGCACGCCCTGCTCGACTACTACCGTAAACATGTCAGGCCGACGGTCATCACAGAAGCCCTGGCGCACTTCTCCGCGCAGGTCGGCCCGGCGGAGCTCGACCGGCTGCTGCTTGCTTTTGTGAACGAGTTCCCCAACGTCGAGGTTTACACCGGCCGGCAGACCGCGCAAGGTTGGCTCGCGGGCGTGACCGAAGGTTTCCCCCATCGTGAAGCCGCGTTTGAAGAGTTGCTGCTGCTGTGGCTCGCGAACCGCAATCCTGCCTTCGCCCCGTTTCGCGAGCTCTTCGACGAAACGCCGCTGGTTGAGACCACGGTCTACCCAGTGGTGACTGCGGGCTTTCCCGCGTTTTTCTCGGCATTGCCTGAGCTCGGCGAAGGCCGCGGCGGCCTGCTCGACCTGCTGCTTTCCGTCACCGGCGGGGCAGGTTCGTTGTCGGACCAGCTGGCCCGTTTGCGCGCCCGGTGGGGCTTTGCTGTGGACGAGCTGCTGCGCCGCGTGCTGCTGGCCGGCGATGTGTTGAAAGAAGAAGAGGTCGCGTTGTGGCGCCGAACTCATCCCGTCAGCCATGGTGCGCAAGGCATCGAGGCCCGGGCGGAGGTGCCGAACTACGCCGCCGGCATGCACGAGTACGAGCACTTTTCGCCCGACCAGGACTGGATGCCGCGCACCGTCATGATCGCGAAAAGCACCTATGTCTGGCTCCACCAGCTTTCGCGCTTTTACGGCCGCGAGATCCGCACTCTCGACCAGATCCCCGACGAAGAGCTCGCGACCCTCGCCGGCCGCGGCATGAACGCCCTCTGGCTGATCGGCGTATGGGAGCGCTCGCGCGCATCGCAGACCATCAAGCACCTGTGCGGCAACCCCGACGCGGTCGCCAGCGCCTACTCGCTGTACGACTACCGCATCGCCGAAAACCTGGGTGGCGAGCCGGCTTATCGTGCCCTGCGCGACCGGGCCCTCCGGCACGGCATCCGCCTTGCCAGCGACATGGTGCCCAACCACATGGGCATCGATTCGCCCTGGGTCGTCAACCACCCGGAGTGGTTTCTGTCGCGCCGCGACTCGCCCTACCCGGCCTACTCCTTTAACGGGCCTGACCTGTCGGGCGACGACCGCGTCGAGATCAAGATCGAGGACCACTACTACGAACAGACCGACGCTGCCGTTGTGTTTCTGCGTCGCGACAAGTGGACCGGCGATCAGCAATATATCTACCACGGCAACGACGGCACGAGCTTTCCGTGGAACGACACCGCGCAGCTCAACTACCTGAGCGCGCAGGTGCGCGAGCAGGTCATGGAGACCATCCTGCAGGTCGCGCGCCAGTTCCCCATCATCCGTTTCGACGCCGCCATGACGCTGGCCAAGCGCCATGTCCAGCGGCTCTGGTTCCCCACGCCCGGCTCCGGCGGCGCCATCCCATCACGCGCCGAGAGCGCCATGACCACCTCCGAGTTCGATGCCGCCATCCCCGAGGAGTTCTGGCGCGAGGTCGTCGATCGCGTCGCGCGTGAAGTGCCCGGCACCCTGCTGCTGGCTGAAGCCTTCTGGCTGATGGAGGGCTACTTTGTCCGCACACTGGGCATGCACCGCGTGTATAACTCGGCCTTCATGGTCATGCTCCGCGACGAGGACAACGCCAACTACCGCAAGGTTTTAAAGAACACGCTGGAGTTCGATCCCGGGATCATGAAGCGCTATGTCAACTTCATGTCGAACCCGGACGAGCGCACCGCGATCGACCAGTTCGGCTCCGGCGACAAGTTCTTCGGCATCGCGACGCTGATGGCCACTTTGCCCGGCCTGCCCATGTTCGGCCACGGGCAGGTGGAAGGCTTCACGGAAAAGTACGGCATGGAGTATTACCGTCCGCGCTTTGACGAGTGGTCGAACGACGACCTGGTCGCGCGGCACAACCGGGAGATTTCCCCCTTGCTGCACCAGCGCGACCTGTTCGCGGAGAGTGAAAACTTTCTGCTCTACGACTGCTGGGGCGATGGCGGCCATGTCGAAGAAAATGTCTTTGCCTTCTCGAATCAACGGGACGGCAAGCGGGCGCTCGTCATTTATAACAACAGCTACTCCGGCGTCCGCGGCACGCTGCACCACTCCGCGGCTTACATGGACAAGGGCGCGGGCCGGCTACGCCAGCGGTCGCTGACCGACGCGCTCGCGCTGCCGACTGACCACGACACCATCCTGGCCTGGCGCGACAATGCCACTGGCCTCCACCACCTGCGCCGCGCCCACGAGTTCAACGAGCGCGGCTTCGCGGTCGACCTGCGCGGCTATGGCTACACCGTCCTGCTGGACTGGCGCGAACTGCGCGCGGACGCGACCCACGCCTGGGATCGCCTGTGCGACCTGCTCGCCGGACGCGGTGTTGAGAACCTCGACCGCGCCCTGCTTCAGCTTGAGCTGGAACCTGTGCACCAGGCCTTGCGCCAGGCACTTGAGCCGCGCCTGGTTCGTGACTTCGCGACCCTCGCCGCCCAAACAGCGAACACCGTCCACGACAGCCCCGAGCTGCTGCCCCACAGTGAGTTGCTGGAGCAGTGGATCACCCGCGCGAGCCGTTTCGTCGCTCTCAGCCGCGAAGAGTACGGTAAACGCATTGCGCCAGAGCTGCCGCCTGCTCTGCCGCCGGAGCTACTGCCCGACCTGCCGATTGCGGCTGCCCCTGCGCTCGCGCCCGATGCTCCCCAACCCGTCTCTGTGACCGCCCCCTCAACTGCCTCCGGCCCGGACACCGCGACAGAACAGGACTCTGAGCTGCGGGATGCCGAAGCCCAGAACGAGCAGGCCCTGACCGAAACCCGTCTCCGCGCCCGCGTGCAGGCCCTGCTGCGCCTGCCGCTCGCCGAGGCCGAGTTTGCCGAGCCGTGGCCGCCGGAGGCTCGGCGCGTGCTGCCAAGCAGCAGCCCGCTCATCAACGCCGGTGCGGTCTGGGCTCCCGTGCTCGGCTACACCCTGCTGGCCGCGGCGGGCGAATCTCTTTCGCTGGCCGATCCCTCAACCCCGGCACTGGCTCTTTACGACCGCTTTGACCTGCGGCCGGTTCTCGCCGAATCCTTCGCCGCCCTGGACTTCAGCGGACAGGATAAGTGGCGGGCCGCTGCCCGTGTCCGCCTGGCATTGGCCGCCGGCATACGCCCGTCCGAGCCTGAGCCCGACGGTCGCCACGCCGAAGCGCTGCTTCTGGTCCAGGCCGACGAACTGGCCGACTTGTCGAACCCGTTGGCGGCACCCACCCGTCTCCACGGCCTGCCTGCCGCGGCCTGGCACGACCCCGACCTGCGCTGGCTCGCCGGCGTGAACGAGCACGACGACACCACGTACTTCAACAAGGAAGCCTATACGGAGCTGCTCTGGTGGCACAGCCTGCCCGAGCTTCTGCAAATCACCGCCGGCCCGACCGTCGATCCGAAGGAGGTCGAAGCCCTGGCTTCAACGCTGGCCCTTGCCACGGAAAGCGCGGCGGACGCGGGCTACCGGCTCTCCAAGCCGAGCCCGATCCTGCCTGCGGCAGTTTCCAGCAACGGCATCCTGACCGTGGAGCCTGTCGAAGTCCTTGAGCCGGTCGAAGTGCTCCAGCCAGTTGAAGTTCTCGAGCCGGTCGAAGTGCTTCAGCCGATCGAAAGCACCGGTCGGACGGGTACAAACCCGGTGGAAGCACCGACCACGCCCACCATCCCCGAACCGGTCCGGGTTCCACCGCCGCTCCCACTCGACCCGGCTTCTGAAACCTACCGGGTCGATATTGAAGCGCTGCCCGTCCACCAGTTGGTTCCAATCGCCGAAGCACCGCTCAAACCCGCCAGGTCCAAAAAGGCTAAATCGTCCCCCGGCAAGGGAAAATCTAAATCCTGACCCATCAGGAAGTGCTGTAAATACAAGAAGCGGGCCCGAAAAGGCCCGCTTCTTGTATTTGAGTCAACAGCCGCGCCAGCGCCGTCTCCGCACGCCGAACATCGCGACGCAGGGGATTTCAGAACTCTTCGTGAAACGCGACCTCGCCTTCGACCGCGACCTGGTACGCCGAGACGCGGCGCTCGAAGAAGTTGGTCAGCTCCTGCACATCCTGCAGGTCCATGAATGGGAATGGATTGCGCGATCCGAACACCTTCGCCATCCCCAGCCGCTCCAAACGCTGGTCGGCCACGTATTGCAGGTACTCGCGCATGTCGCGCGTCGACAGGCCCGCGACGCCGCCGGCCAGCAGGTCCTCCGAGAACTGCAGCTCCGCGTCCACTGCTTCGCGCATCATCTGCGTGACCTGCTGCTCCATCCGCGCGTCGAACATGCCGGGGTGCTGTTCGCGCACCGTGTTGACCACTTCAAACGCGAACTCCAGGTGCGCGCTTTCGTCGCGGAACACCCAGTTGGTGCCGGCCGCCAAGCCGTGCAGCATGCCGCGCGAGCGGAAAAAGTACACGTAGGCAAACGCCGAGAAAAAGAACAGCCCCTCGATGCAGCCCGCGAAGCAGATCAGGTTCAATAGAAACTGCCGCCGGTGCTCGTCATTCTCAAGCGTGTCGATCCGCTCAATCGAGTCCATCCACTTCATGCAAAACTCGGCTTTTTTCGCGATGGACGGAATGTTATCGACTGCCGCGAAAGCCGCGTTGCGCTCGCTCGGCTCCGGGATGTAGTTGTCGAGCAGCGTCAGGTAAAACTGCACATGCACGGCTTCCTCGTAGAGTTGCCGCGACAGGTACAGCCGCGCTTCCGGCGAGTTGATGTGCTTGTAAAGGTTCAGCACCAGGTTGTTCGAGACAATCGAATCGCCGGTTGCGAAGAACGCGACGAGGCGCTGGATGACGTGGACCTCGGCGGGGGTGAGCCGCTGCTTCAGGTCGACCAGATCGGTTGAAAAATCGATCTCCTCAACCGTCCAGGTGTTTTTAATGCCGTCCTTGAACATCTCGAAAAAGTTGGGGTACTTCATGGGACGCAGGGTCAGACACATCCCTGGGTCGAGAATCGAATCGGGTACAACGACGGATGACGACATTGTGACTCTCCCTAAACTTCGGCTGAAACGGTAATCGAGCTATGGAGCGAATCCTGCTGCGCGTCCGCAGCGCTTGTGCGAAGCGCGGCCAGCCGCACCGCGCGGGTGACTACTGGCAGGCCTCGCAGCTTTCCGGGTTGTCGAGCGAGCAGGCTACGGCATC
>CAXSBW010000049.1:6950-17397 GCA_964235795.1 uncultured Acidobacteriaceae bacterium | reverse complement strand
TACTGGCAGGCCTCGCAGCTTTCCGGGTTGTCGAGCGAGCAGGCTACGGCATCCACGATTGCCGCCGGAGCTGCGACCACGGAGTTCCCCTGCGCCGCCTGCCCCACGGTGGTCTTCGCGATCCGTGTCGCAGGCCGCGAGCGCAGGTAGTAGGTCGTCTTGACCCCGGCCTTCCACGCGTACATATACATCGAGCTCAACCGGCCGATATTCGGCGATTCCGCGAACAGGTTCAGCGATTGCGACTGGTCAATATACGCCCCGCGCGCCGCGCCCATGTCGATAATCGCGCGCATCGGCATCTCCCACACCGTGCGGTAGCGCAGGCGAATGTCCTCCGGCAGCTCCGTCAGGCCCTGCACGCTGCCCTCGGCCATCTTGATTCGCGTCCGGACGTCCTCGTTCCAGATGCCGCGCGCCTTGAGCTCCTCGACCAGGTAGCGGTTGATCTGCAGAAACTCGCCCGACAGCGTTTCGCGCTTGAACAGGTTGGAGATCTGCGGCTCGATGCACTCGTAGCAGCCCACGATCGAGGCAATGGTCGCGGTCGGCGCGATCGCGATCAGCAGGGAGTTGCGCAGCCCGTGCTCGCGAATACGGTTCTTCAAGACCGACCAGCGCGCCACGTCCTTCGGCTGCACGCCCCACAGGTCGAATTGCAAATGCCCATGCGCCGCGCGCGTGTCGGCGAACGCCGGGTGCGCCCCGTTTTTCTCGGCCAGGTCGCAGGAAGCCACCAGCGCGTGGTAGTAGATTTCCTCCTGGATGTGCGTCGAAAGCTCCCGCGCTTCAGGGGAGTCGAACGCCATCCCCAGCTGGAAAAACACATCCTGCAGGCCCATCACGCCCAGGCCCACGGGCCGCCACTGCGCGTTCGACCCCGCCGCCTGCGGCACCGGGTAATAGTTGATGTCGATCACGCGGTCGAGCATCGGCACTGCCAGGCGCACCGTCGCGGCCAGCTTTTCAAAGTCGAAGCGCCCGTTCACCACGTGGCGCCCCAGGTTCACCGAGCCCAGGTTGCACACCGCCGTTTGGTCGTTCGAGGTCACCTCCGTGATCTCCGTGCACAGATTCGACAGGTGCACCACGTTGCCCGGTTTGCCCGTCTGATTGCAGCGCAGGTTGGTCGTGTCCTTGAACGTCATCCAGCCATTGCCGGTTTCGGCCAGCGTCCGCATCATGCGCGCATACAGGTCGCGCGCCTTGACCTGGCGCATCGCCAGTCCTTCGCGTTCCGCCGCCTCGTACGCCGCGTCGAACTCCGGCCCGAACAGGTCCGTCAGGTGCGGCACGATTTTCGGGTCAAACAGCGACCACATCCCGTCCGTATCGGCCCGGCGCATAAACAGGTCCGGGATCCAGTTGGCGGTGTTCAGGTTGTAGGTGCGGCGTGCCCCGTCGCCGGTGTTGTCGCGCAGCTCCAGGAACGACTCCACATCCGCGTGCCACGGCTCCAGGTAGACGCAGGCCGCGCCCTTGCGCTTGCCGCCCTGGTTCACCGCCGCGACCGACGCATCGAGCGTTCGCAGCCACGGCACGATCCCGTTTGAAAGCCCGTTGGTCGCGCGAATCAACGAGCCTTCGGACCGCACCCGGTGAAACGCGAGGCCGATGCCGCCTGAAAACTTCGACAGCTGCGCCACCTGCTTGTAAATGTCGTAAATGCCCTCAAGCGAATCCTGCGGCGAGTCGATCAGGTAGCAGCTCGACATTTGCGGGTGCTTGGTCCCCGAATTGAACAGCGTGGGCGACGACGGCATGTAGTCGTGCGCGGCCAGCAGCTTGTAAAAGGGAATCGCTTCATTCACCGTCAGGGCCAGGCCGCAGGCCACGCGCAGAAAAAAGTATTGCGGCGTTTCAATGACCTTGCGCGTGATGGGGTGGCGCAGCAGGTAGCGGTCGTACACGGTCCGCAGCCCGAAATACTCAAAGCGATCCGAAAAATCGTCGTCGATCGCATTGTTGAGTTTTCGTGCGTTGTCGCGCACAAACTCGATCGCCGCCTCGCCGATCAAGCCCTGCTCATAGCCCAGCTCGATCGACTGCGAAAACGAGTAGATATTTTGTCCGGCCACCTCTTTCAGAATCGTCGCGTGCAGCAGTCGCGCCGCCAGCTTGGAGTACTCCGGCTCTTCCGCGATCAGGGCCGCCGAGGTCTGGATCGAGATCGAGTCCAGCTCCCGCGTCGTCGCTCCGTTGAACAAGCCGCCGATCGTCTTCGACGCGACCCGCATCGGGTCAATATGCGACAAGCCGTGCGAGGACCGCTGCACCGCCTTGACGATCTTGTTCACGTCCACCGGCTCCAGGCCGCCGTTGCGCTTGCGCACCTGCATCTGCGGCGGGGCTTCCGGCAGCGGAAAGTCGGGGATGACATCGGCGAGTGTGCTTTGAACTGAGGTCTGCGAGTCGGCCAAGAGCGGTCTCATTTCTGCCTATTCACCCTTGCGAGCGAGTGAGCCGGCGGTGCTTGGTGCTGAGGTGATCCTGCTGCTGCATGCGTATTCCGGTTGATCCGGCCATACGCTGGAGTGGTGTAGCCACTATATCTGGTAGTCAGGACCGTGCGAAACACTAGGGGCTGTGAAAAACAAGTCCGCAATAGAGAAAAGGTCTATCGCTCTGGAATGACTATATTCGCTTTTTCTTCGCCTTGGTCAACAAAATGAGGTGGAAAACTCATATCGCCGCATTTCCCTGCATACAGTCGACCCTGAGGTGCCGGGCCGAGATTGCGTCCCCTTGCAACAGCACATTCAGCCTCGGGCCGCGAGATGCCGCGCCGTCGCCCGGCTCTTCGCGGCCGGCATTGAACATGTCTGCTTCGAGCAGGAAAGCAGCGGCAGGCGGCCGATCACACGCTGGAACGAATCGCCAGGCGAGACTGGAAGCAGAGTCAAAACGAAAGCTGGAACCTTTTACACAGCCTTGAGATAGCCCGGCCGCACCCGCTTGATGCCCCCATCAAAGCGCACCAGCAGGTTTTCCCCGTCGACCTCCACAACGCGCCCGGCGCCGAACTTCGCATGCCGCACCGTGTTGCCCTTGCTGAATAGCGGTTCTTCCCGCGACGGCAGCGTTTCCGGCGCGGTCGTCACCATGGTTCCGACAGCCAGCTCCACCGACACCCCGGTATCCTCGCGACTGCTTTGCGGAAGTTCCGCTCGCTCGCCCACCATGCAGTTGTCGCACTGCCGACATAAATCCCCGGTCTCTTCGCCGAAGTACACCCGCATCATCTGCTTGCGGCACCCCGGGCTTTCCGCATAGCGCATCATCTCTTCGAGTCGCTTCCGGTCGTCGCCGCCACGTTCGGTAAAGTGAGCGATCAGGCTTTCCAGCGCCGCATCGTCGAAGCCATCGCCCACCCGCGCATAGCCTCCGTCGCGCCGCTCCACCATCCCGGCTCCGCGCAGGATCTGCAGGATTGCCTCGACCCGCCGTCGCCCCACCCCGGCGCGCTCCGCCACGGTCTGCGCCCCGCCGGGCTCCTCCAGCGCCAGCATCACGGCCCGCAGCTCATCCAGCCGCGGGTACCGCCCCAGCATGAAAAATCCCTGGATCCGCTTGTCTTCCAACCGAAACAACAGCACCGCCCGTGCCGGAGCCCCGTCGCGCCCCGCACGGCCCGCCTCCTGGTAGTAGCTTTCCAGCGAGTCCGGAAACTCGTAGTGGTACACAAAGCGAATATTCGGCTTGTCCACCCCCATGCCGAACGCCTTGGTCGCGATCAGCACCTTGTACTCATCCGCCATGAACGCGGCCTGCATCGCTTCTCGCTCCCGCGCCGGCAGCTTGCCGTGGTAGCGCCCCACCGAAACGCCCGCGTCCTTCAACCACTCGTAGAGCTCCGTCGCCGACTTCACGCTGGCCGTGTACACAATCCCCGAGCCGGTCTCCTCCGCCAGCAACTCGCCGATCCGCCGACGCTTCGCCTCCGCGTTCACCGTGTGGGTCACCTGGAAGACAAGGTTTGCCCGCTCCGTGCCGGTGTTCACCATCACCGGGTTGCGCATGCCTAGCTGTTTGACGATCTCCTCGACCACTGTTTCAGTCGCCGTTGCGGTCAGCGCCACCACCGGCGGGTTGCCCAGCTGCTGCCGCGCATAGCCCAGCGCCATGTACGCCGGGCGAAAATCATGCCCCCACTGCGAAATGCAGTGTGCCTCATCGACCGCCAGCAGACTCACCCCGCTTTCCCGCAGGGTTTCAAGGAACTCCGGCTTTTCGAGGCGCTCCGGCGTCACATAGACCAGCCGCGCCTGCCCTTCTTCCACCGCCTCGGCGGCCTCTTCCTGCTCGCCGGCCGTCAGGGTCGAGTCGATCTTTTCAACCGCGATCTTCGCCTCTTCGGCCTTGCTTCGCTGGTCCTCCATCAGCGCCAGCAGGGGCGACACGACGACCACCGCCCTGGGTAGAAAAAGCGACGGCAGCTGATAACAAAGGCTTTTGCCCGCCCCGGTCGGCATCAGAGCCACTGCATCCCGCCCGGCAAAGATCGCCTCAATCACCTCACGCTGCCCCGGCCGCAGCCGCTGCACCCCGAACCGCCGCCGCGCTTCGCGGTGCAGCGCCTCCCATGGTGCGCCCGCCGCCTGACCTGCTCCTGCTTTTGCCATGGCCGTTTGGATGCTCGCTGGACTGTCGTTCCGGCGACAGAAAGTTCGCCGGACACCGGGAATGTACAGTGGAAAAGCATGCGTACGCTTTTAACCGCCGCCGCCCTTGTGACTGAACACGGCCTGATGGATGGCCCCGTTATTGTGCTGGAAGACGGTCTAGTCGTGAGCGTCGGCAGCCGGCTGTCGGACGAGGCACCTCAGAACGTCGAGCACCATGACTACCCCGGTGCCATCCTGGCCCCGGCTTTTCTTGACGTGCACACGCACGGCTGCTGCGGCCGCGACGTGATGGAAGCGACGCCGGAAGCGCTCGGGACCGTGAACCGCTTTGTGGCCCGGCACGGCGTGGGCGCGTACCTGCCGACCACCATCACGGCGCCGAAGGACGTCACCCTGCGGTCGCTGGCGGGGCTGGCGCGCGAGCTGGCGCGCCCCGCTGCGCCCGGCCAAGCGCGCCCCCTCGGCATCCACCTGGAAGGTCCATTCCTGTCGCACCCCAAGCGCGGCGCGCATCCGCCGCACGACCTGCTCGAGCCGTCGGTCGAGTTCTTCGATGCCATGTGGGAGGCCGCCGAGGGCCGCGTGACCCTGATGACGATCGCCCCGGAGTTGCCGGGCGCGCTTGAACTGATCGCCCATGCCGTTCGTCGCGGCGTCACGATCTCGATCGGGCACAGCGACGCGCCGCTGGAGGCGGCCGAGGCGGCGATCCGGGCCGGCGCGCGATCGGCCACTCATACCTTCAATGCCATGCGAAGGCTCGACCATCGCGAGCCCGGCATCCTTGGCGTGGCGCTGACCGACGACACGCTCTACGCCGAACTCATCTGCGATGGCTTTCATGTTGCGCCGGCAATGGTTCGGCTGTTTGCCCGCGCCAAAGGGCCGGATCGCGCCGTTCTGATCACCGATGCGATGAGCGCCGCCGGCATGCCGGATGGGGCCTACAAGCTGGGCGAGTTGGACGTTCGCGTCGCCGGGGGCCGCGCGATCACGGGTGAGGACACGCTGGCGGGGTCGACCCTGACGCTGGAACAAGGGCTGCGCAACTACCTGCGGGAGGGAGGCGTGGCGCTCGTCAACGGGGTGCAGGCAGTCACGCGGAACCCGGCGCGCATGGCCGGGCTGGACGCCGGAGTCCTCCGCGTGGGCGCGCGGGCGGACCTCAATGTGCTCGCCCCCGACGGTACGCTGCTGGCGACCTATCTCGGCGGGGTGCCGGTTGCGCGGTCCTGAGCAGGCCGCAGCGCGGGAGCCAACACGCCGGCGCTGCCATCGACCGGCGGCGCGGCGAGTTCCAGGATCTGGGCGATCAACGGGTACACATTCACGTTTTCAAACGGCTTGAGCCGGGTGCCGGGCCGAATATCCGGGCCTTCCGCGTAGAAGACGGCTTTCATCTCGGGCATCTGCCGCGGGTCGTAGCCGTGCGAGCCTGGGTTCGGGGGATGGTCCGGTTTGCCCGCTTCGGGCGCATGAGCCCGGATCGCGACCGGCCCGTTCGGCACCACAACCGGGTCGCCCTCGCGGCCATTGCTATTGAAGTGCAGGTCCTTCGGCATGTCCGCCCGGCGATACACGGCGAAATGGCTGTCGGCGATCTTGAGTCGCCGGTACGCCTCCTGGGCATCCGCTTCGGTCGCCGGGTACAGCAGCGATCCCGCGGTCTGGAAATGCGAAAGGTCGGCGTACTTGTCCAGATCGATCCAGTCGCCCTCGGTCGCGATCATGCCGTGGTCGCTGACCACAACCAGGTCGACCGGTAGGTGCAGGCCGTTGATGCCGGCGCGAAGCCTGCCGATCATCGCGTCCAGCGCAAGCACGGCCGCGCGGGTTTGCGGGGCTTCCGGGCCGAACTGGTGGCCGGCGTGATCTACATCGGCAAAGTACAGCGTGAGAAAGTGCGGCCGCTGTGCATCGGGCAGCCGCAGCCACGCGAGCACCTGGTCGACCCGCTCGGGGTTAGGCCGCTTGTCGTCGTAATGGAGGTAGTACGAAGGACGCACCCCCTGGATGGCGGCCTCGGACCCCGGCCAGAAATAACAGGCCGCGCGCATGCCCTGCTGCTCAGCCAGCACCCATAAAGGAGTGCCGCCATACCAGCTGCCGTCCGAGCTCGACTCCGGATCGTTGTAGCTGAAGCGCTTTGTGTGGTCGTCGTTGAAGAAGCTCATGGCGACGATGCCGTGGTGCTCCGGGTAAAGCCCGGTCACGAGCGTGTAGTGGTTCGGAAAAGTCACGGACGGGTACGATGGGAGCATGCCGTCGGGCGCGCTGGCTCCCACTTTCGCAATCGCGAGCAGATTTTTCGCACCGTATCGCTTTGCATAGTCCCAGCGAAAGCCGTCGAGCGAAACCAGCACGACGTAGTGTTTGCGCTCCTGCACGAGTGCGTTCGGACCATGGTCGACGGCGATGACGCCGTTCTGCGCAAAGCCGCCGAGCGCGGAGCAGAAGATCAGGAGGAGAAGGATGAAGACGCGCATCCCGGTCACATTCTCGCTCCGTGCAGCAGCAAACCCTGCGCGGCCACGACGATGCCGATGAGCCCGAAGACCATGCCGAGCACCCAGTAGATGCGCTGGCGAGTCAGCAGGGTGATGGACGTCACGACGAGCGCGATTTCGAGCAGGGCTTCGCTCAGGTCAAACCGGCCGCCCTTGCGCTCGGCTCGCTCCACCGACTCCTCGAAGTTTTTCGCCGCTTCCTGCGTACCTGCTGTGTCCTCGTTCCATTTGGACACATGGGCCTTGTAAGTGGCGATGGTGGACTGGGTCACGGCCGTGTCCCGGGTGGCCAGACTCCCCAGGAGGTCCACAGCGATTTGGGTGTCGTTTTGCCGGATTTTTTTGGCCTGATATAGGTTCCACTGATCGCTGGCACGGGCCTGCATCAGCACGGCTTCAGTATGGGAGCGATGGCCCAGCACGGTGATCACCGCGACCAGCACAGCCAGCACGCTCATGGAAAAGGAGACAGGCTTGAGTCCGGCGGCCGCGCCTTCGTGGGCGTGTTCGTGCTGTTCGTGCAACTCCTGAACTTCATTCATTTCCACGCCGGCGCCTCGACTCGCAAGGCTATTCTAAGCCACGCAAACGCTCAAAAGCGCCGGGCGGGAGCCCGGCGCTTTTGGGGTGAGGGTGCGTGAGAAAACTACTTGATGGTACCGTTCATCCCCTTTGGGAAGAACAGGCCCGGTGTCGCCGTGGCATTGCCGTACACGATGTTCAGCACCTGCTGCGGTGTGCGGACGTTGGTCAGGCCGGTCTTGGCATTCACATCGACCACCGTGCTGCCCACACCGGGGATGGTTGTGTAGGTCATGCTGCCGACGCCGATATCGTCCCCGGCGCCCACGGTGCCGTCCGGGTTGGATCCGTCCAGCTTCGCGCGAACTGCCGCGATCTGTTGCGAGGTAGCCTGTAGCGAGGCACCGGCCGCGAAGATCTGCGTCCGAATCGCGCCCGCGTGATAGGCCTCGACCGCATGGATGCCGAGAGCCTTGTCCAGGTAGGTCAGGTCGCTGATCGAAGGAGCCGCTCCCTGGTACGCCGTCACGCCGACATCCTCAAAGATGAATGCGCCCAGCAGGAAGCTGTTGATATCCGCGAACGGATCGAAGTTCGGTGCCCCGACCAATGATCCCAGCATGTGAAAGCTGTTCAGCAGGTCGATATCCGGCATCACAACCGCGCTTGAACCCAATGCCGAGCTGAGGAACTTGACGTGGTTCAGCTCGTCGTTGGCAGTCTCCGCGGCGTACGACGCGAGAACCGGGTTCGAGCTGAAATCGACCTTGGTGCCGGTTTTAACGGTCACGCTGCCGCTTTTCATGCCGCCGGTCAGCGAGGTGTCGAGGATCGTACCATTGACCGCCAGCGAGTAGAACGTTGCTTCCAGGTACTCGAGGTTCAAGGCAAAGTTCAGGATGTCGGCATCCGTAATGGCGGCGGCCTGCGCGTTTGCATTGCGGCTCAGCGCCAGGCCGGCCAGGGCGGCTCCGCCCATCAGCAGCGCCGAACGGCGGCTGCTCTTCTTTTCTTCCAGTTGTTGCATTTCCATCACATTCTCCATGTCTTTTCCTTCGTTTCCCGCCGTGCTTAGGAGGCCGATGCCTTGATGTTGCCGTTGAGACCGGCAGGGAAGAAGCCGCCGCTTGACACTACACCGGCCTTGGCGTCCAGGTACACAATGTGGAGAACCTGGTCGAAGTTCCGGTCGTAGGCGATCGAGTTCGAGTCGGTCGGCACGATCTGAACGCTGGCCTTGCCATTTGCGTTGGAACCGATGGGTGCGTCCGCTCCGCCGGTTGTGCCGGTTACGCCGCTCGCGTTCGCGCGAAGCGCCGCGATCTGGTTGGCATAAGTCAGGAACGGGTCGCCCAGGTAGGCCAGGATGGTCCGCAGTTCCGCAGCCTGGTAGGATTCGACACCCTGCAGTCCGCCGGCCAGCGGCAAGGCTGTTTTCTTGTCCTTGATGAGGGTGGCTGCGCCGTGCAGTGCCGTCACGCCCACGTCGCCGAAAAGGAAACCGCCGAGGACAAAGCTGTAAGGATCGGCAAACGGATCAAACGGTGCCTTGCTGGGAAGCGCGATGCCGGCAGCAGTGGCTGCCGCGGCGAAACCGGCGGTGAAGTCGATCGTGGGACGGTCGATAGCGGCCGAACCCAGCGCGGCGCGCAGGGTGCGGAGGTGCGTGATCTCAATATTGGCCAGCTCCACCGCATACTGTTCAATCACTGCGCCGGAAACTGCCGCGCCGGTCACGGTTGGCAAGGTCGCCGTGAAATCTATTTTTTTGCCGCCGGTCACAGGGCCGGGCTTGGCTCCGATGTCGGAGGCCAGTGTCAGGCCAGTTCCAGTCACGCCGGCCAGGAAATACTCGGACTCCACATACTCCAGATTCAATGCGAAGTTGAGGATGTCGTTATCGGTATAGGCGGTCGGAGCGGGTGTCGTCGGTGCCGTGTAATGGTGGTCGTCGCACCCGGCGGCGAAGGTCACTGCTGCTGTGGCTCCCATGCCTGCACTCACACCGGCGATAAACTTCCGGCGCGAAACTTTGTTTTGCATTACCGATTTCAAATTATCCATAGCCTTCTCTTCAACCGGTGCTGAGGTGGTTCCCACCGTTGTCTTTAAAACGTTCCCAGATTACCGTTCGGATTGCGGTTTTGGCGAATGAATGTGCAAATTCTTTTCAGCTTTATCACCCTTAAGTAACCATTGCGGGGCATGGCAGCCCCATTGAATCAATGACTGCCTCAGGACGGGGCACCTGCCAGAAGGATCGGCATGGTCGGGGTCGGGGATCCGCCGACTCCTTCCTGTGTAATGCCGAACGCCTTGGCCACTCGCGCTCCACCCAGCGGAGGCAGCAGAACGCTGGCATTGCCGTGTCCGTCCGGTGAAAAGGTACCCGCGGCGACCGGAGCGCCGCCATCGGCCGGGATCAGCCAAAGCTCATATACCTTTGCCGGCGGCAAAGGAAGAAGGCTGCTGGCAACCAGCAGTAACGTCCCGGACTGGGGATCGTAGGTGGCGCGGGCCGAAGGCAAGGCCGGGGCCTTGGGGGTGGTCAGATTGACGCGCACCGCCGAGTGCCCGGTCAGTGTGGACACCAGCTGCCGGGCCCTGGCCGCTTCGCTTTCCAGGCGGGCTGTCTGTGCATTCTGCGTGCTCAGTGCCGATTGGAGGGTGTTGCGATCCTGCCGCAGGCCGAACGCGACCAGTCCCAGGGCCGCCGCTACCGCCCAGCCGGCCCAGCCCAGCACAGAAGCGGCCCTGAAGCCGGGTTTGAAGCCGGGCTTGAAGCCGGACCGG
>CAXSBW010000049.1:0-6850 GCA_964235795.1 uncultured Acidobacteriaceae bacterium | reverse complement strand
GGCCGGAACCCGAGCCGTCCCCGTGGCGGCCGACGGTGTTCCATTCGGCGAGGCCGCGAACTGTCCCGCGGCTACGGTCGCGCCCTCGGCGAGCGAACCCAGAAAGCGTTCGCGAACCGAGGATGGCAGGGCGACCGGCTCGACGGCCAGCGCATAGGTGGCCAGGTCTTCTCGTACGTGGTGGAGCTCTTCGCTGCACACCGCGCAACCCCGCAGGTGCGCGCGAACCGCCCCGACCTCTTCCTCGGGCAGCAGCAGCAGTGCAAACATCGCCAGGTCTTCTACGTCAATATGTTCGTTCACGCGCCCGCCGCCTTTCTCAGCGTCAGGACGGCACGCCTGAGCCGGGTTTTTACCGTGCCGAGCGGACTGCCGAGCCGGTCGGCGATCTCGGAATGGCTGAGACCGTCAAAAAACGCCAGATGCAACACTGTTTGCTGCTCCTCCGGCAGGGCGTCCATCATATGGCGCGCGCGAGCCAGCAGTAAATTGTGTTCCCCTTCCGCCCCGACATCGACCCTGGAAAGAAGAACCACGTCGTCCGGGGACTCGGTTGGCCGCCGCTTTCTGAGCTGATCGATGGCGCGGTTGCGAGCCAGAACCGCGAACCAGCCGGCCAGGCTCCCGGTTTGTGCTTCGATCGCCGGCGGTTTGCGCCAGATGCGCAAGAATGTGTCCTGCACGATATCCTCGGCCCCCGAGGGATCGCCCAAAACCCGCAAAGCCACCGCATAGACCAGGGGAGAATGGCGGTCGAACAGCGTGACCATGGCTTTGTCATCGCCCGACACTACCCCATGCAGCAGGGCGCTGTCGGTCTCCGGAGAGCCCTGTTCGGTGAGCTTTCTATTCATAGAACGCATACCCTGGCGAAATGGGTTTCACCTTCTCAGACTTTTTTGAAGCGAGGGAAAGTTTCTTGACCTCGTCGCAGCCAAGGGTACACCGCTGCCTTGCCGGACCGATAGATGCGCGCCGGAAATCATTTCTAAAAAGTTGGTTGCAGGAATGGGGGACGGCGGCGGCGGATTAGGATAAAAGCGCCGGGAAGCGGAGCGCTCCATGCGGGTATTGGTCGTTGAAGATGAGACGCGGCTGGCAGAAAACCTGTCGGCGGCCCTGCGCGAAAGCGGCATGGCGGTGGACCATGCCGACAACGGCCTGCTGGGCGAGGAGCTGGCCGGTACCGCCCACTATGACCTGCTGATTCTGGATCTGATGCTGCCCGGCCAGGGTGGCCTCGCCCTGTTGCGGCACCTGCGCGCCGGGGGCGACCGCACCCCCGTGTTGATCCTGACGGCGCGCGAGGGGGCCGAGTCGGTCATTGAATTGCTGAACGCCGGCGCGGACGATTACCTGAGCAAACCGTTTGATCTTGGCGAGCTGCTGGCCCGGGCCAAGGCCCTGATCCGGCGCGGCAAGGGGGTAGCCCACCCCACCCTGCAGGCCGGCAATGTTTCGATCAACACGCTGGAGCAGACGGTGGACCGGGACGGCCGCGCGGTGGACCTGTCCCCGACCGAGTTCCGCATTCTTGCTTACCTGGCGCACCGGCCGCGCGCGGTCGTTTCCAAGCAGGAGCTGCTGGAGCATTTATATGACTTCAACTGGCAGCATCACTCCAATGTGATCGAAGCGCACATGTCCAACCTGCGGCGCAAGCTGCACTCCGATGACGCCACCCCTTTGATTGAAACCCTGCGACACCGCGGCTACCGGCTGTCGATCCCGGCTGAGGCAAAGCCGGCAAAAGGCAGGGGGAAGGGGTGAAGCGGCACTCGATCCTGCGCCGCGCGATCGGGGCCGTGTTGCTGATCGAGTGCCTGGCGGCGGTGTTGCTGCTGGTGGCGACCGCGGCCCATGAACACCACACCCGCTTTCGGGCGTTTGATGACAGGCTGCAGGGCCGGGCCGCAGCGCTGCTGGGCGCGGTGGGCGATGCGGACGACCCCGGGGACAACGTGGTGCTGGATACGCGCGGGCTGGAGGTGCCGGACGGTGACCTGTACGAGGTCCTGGAGCAAAGCGCCGCGGGCAAGGGTGAGGGGCGCGTACTGGGCCATTCGCCCAACTGGAACCAACCCGATTCGCCCGGCGGTGCAGCGGCCGCGGCACTGGAAACGGACGGGCGCGATCGCGTTTCGGTTCGCGCGGGCGGGCGGCCTTTCCGGTTTGTTGTGTTGCGGGGCACCCGTGTGGTGGATCCGGGAGAGGCCGGCGGCAAGCCGCATGCGATCACCGTGCTGTACGGCACCCCGGCCCGCCACCTGCGTGAGGAGATAGGGGCCGCGGTTCGTTTTTACGGGCTGACCACGGCAGCCGTGCTGCTGCTGACGACCGCGCTGCTCGGAACACTGCTGCGTCGCGCACTGGCTCCGTTGCATGAGCTGGCAAAGGCCGCCGGCGGCATTTCCGTGGAAAGCTGGAGCTTTTCGCCGCCCCCGAGTGCTTCCGCGACCGCGGAACTGGCTCCTTTATCGGCTGCGATTCTGGCCTCGGTGCAACGGCTGCAGCAGTCATTTGAGCGGCAGGCGCGCTTTTCGAGCGACGCCGCGCATGAGCTGAAAACAGACGTGGCGATCGTGAAATCATCACTGCAGCTGCTGCTGTTGCGGCCGCGCTCGACTGGAGAGTACGCCCGGGGCCTCGCGGTCAGTCTGCGGGACTGCGATCGCATGGAAGCGACAGTGCGGCAGATGCTGGCGCTGGCGCGCGCGAGTCGCCCGGAGCCCCCGTCGGTTGAGCGCAGCAACCCCCACGACCTGGGCCTGCGCGCTGTCGAGGCGCTGCGCGCGCTTGAGCCGATGGCGCAGTTGCACGGGGTTCGCATCGAGAGGGAAGGGTCCGGTCCCGCCCTGGTTCCAAACGGAGTTTCGGAGCGGGACTGCGATCTTCTCTGCCTGAACCTGATCGAGAATGCAGTGCGGCACAGCCGGGCGGGAGGCCGGGTGGTGGTCCGTGTCGGGTCTGCCGGGGAAACCGAGGTGTCGCTGGAAGTACACGACGAAGGCGATGGGGTGCACCCGTCGGCGCTGCCCCACGTGTTTGAACCCTTTTACCGGGCCGACGACGCGCGCGATCGTCGCGGCGGAGGAACAGGGCTGGGACTTGCGATCTGCAAAGCCATCTGTGAGCGCGCCGGGGGCTCGATCGAGATGGAAAGCGAGCCGGGCCGGGGCACCGTGGTGCGAGTCCGTCTGCCCGCCGCCCGGGTGCGGGCCCTGCCTGTGCCTTGAAGCTGTACTTTGAGCTGTATAGGGTTCGAGGACGGCGAGGGGTGGCTTTTCCGGCGGAAAAGCCACGATCTCCGCATCGCACAGCGTCAGGGCATCGGTTAGCGTAACGGCTGGTTGTCCTGGACGCCGATGCCATGCTCGTAGACCAGGTTGCCGCCCAGGTGCGACGAAAGCGCGACGGTGACAAAGCCGAAGCCTGCCAGTACCCGCGCGGTTTTGCGGGATGCGGGTTTGCGGCGCGCGAGCCACGAAGCCCCGAACAGCGCCAGCGCGACCACGTTGAGCGAGCCGTGAACGGCACCGATGCGACGGGCTTCGTCCGTGGTGTCGGCCCAGTCGTTGAGCCCGGTGGCCGCGGCGGCGACGGCTCCCACCAGCCCCAGGATGTTGGTCGCATCCGCGGCGGTGTCCATGGCGCGGCTGCCGGAAAAAGCGGCAATCGTGTCGAAGACCACGGTGCCGGTCCAGGAGCCGACCGGGACCTCCACCAGGATGGCATGAAGAGGCTGGTGCAGCCAGGTGCCGTGCAGCAGGTTGCGGACCGTGTGACCGGCCGGTCCCAGTCTGGCGAAAGCGGCATGCACCGCCTCCTGCACCGGGATCTCCGCCGAGGCGGTCCATGTTTGCCGCTCGGCAAGTTTGGCGATGGGGTCTTTGCTGGTGGTCATAACCCTTGGGATGCACCGTACTGTCCGGCGATTGCACACCGCTTGTACTCGCATTTGACATGCCTTGCTGCACTGGGATAACAGAAGGGTGCTCATGGCAGCGCTCCTGAAAAGAGTGCTCTCCGGCTGAGCCTGATCGTCTTGTTTCCACTCTTTCCAGAAGGATTTGCCATGACCCTGCCTTTCCGCCCTCTTCGCGCCCGGCGCCGTATTCAGGTCTTTTCAGCAGGGCTGTGCCTGTTGAGTGCCGCTGCCGCGGCTCACGCCCAGTCCATCCGTGTGGTTGAAACCACCGCGGACCAGACACAGCTGCTCTCCCCGCAGGCCGGGGTGCAGTTTGTTCCCGGTACCGGCACACAGCTGCCCATCACGGTCGACGACTCGATCCGCTACCAGCGACTCGAAGGCGTGGGCGCGACCTTTAACGACTCCGGCGCGTATCTGGTCTGGAACAAGCTGACCGCGGCTCAGCGCGCTTCGCTGATGAACGACCTGTTCAGCCCCGACGGCATCCACCTGAGCTTTCTGCGGCAGCCGATGGGCGCGACCGACCTGGCCCTGAGCAGCTACAGCTACGACGACGTGGCACCGGGCGCGACCGATCCCGACATGCAGCAGTTTTCCATCGCTCACGACCGGGCGTACATCATTCCGACGATCCAGGCGGCGCTCGCCGTCAACCCGAACCTGAAGGTCTTTGCGCTGCCGTGGTCGGCGCCCGCGTGGATGAAAACCACCGACAGCCTGAATGCCGGCACGCTGGACCCTGTGAACTTTCCGGCACTGGCGAAGTACTTCACGAAGTTTGTGCAGGCGTACGAGAGCAACGGCATTCCGATCGACTACGTGGCCGTGCAGAACGAACCGACCAACGAAAGCACCGGCTACCCAACGATGTATATGAACGCGGCGGACGAAGGCCGCTTCATTGCCGGGTATCTCGGCCCCGCGCTGGAGCGATTGCACCCGCAACATGCGGTGGGGCAGGCCACGAGCCGCAGCGAGGTGACACCCGGCATCCTGGGCTACGAGCACAACTGGGACGACCCGAAATACCCGGAAACCCTGGCCGCCGATCCGTCGGTGCGGCGCTACCTGGCCGGCGTCTCGTTCCACTGCTACGGCGGCAGCGCGCCCGACGCGCAGAATGCCGTGCATGACCTGGACAACAGCATTCCGATCTACTTCACCGAGTGCACGGGTGGCTCGTATGCGCCGGTATTTGCCCAGAACCTGGCCTACGACACGGAGCACGAGGTTATCGATGTGCTGCGAAACTGGGGCAAGTCGGTCGTCTTCTGGAACATGGACCTGGATCAAAACGCAGGGCCCACGGTCGAGAACGGCTGCAACAACTGCCGCGGCGTGGTGACGGTGGACACGAGCACGACCCCGGCGACCGTGACCCGCAACGTGGAGTACTACGTGCTGGGCCAGCTGTCGAAGTTTGTGCAGGCCGGTGCGTACCGGGTGGCGTCCAACAGCTACGGCGAGGGCAGCCTGCAGGATGTCGCCTTCAAGAACCCGGATGGCTCCATTGCCGTGCTGGTGTTCAACGGTGCATCGTCGGCCGGCAGCTTTAGCTTGAACTGGAAAGGCAACACGGCGGCTTACACCCTGGCACCGGGCGCAGTGGCGACCCTTGTCTGGGCCGGGCACCCCGGCAATACCTTTGACGTGACAGCCGGGCCGCCCGCCGAGACCGTGACACCGGGCTCCGCGACCGCTTACCAGGTGACGGTGAATCACTACGGCAACGATCGGAGACCGGTGCGGCTGGCGGTCAACGGGCTGCCGTCCGGCGCGTTCGGTCAGCTGGTGCCGCTCGATTTCTCCATGGACCAGTACCTGCTGCCGGTGGAAACGCTGGCGAATGCACCGGCCGGGACGTATCCGGTCACCATCACCGGGACGCAGGGCAATACGCAGACGGCCTCGACCGTGCAACTGACGGTGGGCGGCAAGGAGCTGCCCTTTGGGGGAACGCCCTGGACCTTGCCGGGGCTGGTGCAGGCTGAGAACTTTGACGAGGGCGGCAACGGCGTCGGGTACTTCAACCTGGATACGACCAACCAGGGCATGACGACCTATCGCGACTCGGCGACCGTGGGTGTGGAGCAAACGGGCGACATGGGCGGCGGCTACGATGTGGGCTACACGAAAGAAGGGGAATGGCTGCGATATACCGTGAATGTGACGCGGGCCGGGACGTACCAGTTCCAGGCGCGGGTGGCTTCGCTCGGTCAGGGCGGCTACTTTCACGTCTCGTTTGACGGGCAAAACGCGACCGGAACCTTGTTTGCTCCGGCCACGTACGGTTTTCAAACCTACACCACCCTGGTCTCGCCGGCGTTCCATCTCCTGCCTGGGCAGCACGTGATGCAGGTTACGCTGGACGGCAACGGGCCGACCGCCGGCATGGGCAACTTCAACTGGTTTGCCGTGCAGCCCTTTGTGCCCAGCACCCCGTTTGGCGGCACGCCTTCGGCAATTCCAGGTCAGATCGAGGTCGAGAACTTCGACGCGGGCGGCAAGTCGGTCGGGTACTGGAACGGTGCGACGTATAACAGCGGTGGCGCCAATGCCCGCCCGGGTGAAACGGTCGCGATCGAGAACTGCTCGGACACGGGCGGCGGCTACGACGTGGGCAATACCAACCCCGGCGACTGGCTCAACTATTCGGTCAACATCAGCACGGCGCGGGCTTATACCCTGCATGTCAGGGTGGCCAAGGCTGTGGGCGGCGGGGTGTTCCATCTCGCGGTCGACGGACGAGCGGTCACGGGACCCATTTCGTTGCCGGAAACGACGGGATGGCAGACCTGGCAGACGCTGGACGTGCCGGGAGTGCAACTGCCGCAAGGGCCGCACACGCTGCAACTGGTCATGGACAGCGGCGGCTTCTACAACACGGTCGGCAACTTCAACTGGTTCGCCCTGGACTAG
>CAXSBW010000048.1:0-24025 GCA_964235795.1 uncultured Acidobacteriaceae bacterium | reverse complement strand
GTGACTCCAACCGCGGCTCGCAGCCTGCCCCGCAAGCCCAGCAACGGCCCGCGCCCCAGGCGCAGCCACGCGCTCAGCAGCCTGCGCCGCATGAGAACGGCGGCGGGGGACACGAGAACCGCGGCGACGGGGGCGGGCACGATGGCCGCCATCACTAGAAGCGTCTGATGAGAATCGTCTGATGAGGAGCGTCACGCTCCCAGCCCGGCGGCTGCACCTCCTCTGGAGATTTCGTGTCCAGTATGGAACCGGATACCAGGTGGCAGCTGCGCCGACGGATGGATGAAACGTCCTGCGGGATGCGGGCTTTCGGAGGGCGCGGACCCATCGCGCCTTTCGAGCTTTCAACGAAACAGCCCGGCAATTTCTCCCTCATATCGCTCGCGCAGCACCCGCCGTTTCAGCTTCATCGAAGGAGTCAGCTCCCCCGTTTCCACCGACCACTCATCGGCTACCAGGGCAAACCGCTTCAGCAGTTCGTAGTCGGCCAGCCCGCGATTCACCCGCTTGATCGCTTCCTTATACCGTGCCAGCACAGCCGGTTTCTGGATCAGATCGCGCCGCGAGTTAAAGGCGATTCCCTGCTCGCGAGCCCAGGCCTCCAGCACATCGAAGTTGGGCTGAAGCAGCGCGGCGACGTACTTTTCCTTGTCTCCGACAATGGCGGCATGGCCGATAAACAGGTCGGCCTTGAGCCTGTTCTCGATCGGCTGCGGCGCCACGAACTTGCCGGCGGAGGTCTTGATCAGCTCCTTTTTGCGATCGGTGATCCGGATGAATCCATCGGCGTCGATGGTCGCGATGTCGCCGGTCAGAAACCAGCCCTCCGCGTCGAACGCATCCGCCGTCATCGAGGGGCTCCCCCAGTAGCCGCTGAACACACTCGGGCCCTTCACGAGCAGTTCGCCGTCCTCGGCCAGCTTGACCTGCACGTTGCCGATCCTCCGGCCGATCGTGCCGAGCCGGTTGGATCCCGGCGTGTTCACCGCGATCACGGGCGAGGTTTCAGTCAGGCCGTAGCCTTCCAGAATCGGGATGCCGGCCTGCGCGAACCAGTGGGCGGTCTCACCGCCTAAAGGCGCGCCGCCTGCCACGTAGTACCTGACATCCCCACCGAAGATCGCGCGCACCTTGCTGAAAAAAAGTTTGTCGGCGAGCTTCCACGCGGGCGAGGACGGCGTACGCCCGGCGACGATGGCAGCCTCATGCCGCCTGCCGACGCCGAGCGCCCAGGCGACAAGGCCGCTCTTCAGCTTCGACCCGCGCGAGCGCCGCTCCACCTCCTGCCGGACCTTTTCAAACACGCGCGGCACCGCGACCACCAGGGTGGGTTTGACAGTCGCAAGCGCTCCCATCAGCTTGTCCATCGACGGACAGTAGGCCACCGAAAAGCCGAGCGCGTAGAGAACGTAATCGACGTGACGCGCCGTCACGTGCGAAAGCGGCAGAAACGAAACGGTGCGCTGCGGGCCTTCAAACGTGAAGCCGCACAGGGAATGGTTCACATTGGACGCCATGTTGCCGTGCGTCAGCATGACCCCTTTCGGCTCGCCCGTCGTGCCCGAGGTGTAGATGATGGAAGCAAGGTCGGACGGCTCGACCGCGCGGGCCCTCTCGTCAAAGGCCGCGTCTCTTCCCTGCCGCGCATCCTTCCACAGCGACGAAAACAGCAGCTCCCCTTCACCCGGGGCGTCGTCGACAACATCGTCCATGACCGCTACCTGCTCCACGGAGGTTTCGCTGCGAATGGCCCGCAGCTTGCGCAGCTGCGCGGCAGTCGACACGATGGCGACCCGCGCGCCCGAGTGCCGCAGCAGCTCGGCGATCTGCGGGGCCTGCAGGGTGGGGAATAGCGGCACATCGACAAGGCCGAGCGCGAGGGCAGCAAAATCGGAAACGGCCCACTCCCAACGGTTTTCGCTGAGAAGCGCGACGCGGTCGCCTTTGCGGAGGCCCAAACGCTCGAACGACGCCGCCACGGCACGGACGCGCGCATACAGCTCCTCGCTCGACAGCACCTGCCAGCTGCCGTCCTTCGCTTGCAGGCGCACCACATCCGGTGAGCCCGATTCGACAATCGAGAAAAAGATGTCGTTCAGCGTCTGGTGATGGAGAGCGGAGCAGGGCGCGGTCGGGCTAGGCATACCCAGTCACTGTACCGGAGGACGCGGGGGTGCGCTACCGCCGCGGTCGGCGATGCGCAGTTCGGAAACAGGAAGGGCAAGCGCGAACGGGCAGCTCGCGCTTGCCCTCAGCCCTGCGGCAGCGGTGTAAGCCGCAGCATCCGGGGTGCCATATCGTCCCAGTGCGTAAGCAGCGTTCCGGCGCGCGTGCTGCCTGTCTTTTCGCCGTGCAGCGCAACCAGCTCGCGAATGGCAGCTTGTGCTTCGGCGTCGAGCGTTCCATAGGGTTCCGGCTGCAGAAAAGCCTTGTGGTACCGGGCGTCCCGCAGGAAGCAACCGTCCTCGTCGAAGACCCAGGCGACACCGCCCGTCATGCCCGCGCCGAAGTTCATGCCGGTGCGGCCCAGCACGGCGACCGTGCCGCCCGTCATGTACTCGCAGCCGTGGTCGCCCACGCCTTCGACGATCGCCAGCGCGCCGGAATTGCGTACCGCGAAGCGCTCGCCCGCCCGGCCGGCGGCAAACAAGGCACCGCTGGTCGCGCCGTAAAGGGCCACGTTGCCCAGGATGACGTGCCGGTCGCTTTCACGAGCGGCCCGGCCCTGCCCACGCAGGATCAGTTCGCCGCCCGACAAACCCTTGCCGACAAAATCGTTGGCCAGGCCTTCCAGCACGAGCGACAGGCCGCGCGTTGCAAAGGCTCCGAAGCTTTGCCCGGCGACCCCAGTCAGCTCAAAGCGCAGCTCAGGGTGCCGGTCTTCACCGTCGTGCTGACGACGCGCCTGCCGCAGCGCAAGCTCGCCCGACAGGCGGGCCCCGAGCGTCCGGTCCTTGTTGCTGACCATGCCGCGCCAGGTGTAGGGCTCGCCGGCTGCATAGGCCGCGAGCGCCGGCTGGAGCCACGCGTCGTCGATCGGCTTTTCTTCCTGGGGCTCGGGCCGGTCGTTGCGCTCGCCCATCCAGCGGCGCTCGCGCCCGGCGGGTGCAGCCAGCATCGCTTGCAGGTCAAGCCCGCCCGCGGTGCGCACCTGTTCCAGCAGATCCACACGGCCGATGGCTGCTTCGACCGAGGGCAGTCCCAGCCTGGACAGCAGGGCCTGCACATCCCCTGCCAACTCTTCGAAGAAGCGAACGATGTGCTCCGGCTTGCCGCGAAATTTTGCGCGCAGGTCTTCGCGCTGCGTCGCGATGCCGACCGGGCAGGTATTGAGGTGGCATTGCCGGGCCATGTCGCAGCCGATCGCGACCAGCACAGCCGTGCCGAAGGCGAACTCATCGGCGCCGAGCATGGCGGCAGTCAGCAGGTCGTTCGCGGTGCGCAGGCCGCCGTCGACGCGCAGGCGAACCCGCCCGCGCAGGCCGTTGCGCAGCAGGGTCTGCTGTGCTTCGGCCAGACCCAGCTCCCACGGCGAGCCGGCATACTTGATGCTCGACAGGGGCGAAGCGCCGGTGCCGCCGGAGTGGCCGGCAATGACGATGTAGTCGGCATAGGCCTTGGCGACGCCGGCCGCCACGGTGCCGACTCCAAATTCGGAGACCAGCTTGACGCCGACGGTCGCCTGCGGGTTGACCCGTTTCAGATCAAAGATGAGCTGGGCCAGGTCTTCGATCGAATAGATGTCATGGTGCGGCGGTGGAGAAATCAGCGTGACGCCGGGCTGGGCGTGGCGCAGACGCGCGATCAGCCCTGTGACCTTGTGACCGGGCAGCTGGCCTCCTTCGCCGGGTTTTGCCCCCTGCGCGATCTTGATCTCGATCTCTTCGGCGTTGCGGAGGTACTCGGCCGTGACCCCGAAACGCCCGGACGCGATCTGCTTGGTCTTGTTGTTCAGCAGGCGCGCCGGCACCATGCGCCCGACGAGTTCGAGCTCGGCATCGGCCTGGTAGACGGCGCGATCCTCCCCGCCCTCTCCAGTGTTGGAGCGGCCGCCGAGCATGTTCATGGCAGCCGTCACGGTCTGGTGCGCCTCGGGCGAGAGCGAACCGAGCGACATGGCGCTGGCAAGGCAACGCGCAAAGATGGCCGGGGCTGCTTCAACCTGGTCCAACGGCAATGGGTCGCCGGCGGGGCGGAAGCCGAGCAGGTCGCGCAGGTCGGACGGTTCCCTATCGACAGCCTGGGTGCGAAAAGCCGCCCAGGCCGCCCCGGGTGCAGGCGCGGGCACGACCGCGCGCGCGGTGGAGCCCGCAACGGTTTGCAACAGGCGCACGGTGGAAGGCTGCCAGCCGTGCGGCTCGGCGCGGTCGGCCTTGCGGAAGCGGATCCAGCCCGGGTCGGGCAGATCCTTGACAGGCGAAGCCGGCAGGGCCGAAGCGACGATGGCAGGTGCTTCCACGGCGACGGAGGCCTCCACCAGGGTCGGGGCTTCACTCGCAGCAGGCACGGGCGGGGCGTAGGCGGCCCAGCTGGCGCGTACGCCCGCTTCCAGTTCCGGGTAGCCGGCGCCGCCGCCGAGCGGTGCGGGGGTGCCGAAGAAGCAGTCGTTCATCACCCCTGCATCGAGGCCGATGGCGTCAAACAGGTGCGCGCCGCGGTAACTGTCGAGCACGGAGATGCCCATCTTCGACATGACCTTGGCCATGCCCGCGTTGTAGGCCTTCATCAGGTTCGCTTCGCCATGTTCCGGGTCGGCGGCGCGCGCGGTCTGCAGCGCGAGCCACGGGCAGGCCGCCCCCGCGCCCATGCCGATCAGCACGGCCAGGTGGTGGACGTCGCGGCAGTCGCCTGCTTCCACGGCCAGGCCCGCGTGGGTGCGAATGCCCTCACGGATGAGATGGTGATGGACCGCCCCGAGCGCGAGGGCCATGGGCAGGGGCGCGTGGTCGCGATCGGCGGCGCGGTCTGACAACAGCAGAACGGCAGCCCCGCCGCGTACCAGCTCCTCCGCTTTGCCGCACAGCTCGTCCAGGCAGGCGGCCAGCGTGGTTTTCTCCGTCAGCAGGCAGTCGAGCACGGCCAGCGGCAGCTCATCGCGCAGGCCATGCTGCCGGGTTTTGAGCGCCTCCAGCTGCCCCAGCGAGAGCAAGGGCGAAGAAAGCGAAAGCCCGGGCAGCCGCTGCTTGCGGTCCAGCAGGTGCGGCCAGGGGCCCAGCCGTGTGTGCATCTGCATCACCACCGCTTCGCGCAGGGAGTCCAGCGGCGGATTGGTGACCTGTGCGAATCGTTGGCGGAAGTAGGCGTACACCGGCCGTGGCGCGCGCGCCATGGGGGCCAGCGGGGTGTCGTCGCCCATCGACCACACGGCGTCCTTGCCGTCGGCGACCATGGGTCCCAGCACCATGCGCACATCTTCGCGCGTGTAGCCGAAGCCGTGGTGCAGCCGGGCCAGCTCTCCCTCAGGCAACGGCGTCACCGGTGTTTGCGGGTCGAGCGTCCGCTCATTCAGCAGCTCTTCGTACTGCGGCGCACGGCTGTCAAAGACCGCCTGCACTTCATCGTTTTCGTACAGCTTGTGCTCTTCGAGGTCGATGCAGAGCATCTGCCCGGGGCCCAGGCGCCCGGAGTGCACCACCCGCTCGGGATCGAGATCAACCAGGCCCGCCTCGGAGCCGACCACCACCAGGTCATCATCCGTGATGAAAAAGCGGCAGGGCCGCAACCCTACGCGGTCCAGCACAGCCCCCACATAACGCCCGTCGGTGAAGACAACCGCGGCCGGTCCGTCCCAGTGTTCGATCGAGTCCTCGTTGTAGGCGAAAAAGGCCGACTTTCGCCCGTGTTGAGCCGGCGGCAGCATCAGCCGGAGCGACTCCGCAATCGTGCGGCCGTTGTGCGACAGGAGCTCGGCCACTTCGTCGAGCGAGGTCGAGTCGGAGCCGTCCGGGGTAAAGATCGGCTTGAGTTCATCCGACAGGGTCGCGGCGCGGGCGTCCAGGCGCGCGCGGTTGCCCCACACCGTGTTGATTTCGCCATTGTGAGCGAGCGTCCGCAGGGGCTGCGCACGATCCCACGACGGGGCGACATTGGTCGCGTAGCGCTGATGAAAGACGGCAAAGGGCGTGACGTAGCGCGGGTCTTCGAGATCCTTGTAGAAGTACGGCAGCTGCCGGCCCGAGCACATGGATTTATAAATGATGGTCTGCGACGAAAGCGAGCAGACGTAGCCGGTCTCGCCACCCTCGACGATCTGGCGGTCAAACTCCTTGCGAGCCAGGTACAGGCGGCGCTCCATGTCGGTCGCGTCCGAAGTCGTGAGCAGCACCTGCTGGATGCGCGGCATGGTCGACCGGGCGATCTCGCCCAGGATTTCGGGGCGCGTCGGTACATCGCGCCAGGCGAGGATTTCAAAGCCCCGGTGGCGAAGCGCGGCTTCAAGGTGCGTGTGCGAGCCGCTGCCCCGCTCGGGGAAAAAGACCATGCCGACAGCCAGCGGCCTGTCCCGCTGCAAAGTGAGGCCGCACCAGTCCAGCAGCAACTCGCGCGGGATGGCCGTGCAGATGCCGATGCCGTCGCTCGACAGCCCATCGGCGGCGATCGCACCCCGGTGCTCCAGGCGGCTTAGCGCTTCAAGCGCCTGCTCGAGGATGAGGTGGGAGGGTACCGCGGTCAGAGTGGCAACAAAGCCGACGCCGCAGCTTTCGTGTTCAAAGCGGGCGTCGTACAAACCGGGCGCATGGTCGCCGGTGGACGCAGCGTGGACTGATTGGAGGCTTGGAAGATGGCGACCCATGCTCAACTATACGTCCTCTTTCGATTCCTGTTTGGGCGCGGCTCAAGTATTGCCGGAAACAACAAGGGGGGCGTTTGACCGTGCCAAACAGTCGCTCGCCGTGGCACCAGGGCAGAGCTCCCTGAAGCGACGAGGTGAAGCGACGAGGTGGAGCGGCGGGTGAAGCGACGAAACTCGTATGGGAAAAACGCTCTTGCATAGTTATACAGTCAGGCGTATTTTTATGCAGTAGGCGAGTCAATCGATACCCGCCGCGAGCCGGCGTTTTGCGGAAATCTTGAAGAAGGATCCAGCTGAACCCGTGACCGCCTCCGAAAACAAGGCCGTGCGCCACTCCGTGATTCGCGACCTGCTGCATGCCGCCGTTGTGGCGAGCCAGGACGAGCTGCGTCGCAAGCTGGCCCGGCGAGGCTACAAGGTCACCCAGGCGACGCTTTCCCGCGACATTCGCGAGCTGCAGCTGATGAAGGGCCCGGATGGCTATGCCCTGCCGGGCAATGGAGCCGCGAGCGGCGGTTCGGAGGACGACGAGGATGAACTGCCGTCGCTTGGCGAACTGCTGGCCAGCTTTGGCCTGCGTGTCAAGCAGGCGCAAAACCTGCTGATGTTGATCACGGTGATGGGCTCGGCACAGCCGGTCGCCGCGGCACTCGATTACGCCGAAATACCGGAAGTCGTGGGCACGGTAGCCGGTGACAACACTGTGCTGATCGTATGCCCGGACAACCGGCGCGCCGGCCTGCTGTGCGAACGGCTGCGAACGCTGATCGGGTAGCAATCGCGCAGGAAAGGAAGGGGATGAGCAACGGACGGCAAACAGCGGTGGTGGGGGCGCGCGGCTACGCAGGCGGTGAGCTAGCGCGGCTGCTGCTCGCGCATCCGCTGCTCGCCGACCTGCCGCCGGTCTTTTGCGGGCGAGAGGCCGACTCGCTCGTGCGCATGCACCCGGCATTGCGCGGCCTCGCCGACGAACCGACGCTTGCGGTGCATCCTTTCTCATGGGAGCTGCTGGCCGATCACGGCGTCGACACCCTGTTTCTCGCGACCCCGCACGAGCAGTCGCGCGAGTGGGTGCCGGAAGCGCTGGGGCGCGGGCTGCGCGTGGTGGACCTGAGCGGGGCATGGCGGCTGGCCGACAGCGGCCATCGCGCTGTCTACGGCTTTGCCGACAGCGATGCCCCGGCGGCCGAGGCCGTGCAGTCGCAGGCCGTTTATGGGTTGCCGGAGTTTCACCGCGAACGGATTCGCCCGGCACGCCTGGTCGCGAACCCCGGCTGCTACGCCACCTCCGTCCTGCTGGCGCTTAAGCCGCTGCTGGCAGCCGAACTGCTCGATCGCAAATACGGGGTCGTGTGCGACAGCAAGTCGGGGGTATCGGGCGCAGGGCGCGAGCCCTCGGCCACCACGCATTTCATGTATGCGGCCAACAATCTTTCGGCCTACGGATTGTGGAAACACCGGCACACGGGCGAGTTGTACGAGCAGCTGGGCCTGGGCGCGGCAGAGCTGATTTTTACCCCGCACCTGCTGCCCATTCCGCGCGGCATCCTGTCGACGATCTATGTCCGCTTTCGCGAGCCGACAACGCCGGAGGCTGTCGCGGCCTGCTACCGGGCTTTTTACAGCGGACGCAAACTGGTCCGGCTGCTGCCCCCGCCGGAGCTGCCGCAGATTGCATTTATTGAGCGGACGAACTTCTGCGACCTGGGTTTTTCACTCGCCGCTGACGGCCGCCGCGCGATCCTGGTGAGCTGCCTGGACAACCTGCTGAAAGGCGCGGCGAGCCAGGCAGTCCAGAACTGGAATCTGATGGAAGGCTTCGACGAAGCGGAGGGACTGCTATGAGATACATCGTGAAGCTGGGCGGCGCGACACTGGAAGACCCGGCACTGCTTCGTTCCTGCGCTCGCGCGATCGCCGACCTGCAACGCGCCGGCAACAGCGTCGCGGTGGTGCATGGCGGCGGCGTGCAGCTGACGCGCACGCTCAAGCAGCTGGGCAAGGTGAGCGAGTTTGTGGGCGGGCTTCGCATCACCGATGCGGAAACTCGCGATACCGCGCTGATGGTGCTGGGTGGCGGCGTCAACAAGGCTCTGGTGGCCGCGCTTGCAGCGCAGGCCGTGCCCGCGATGGGGCTGTCCGGCGGCGACGGCATGGTGTTTCGCGCCAGAAAAAAACGCACCGCGCCCGATCTCGGTTTTGTCGGCGAGATCGCCGCGGCCGACCCCCGCTGGCTCGAGGCGATCTGGGCCATGGGCGGCGTTCCCGTGTTGTCGAGCATCGCGCTCGGCTTTGACGGCGAGTATTACAACATCAATGCGGACGAGATGGCGGCGGCCTGCGCGACAGCCTGCCGGGCGGATGCGCTCGTGTTTCTCACGGACGTGCCGGGAGTACGCGGCGCCGACGGCACCGTGCTGCGCTGGCTGCACACCGGGCAGATCGCCGCGATGACGCGCGACGCCGTGATCACGGGCGGCATGCTGCCCAAGCTCAATGCCTGCCGCGAAGCACTCGCGCAGGGAGTCAAGCGGGTCCGCATCCTGCCGGCCGAGCGCGCCTCGCTGCTGCCGGAGCTGTGCTCCTCGCGCATCCCGGACGGCACGGAAGTGCTGGTGGCCTGAGCCGGGCAGGATTTCACAGGATGTTTTCAGGCGGAGCGGCCTCCCTTGTGGCCCGGTCCGGTTCCTAACAAGTGTGGCGCGCGCGATCACTCAAGGACGCGATGGAGGGATGGATGAATCTGACAGAACTGCAGGCCGCCGAACAACGGCTCCTGCTGCCCACCTATGAGCGCAACCCGCTGCTGATCACGGGCGGCGACGGCGTGTACCTGACGGCCGAGGACGGCACGCGCTACCTGGATCTGCTGAGCGGCATCGGCGTGAGCGCGCTCGGCTACGCGCACCCGATCATTGAAGGCGCGTTACGCGAAGCCGCCGCGCTGCCTCTCCATATCTCGAACCTGTTTTTTCATCCCGGGCAGGCCGGGCTTGCTGAACGCCTGACGCGCGCCTCCGGGCTCGATCGTGTTTTCTTTTCCAACAGCGGCACCGAGGCCTGGGAGGCCGCGCTGAAAGTCGCGCGCGCTTACAGCAGCCTGCGCCGGGAAGAAGGTGCATCGCTCGGTACGCGCTTCCTGTGCGTCACCGGTTCCTTTCACGGGCGCACCATGGGCTCGGTTTCCACCACGCACAAGCTCAAATATCGCGAGCCGTTCGAGCCGCTTGTACCCGGTGTCGACTTCATCCCGTTCGACGATGTCGCGGCCCTCGAACATATCTGGTCCAGTGAATACTGCGCGATCCTGCTGGAGCCGATCCAGGGCGAAGGCGGCATCCGCCCGTTGTCGCAGCTGTTTGTCGATACGGCCCAACGGCTCACGCGCGAAACCGGCGCGCTGCTGGTCGCCGACGAGATCCAGGCCGGCTTCGGACGTACGGGCCTATGGTTCGCATTTCAGCATTACGGCCTTGCGCCCGACATCGTGACCGTGGCCAAGCCGCTCGCCGGCGGACTGCCGCTCGGGGCCACGCTGGTCACGGATGAGGTGGCGCGCGCGATTCATCCGGGCATGCACGGGACCACTTTCGGCGGTGGCCCCCTGGCCTGTCGCGTCGCGATCGCGGTCTTCGATGAGATCGAGCGCTCGGGTCTGCTTGGCCATATCGGCGAGATCGGCGGCTACTTTCACCGGCAACTGTCGGCCTTGCAGGGGCGTCACGAGAGCATCACAGAGGTTCGCGGCCTGGGCCTGATGCTCGCGATCGAGCTGAACGACGCCGAGCATGCCAAGGCCGCGCTGGGGCACATGCTGCGCGAGCACAGGATCATTCTGAACCGCACCGGCGAAACCGTGCTGCGTTTCTTGCCTCCGTACATTCTTGAGAAACATCATGTCGACGCAGCCATTGCCGCGCTCGACCAGACGCTCACGCACCTGACCGCACCGGAGCTCGCGGCTGCCGCGCGCACAGGAGGAAACATTGGCGACTAACACCCTGATCGAAGCACCGGCCGCGCTGACGGCATCCGGATTTGCCGCCGCGCGCGAGTCGCTGGCCGGACGCGACCTGTGCTCCATCGCCGACTTTTCTCCCAGCGAGATTGAAGCCGTGCTCGCGCTGGCGCACCGTGTCAAGCGCGAGCCGCGCGCCTTTCGCAGGGCGCTCGACGCGCAGCAGATGGTGATGTTTTTCGAAAAAGCTTCGCTGCGCACGCGGCTCACCTTTGAGGTCGCGATGAACACCACCGGCGGCTCCGCCATGTTTGTCGACCAGACGCAGTCGCCGCTGGGCGAGCGCGAATCGCTGGCCGATATGTCGCGCAATGTGGAACGCTGGGTGCAGGCGATCGTGCTGCGCACCTACGCGCACGAAACCATTACGGAGATGGCGCAGTACGCGGCGTGTCCGGTCATCAACGCTTTGTCGGACCACGAACATCCATGCCAGGCGCTGGCCGATTTCATGACGGTTCAGGAACGTTTCGGCGGCTCCGTGCGCGGGGTGCGGTTTACCTATGTGGGCGACGGCAACAACGTGTGCCACTCGCTGATGCTGGTGGCCGCGCAACTGGGCGCGCATTGCACGGTCGGCACCCCGCGCAACTATGCACCCAAGGCCGACGTGGTGGCGCAGGCGCGCGCGATTGCAAACACAACCGGCTCGGAGATCACGCTGGTACAGGACCCGGTCGCCGCGGTCACGGGCGCGGATGCGGTGTACACCGACGTCGTGACCAGCATGGGTTTCGAACACGAGGCGACCAAGCGCGCACCGATCTTCAAGCCTTACCAGGTCAACGAAACATTGATGGCGCATGCGCAGCCGCATGCGGCTTTCATGCACTGCCTGCCCGCGCACCGCAATGCCGAGGTCACGGATGCGGTGTTTGACGGACCCAACTCGGTGGTGTTTGAGCAGGCGGAAAATCGCATGCACGTGCAAAAAGCATTGCTGCTGCTGCTGCTCGGCGCGCAGCTGCCGGCACTCGACTAACAACAGGATCAGGAGAATCAAATGGCAAACGAAAAAGTGGTGCTGGCGTACTCGGGCGGACTCGATACTTCGATCATCATTCCGTGGCTCAACGAGAACTACAGCATGGATGTGATCGCGATGGTAGCCGACGTGGGCCAGGGCGAGGACATCGATGCGGTGGTCGCGAAAGCCTATGCGACAGGCGCGAAAAAAGTGATCGTGCACGATCTGCGCGAGGAGTTTGTGCGCGAATACATCACGCCGACCGTGCAGGCAGGCGCGTTGTACGAAGGCAAATACCTGCTCGGAACGTCGGTCGCACGGCCCGTGATCGCGAAGGCCCAGGTAGAAACCGCGATTGCCGAAGGGGCCTCGGCCGTGGCCCACGGCTGCACCGGCAAGGGCAACGACCAGGTGCGCTTCGAGCATGCCTACCAGGCGCTGGCGCCGGAGCTGCGCGTGATCGCGCCGTGGCGCGAGTGGGAGCTGCGCTCGCGGGAAGACTGCCTGGACTACGCCGAGGCACACAATATTCCAGTCTCTGCGAGCCGCGTCAAGATCCACTCGCGCGACCGCAACCTGTGGCATGTTTCGCATGAGGGCGGTGAGCTCGAGGACGCGAACAACGCGCCGTTCGCGACCACCTGGACGATGACCCGGAGTCCGCAGGAAGCGCCGGATGCCGAAGAAACGGTCACGATCGGTTTTCAGCGCGGCGTACCGGTTTCAGTCGGCGGCCAGAAGTTGGAGCCCGTGCAGCTGGTCGAGTTGCTGAACGAGATCGGCGCGCGCAACGCCATCGGTCGCATCGACCTGGTGGAGAACCGCTTTGTCGGCATCAAGAGCCGCGGCTGCTACGAAACCCCCGGCGGCACGCTGATCGTCGCGGCCCACGCGGAGCTCGAAGCCCTGTGCCTCGATCGCGAAACGAAACACTACAAGCAGCATGTCGGGCTGCGCTATGCCGACCTGGTCTACAACGGCCTGTGGTTTACGCCGCTGCGCGAGGCCCTCGATGCTTTCGTCGCGAAAACGCAGGAGAACGTGACAGGCTCGGTCACGCTGTCGCTGTACAAGGGCAATGTATCGATTGCCGGCCGCAAAAGCGCGTATTCGCTGTACTCAGACGAGCTTTCGTCCTTCACGATGGGCGACAGTTATGACCAGAAGGATGCAGCGGGGTTCATCCGCATCCTGGGGCTGCCGGCACGCACCCAGGCTCGTTTGCGCGAGATGCACGAAAGCAAGGCGGTTGCGAAGTGAAGATGTGGTCGGGGCGGTTTCGCGAGCCGCTGGACGAATTCTTTGATCTTTGGCAGCGGTCGATTCGCTTCGACCGCGTGTTGTTGGGGGAGGAGTTGCAGGCCAGCAAGGCGCATGCCCTTGCGCTCGAGGCTGCGGGCGTTCTCACCGAAGCGGAGCAGCAGCAAATCGCCGTGGCCCTCGATACCATCGGCAAGCGATTCACCAAGCCCCAAGTAACGCGAGAGCAGGACGACACGTTTCATCGTGATCCCGTCGGCGGGGAACCCATCGGCGTCGACGCCGAGGATATTCACCACTTTGTCGAGATGCAGCTGGTCGAAGCAGTGGGCGAGCTCGGACGCAAACTGCACACGGGCCGTTCGCGCAATGAGCAGGTCGCGACCGACCTGCGTCTTTATATTCGCTTCCGGGTGCAGGTCCAGCTCATGTACCTGGCAACCTGGGCAACGGAACTTCTCGCGCAGGCCCGCAAAGCAGGTGAAGCCTCGATGCCCGCTTACACGCACCTGCAACGCGCCGAGCCGGTACTGGTGGCACACTGGCTGCTCGCTTATGTCGAGATGCTGCTGCGCGATGCTTCGCGGCTGGAAGATTGCGCGGCGCGACTGAACGAGTGCCCTCTCGGCTCGGGCGCGGTCGCCGGTGCGACGCTTGCGCTCGATCGCACGATCGCCGCACACGAGCTCGGCTTTGCTGCACCGACCGCGAACAGCATCGACGCAACCAGTGACCGGGATTTCGTGCTCGAGTATCTGCAGGTGCTGACGCTGCTCGGCGTGCACGTGAGCCGGTTCGCCGAGGAGATCACCCTGTTCGCCACCGCGGAGTTCGGCTTTGTCGACCTGCCGGAGGCATTTTCAACGGGCTCCAGTGCGATGCCGCAGAAGAAAAACCCGGATCTGACCGAGTTGCTGCGGGCCAAGGTAGGCCGGCTTTCAGGCGCGGCACAAGCGGTGCTGCTCACGCTCAAAGGCCTACCGTTAGCCTACAACAAGGACATGCAGGAGACGCAGGAGCCGGTCTTCGCAGCGACGAAAACCGCACAGGAAATGCTCACCCTGCTCCCCATGTTCACCCGCGCGCTCCGCTTCAACATGGCGCGCATGCAGGCGGCATGCGCGCATGGATACTTGAACGCAATGGCCGCGGCCACGTATCTCACGGGCAAGGGTCTTCCTTTCCGTACGGCTCATGAACGCGTGGGCGCGGCGGTGCGGTTGGGGCTTGAAACCGGGCGCGAACTCGGCGATCTTTCACTTGAGGAACTGCGCGGCATTGAGCCGCTTTTCGGAGAGGACTTTTATCGGGCCGTCACGCTCGAAGCCACGCTCGATTGCCACGATGTCGTCGGCGGTACGGCACGGCATCGCGTGCGGGAAGCGCTGATCCTGGCCGAGCAGAAAGTAGCGGCGCTGATTGCAAAGCATGGAGCGGTTTCGCTCGATCGGCCCACTGCCGAGGAACTGTCGCATGCGCATCCGTAAGGCGCTGCTGCCGGACGCGACCAACATCTATGAGCTGGTCAACTCGCTTTCGCACGACGGCACGCTGCTGCGTCGCGTCTTCGCGGAAATCTGCGAAAACGTGCGCGATTTTACCGTCGCCGAGTCGGATGCGGGCGCGTTTCTGGGCTGCGGTGCGCTGCATCTTTACGGCCCGCACCTCGCGGAAGTGCGGTCGATCGTCGTCAAGCCGGAAGCCAAGGGGCAGGGCGTCGGTGGGCGCATCCTGGCGGCGCTGGTTGGGGAAAGCGAGCAGCACGGCATCGGCTGCGTGTGCCTGTTTACACGTATACCCGAATTTTTCTTCAGGTACGGCTTTCGCGTGGTGACCGAGCGCGCCGCGCTGCCGGACAAGATTTACAAGGACTGCCAGAGTTGCCCGCGCATTTATCGCTGCGATGAGGTGGCGATGGCTCGCGGCGAGGTTCCGCGCGTGTCGATCCTGGGTACGCGCGAAGAAGCCCGGCAGCTGGTACAGCTAGGAGCGTAAGACGCCCTGCGGCCACTTCGTGGCGTGTACTCGCAAGCTGCCATGGTGCCGAAACTGTCTTTGCCAAGTTTCTGCCGACCATCGATAGACCACGAGTACATGCCATGAAGCGGCCGCGAGCCGCGCAGGCAGTTCATCTCACAACACCGGCACCATCGGTCGGCCAGTATACAAAGGCAGCCTTGCCGTAGATCAGCCCGCGCGGCACCGGGCCAAAATCCCGGCTGTCGCTCGAGATCGAACGGTGGTCGCCCATCACCCAGTAGGTGCCCGCCGGAATGCGCTCTTGCTCCACTGATCGCCCATCCTCAAACAGCGGCGGCACATAGGGCTCCGCCAGCGGCTCGCCGTTCAGGTAGACCACGCCGTCGGCAATGCGCAGCTCGTCGCCGGGCAGCGCGATGACGCGCTTGATGTAGCTTTTTGACGGATCGCCCGGATAGTGAAAGACAACCACATCGCCGCGATGGATCGACTCAAACCGGTAGACGAATTTGTTGATAAACAACCGGTCGTTGTCATGGAGACGCGGCTGCATGCTGGTGCCTTCCACACGCACCGGCTGGTAAATGCAGGTGATGATGAGCGCCGACGCGCCGACGGAAACCAGCAGGTCTCGCAGCCAGTGGCGCAGCTGTGTACCGACTGTTTTTTCGTGCGGAAGCGTGGGGACCCGGTCAGTCACGGACAGCCCAGGCTGCCCGGCGGGCACAGCATACGGTCATGTGTCGGCTTCGGCATGGGCCGTTGCGCCGAGGGCTGCATCGCCGGGCCGCTGCCGTCGGAAAGGTTTTCGGCCGTCAGTGTCAGCGGCCGTTGCAGCACCATTTCGACCGTTTCGCCCTGCTGCAGGTTGACGTCATTGCCGCGCGTCAGCAGGACGGCGACCAGACCGGTCAGGCCGCCGGCGATAGCGCCATAACCGGCTCCCGCCAAGGGGCTGCCGCCGATGGCGCCGCCGATCGACCCGACACCGGCACCGGTTTGGGCGCCTCGCGCGATGCTGCCGGCGTCCTTGCCCCTGGACCCGGCCTGCTCCACGTTGCCTTCCGCGTCCTTGACCTTGGCATCGGTGGCACCGGGCAGGCTGTTAAGGGCACCCGGCACTTCCACGACGCTGCCGTTTGGAAAAATCATGGTCGTGAAGTGGAGGCTGACGGCGGCGCGGCCCTTGACCCGGCCGGCACGCTGCACCCGGTCTACGACCCCTTGCACATAAATGCCGGCCGGGATCGCCACCCGGGTGCCTACTGTGACCGGAAAAGTGGAGGCCAGGTACACACCGTCGCCGGGCTGCGCCGAGCGGGTGTTGATGCCGGACCTTAGTGCCAGCAGCACCCTGGTGCCGGCCGGCACCGTAATCGTGCCCGGCGCCGGCGCGGTGGTCGCGATCATGGCAGGGTCCTGTTCGGCTGCCGCTTGCGCACCGGCCGCGGTGGTTTCCATGACACAAAGAAGTGCTGCCAGAGACAGAGCGCCCATCCGGTTTGCTATCCAGCCATCAAGAGCCATTCGCATTTCTCCGCAAATCCGCCGCCCATCGTCTAGACGTACAAGCGCGTCAAACGGCAGCCATATTGTGTCGCGACTCGAAGTCCGGCGCAAGCGGTTCCTTTCCGCCCTGGAAAACCATGTCCGGAAAACACGCAGCGCATGCGGAGCATCCCAGCGCCGTGAACCACGAAGAGAGGATGCAGACCCGGCCCGATCCCCTGCCGCCAGTGACTGCTCTGCTCCGTCAGGCCGTGGCGGAGAGGGTCTTTCCGGGCGCGGCGTTCGGCGTCCTGCTTGGCGGTCGAGTTGTGGCGCTCGACGCAGTGGGCCGTTTTACCTACGACGCCGCGAGCCCGCCGGTGACCCCGGCCACCTCCTATGACCTGGCCAGCGTGACCAAGGTGGTCGCCACCACGGGCATGGCCATGCTGTTGTGGCAGGCGGGCCGGCTCGATCTCGATACCCTGCTGGCCGACCTGCTGCCCGGCTTCGTGATCGGCCAGGGCGACCCGCGACGACGCACGGTCAGCCTGCGTATGCTGCTGGCTCACAGCAGCGGCCTGCCGGCCTATGCGCCCTTGTTCGAGACCTGCCGGACCCCGGCTGCATTGCTCAGCGCGGTGCTGCGCCAGCCGCTCGAGGCTGAGCCGGGCACCCGCGCTGTGTACTCCGACCCGGGTTTTATCCTGCTGGGCAAGGCACTGGAGGTGCTTGCGGGCGAGCCGCTGGACCGGTTCTGCGCGCAAAGGATCTTTGCCCCGCTCAGCATGCACCAGGCCCGCTTTTGTCCGCCTGCGATCGAGCGTCCGGCCATTCCGCCGACCGAGGACGACCTCCAGTTTCGCCGCCGGCTCGTGCAGGGCGAGGTGCACGACGAAAACTGTTTTACCCTGGGCGGCGTGAGCGGCCATGCGGGGCTGTTCGCGCCCGCGGCCGATGTGCTTCGTTTTGCCGAGGCGACGCTCGCGCCGCTGCGTTCCATCGGAGGCGGCCCTGGCCTGTTTCGGCCGGAAACCGTCCGGCTGTTCACATCGCGAGCCGGTTTGCCGCAGGCTTCGTCCCGCGCGCTCGGCTGGGATACCCCGAGCCCGCCGTCCTCGTCAGGAACGCGTTTCAGCCCGGGCAGCTACGGGCACCTGGGCTACACCGGCACCTCCCTGTGGGTCGACCCGGGAGCAGATATGGCGGTTGTCCTGCTGACGAACCGCACCTTTCCTACACGAAACAACAGGAAAATACAAGAGTGGCGTCCCCGGTTTCACGACACAGTTCGGGATTCTGTCGCTAAACGGGTTCCATAAAAGGGAAAGCCGCCCACAAACACAGGGGAACAGACGCGCCAACCGTCCATCGCAAGGCTTACAATCTGTCGTGCACGAAAGCGAAGAGAAACTTATGGCGACAGCGAGCGCAGCACCCATCGAGGAACAAAACAGTCAGCACCTGGAACTTCCGCTCCACAAGCTCACCACCGAAAGCTCCAACGAGGCTTCGCAGGGTTTCGACACCAAGTCGGCGCTCGAGATAGCCCGCATCATCAACCATGAGGATGCCAAGGTCGCCGCAGCGGTCAAAAAGGCCTTGCCGGAGATCGCGCTGGTCATCGACGCCGTGGCGCGATCGCTGCGCGAGGGAGGCCGGCTCATCTACATCGGCGCCGGCTCCAGCGGCCGCATTGCCTCGCTCGATGCGTGCGAGTGCCCGCCTTACTTTTCCAACGATCCACACTCGGTGCAATACATCATGGCGGGCGGGCCCAAGGCGCTGGCGTCCCCGGTTGAGGTCAACGAAGATTCAGAAGAGCTGGGCCAGCGCGATATCGCTCGCCGCCGCCCATCGCGCAAGGATGTGGTGATCGGCCTGTCGGCCAGTGGACGCACACCCTACGTGGTGGCAGCCGTGGCTTACGCGCGCACCCAGGGGGCCCGCACGGCCTGCATCACCTGCAATCACAACACTCCCATCGCGAACGCAGCGGATATCGCCATCGTGGCCGACGTGGGTGCCGAGGTCATCTCCGGCTCGACCCGGATGAAGGCCGCGACCGCGCAGAAGATGATCACCAACATGATCACGACCGGTGCCATGACCCGGCTCGGCTATGTGTACGAGAACCTGATGGTGCACGTGCACATGCAGAACTCAAAGCTGGTGGAGCGCGGGATTTCGATTCTGAAGCGTGCCTGCGCGGTCAGTCGCGACGAGGCCGTCAGCGTGATCAAAAGTGCGGGGCGCAGTGTGCCGGTGGCGCTGGTGATGCTCAAAGCCGGGGTCGACAAGCAGGAGGCCGTGCGGCGCCTGGCGCGTGCCGACGGCAATGTAAGGCGCGCGATTGAAGACGCGACCATGGAGCTTTAGACTCGGCGCGTCCATAGGCGGCTCGCCGTGTTTGCGCCTGCCGCAGCGGGCCCGGCAAAAAGGATCTCTTGTGCGGCTTTTGTTCTCCCTCCAGTTCCTCAGCACTGCTGCCATGTTCGGACTCATCTGGTTTGTGCAGGTGGTGCATTACCCGTTGTTCCTGGCGGTCGGTCCTGACCACTTTGCCGCTTACGAGGCGGCGCATGCCAATCGCACCACCTATATTGTGGCTCCGCTGATGCTTGTGGAACTGGTCACGGCGCTCGCCATGCTCGCTCCCGCGCTGCGACCGGCGGCTGTTTCCGTCCCTGCGGCGTGGCTGGGCGCGGCGCTGGTCGGGGTGATCTGGTCTTCGACGGCTCTGGTGCAGGTGCCGCTGCATCACCGTTTGCAGGGTGGCTACTCCGCGGAGACGATCGCTCGGCTGGTCGCGACCAACTGGGTCCGCACCGCTGCCTGGACGGCACGGGCGGCCCTGCTGCTTCGCTGGGCGCTGGGCGCCAGGCTTGTTTAGACGACGGTGATACTCTCCTTGCACATATGGCCGACCTCAGCAGAAGCAGGACCACCATGGTTTCCCCCGGCAAGGTGATGGCCTTTGTCGTTACCGGCTGCGCCTTGTTCGCGGGTGCGGCGCTGATAGCGCATCCGCAGCAGCAGCCGGGCGGCGCGCGACCCGGCACCCTCTTTCGCATCAAGGCTTCCTCTGCGCTGCCCGGCCCGGTCAGCGGGCGTTTGCTCCTGTTCATGAAGCAGGGCTCGGGCGACGCGTCGGTCGACTCGCAGGAGTTTCACCCGGAGGCGACCTGGATCGCCGCGCAGGAGGTGCATGACCTGAAGCCGGGCGATTCGATCGAGATCGACGCCGATACCGTGGCTTACCCTAAACCGTTCCGCGAGGCACCATCGGGCACGTGGGAAGCACAGGCCGTGCTCGACCTGGATCACAGTTATAACTACGGCGGCCGCGAGCCCGGCGACTGGGAGAGCGGCGTGACCCCGCTGACCGCGGGCGAGCCGACGCTGACGCTCGATCACCATCCCGAGCCTTCGGTCAGGAAGAGCCGGGCTGCCGCGCAGACCGGTAAACCCGGCATCGCCGAACTGTTCAGCTTCCCAAGCCCCGCACTGACCCGATTCTGGGGTCGTCCTACTTCCATCCAGGCCTGGGTCATTCTGCCGCCCGGCTACGACCCTCACGCATCGACGCGCTACCCGGTCATGTACTGGACCCACGGCTTCGGCGGCAATCTCGCCTACTCCCTCACGAGCGGCATGAGTTTCCGCGGGCGCATGGAGGCCGGCAAAGCCCCGCCGATGATCGGCGTGTTTCTGGATGAATCCTGCCCGCAGGGTACCCACGAGTTCGCCGACTCCGTCAATAACGGCCCCTGGGGCACCGCGCTCACGACCGAGTTCATTCCGGCGATCGAGGCGAAGTACCGCATGGATGCGAAGCCCTCCGGACGGCTGCTGAACGGCCACTCCAGCGGCGGCTGGGCGACGCTGCAACTCCAGGTGAACTACCCGCAGGTCTTCGGCGGTACCTGGTCCACCTCGCCCGACCCCAGCGACTTTCACGACTTTACCGGCTCGGACCTGTACACGCCGCAGGCCAACGTTTACCGCAAGCCGGACGGAAGCCCCACGCCGATCATGCGCGCCGACGGCAAGGTCGTCGCGACCTTTGAGCAGTTCGCGCGCATGGAAGAGGTGCTGGGCCCCTACGGCGGACAGGTCGCATCGTTCGAGTGGGTCTTTTCGCCAAAAGACGCGAGCGGCGCGCCCGCACCCATGTTTGATCGCGTCACCGGCGCGGTGCACCCCGAGGTCGTCCAGTACTGGCACGATCACTACGACCTGGCGCACCTGGCCGAGCAGCACTGGCCTGAAAACGGAGCACTGCTGAAGGGCCGCGTTCACGTGTTTGTCGGCACCGCCGATACTTTTTATCTGGACGGCTCGGCCCACCTGCTGGACGCGCGACTGGCCAGGTTAGGCGCCGATGCCAGCTTCACCTACATCCCAGGCAGGACGCACTTCGACCTGTACAAAACCGAAGGCGACCCGCAGGGGTTATATGACCGGATCACGAGGGAGATGTACGCGGTGGCCCGGCCCGGGGCGCGGTCGAGATAACAGCCTCACCTGCTCCAGGCGGACTGCAGAAACAGGAATTGGTCCCGCAAAGCGTCCTTCTCCGCATGCGACTGCGGCTGGTTCAGATACAACACTTTCGCCCCGGAAGCCGGGGTATACACCGGCCATGGCGGCAGCCCGGGCGCGCTCGGCTTGCCGGTGCGCGCGAAGGTCGTCCAGGCCCGCATCATCTGCTCGCTCATGGCGCGGTCCTCGGGCCGCCACGCGATGCCCTTGCGCGAATCCAGCGTGCCGAAGACGTATTCAATATCGTCCGAGTGAAACACCCCGTAGCGGCCCGGACGCGCCGGGTCCGGCGGCGGTACCAGGTCGAATTCGTACCGAAATGCCGGAGCCTTGCCGGTCGCGGCCTGCGCTTCGAGCCAGGCCCAGGTGCCGTAGGCGATAAACCGGTCGGTTGCATACTGCTGTAGGCGAACAAGTGCTTCGGCGTCGTCTTTCGCCGGGAATGCCGCGAGGAACTCCGGCGCGCGCGAGCCGAAATCCTTACCGGCTCGCACTTTCAAACGGTCGAGGTCGCCCGCGGCCGGCACGGCGCTGCCCGTGCTGGAGCCGCCGGTCGGGGTCACCGTTGTGTCCTGCCCATTGCCGCCCTCGTCGCGGTTCCAGCCGGCCATCAGCGGTACGTCATTCTGCCGCCCCGCGGCAAACGTCGCCGCCGGGGACTGCGGGAGAAAGTATCCATCCACATCCGGCCCAAATGCACTGCCCGGGCCGGCCGCGGCCAGCAGACGGTCCGCCGGGATCGCGCGCAGGTCGGCCAGCGTGTCCGCATGGAGCGTCGAGCGGGCAAACTCCGCGTCCTTCTCCGACCGCACCGCAACCGGGGCATAGCGCAGCCCACCGCTCGGCGGCCCACCGAACGCACCGCCGCTTTCGCCGATGGCTTTCGCAAACAAGCCGTGCGCCAGCGGCGAAGCCATCAGCGAGCTGACCGCGAACGAGCCCGCGCTTTCGCCGAAGACCGTGACGTTCGCAGGGTCGCCGCCAAACGCGGCGATGTTGCTCCGCACCCAGCGGAGCGCGGCCACGGCATCGAGCAAGCCGTAGTTGCCGGCGGCGTGCTCGGGCGACTCACGGACCAGCTCAGGGTGGGTGAAGAAGCCGAAGATGCCTTCGCGATAGTTGAACGAGACGACGATCACGCCTTCGGTCGCCAAGTGCGCGCCGTTCTGCCGGGGCTCCGACGTGGAGCCGGTCACGAAACCTCCGCCATAGATCCAGACCATCACCGGCAGCCGGCCTTTTCGGGGGCGCTGGGCGGGCGTCCACACGTTCAGCGTCAGGCAGTCCTCGCTGGTGCCGGGGTCGCGAAAGACCATGTCGTCGAACAAGGCCGGTTGCATGCAGCGGGAGCCGAAAGCCGACGCGTCGAGCGTGCCCTGCCAACGGGCGGCGGGGGCAGGCGGCTTCCAGCGCAGCGGCCCCACCGGCGGCGCGGCATACGGGATGCCGAGAAAAGCGGAGGCGGGGCCGCCGGGCGTGTCCTCACGATGGCCGCCCACGGTTCCGGCCGGCGCGATAATCGTAAGGGGCGGAGCCGTTGGGGACTGCGCGGGCGCCAGGCGGGGCATTGCCAGCGCGGCGAAAACCAGGGCGAAGACGGGCCGATTCATGACCGCGCCAGTGTACTCCTTTGTTCGCTGAAACTTTCGTGACCTGGCGACGCATTGGCTCGCAGGTACACTGAATCGCAGGAGCCTGCACACACACCCATGGACAAGTTCGTCATTCGCGGCGGCAACCCGCTGCTCGGCACCATTCGCGTCAGCGGCGCAAAAAACTCGGCCCTGCCCTGCATGGCCGCCGCCATCCTCACGGCTGAAGAAGTGGTGCTTGAGAATATTCCTCAGGTGCAGGATATCGAGACGGAGCGCAAGCTGCTGGTCTCGATGGGTGCCGAGGTCGAGCTCGGCTACGGCCGCGCCCAGCACCGCACCACCGTGTCGTGCGCCGTGCTGTCAGACCCTGTCGCCAAGTACGAGATCGTCAAGACCATGCGCGCGTCTTCGCTGGTACTGGGGCCTTTGCTCGCGCGTACCGGTGTAGCGCGGGTCGCGATGCCGGGCGGCTGCGCCATCGGCGGACGCCCCATTGATCTCCACATCAAGGGTCTTGAAAAGATGGGCGCGACGATCGCCTACGAGCACGGCTACATCGAGGCCCGTACGGACCGCCTGAAAGGCACCGAGATTTCGTTCGACAAGATCACGGTGACGGGCACTGAAGACCTGCTGATGGCCGCGGTGCTGGCCGAAGGCGAAACGGTCTTTGAGAACTGCGCGTGCGAGCCGGAGGTCGTTGACCTGGCCACCATGCTCATCGGCATGGGCGCGAAGATTGAGGGCGCGGGAACACCGACCATTCGTGTGAAGGGCGTGGCCAAGCTGGGCGGCGTGCGCCATCGCATCAACCCGGACCGGATCGAGGCCGGCACTTTCCTGATTGCCGGCGCGATCACGGGCGGAGATCTCCAGGTGTCGAACTGCAACCCGGCGCACCTGGGAGCTGTGATTCACAAGCTGGAGGACTGCGGCGCACGGATCGACATCCTGGGTAAAGACGCCATCCGCGTCCGCAGCGAGGGCAACCTGAAGGCTGCGGACATATCCACGCAGGAGTATCCGGGCTTCCCGACCGATATGCAGGCGCAGTACATGGCGCTGGCGACGCAGGCCGAGGGCACGACGCTGGTCACCGAAAATATCTTCGAGAACCGCTTCATGCATGTCGGCGAGCTCTCGCGCATGGGCGCCAATATCAAGCTTGACGGGCGCACCGCGACGATCACCGGCAAGACGCCGCTCTCGTCGGCGGCCGTGATGTGCTCTGATCTGCGCGCTTCGGCCTCGCTGGTACTGGCCGCGCTGGTCGCCGATGGAGAATCGATTCTGGATCGCGTGTACCACATGGATCGCGGCTATGAGCACATCGAGGAAAAGCTGCGCGGGGTAGGCGCGCAGATCCGCCGCATGGGCAA
>CAXSBW010000047.1:3192-24335 GCA_964235795.1 uncultured Acidobacteriaceae bacterium | reverse complement strand
TGGAGTGAGAACCGGCACAAACCTCTCACGAACGCAGACTACAGATGCAGACTTCGAACGCAGACTTCGAACGCAGACAAGGAGCAGACACATGGCAGCATCCACTGGCATTTCCTCTCAATCCGGCATTGAGCTTCCGCCTGACGACCTGCAGCGAATGCTGCGTGTCGCCAAACCTGACACCGATCAAAGTCTTCAACACCTGGGCATCGTCGGCGATACCTACACGACGCTGGTGACGGGGGACGACACGAACGGACGCTTTTGCCTGATCGACATGCACATTCCCCCGGATGGCGGCCCGCCGCCCCACCGTCACGACTTTGAAGAGACGTTTATCGTGCTGGACGGCCAGCTGGAACTCACCTTTCGCGGGGACAAGTTGACAGCCGGCCCGGGGACGACCATCAATATTCCTTCCAATGCACCCCACCAGTTCCACAACAGCTCCAGCGAGCCGGTACGCGCGCTGCTGCTGTGTTCTCCCGCCGGGCAGGAAGACTACTTTGCCCGCGTGGGCATTCCTGTACCGAACCGAACCACTCCGCCGCCGGAGGATCAAAAAGCCGCGCAGGCAAAACTCATGCAGGAGCTTGCGCCCCAGTACCGGACGGAGATGTTGAAACACGCGTAAAGCGCTCTACCCTGGGCCGTGCGGAAGCATGCAGGCAAGTCTGGCGGTTGAACCGTTGATGTACATTGATTCAATGTTACGCAGAGTACAAACACTGCCCAGGTTCAGATCGCTTCCAGGACCATCCTGAAAAAATTGGAGGACTGCACATCATGCCGGAAGAATATATCGAATGTCCAGAACTTTGCGGCAAGACGATTCAGAAAATTCGCGTCTACAAGGCAACCAGTGAAGGAGTCGAGATGCAGATCGACCTCACGGACCAGACCAGTTTCGCCTGTTCCTTCTGCTTCAAGCCTGTGTTTGAGGCGACTCTCATCCGAACGGGAGGAAGCATGCCCGAGGTCCTTCATACCTACGAGCTTGAATAGCGGACGCGCCTGCAAAAAGCAGGGATTGAACCTTGGGACCTGCTCAGAAACGGCACAGCTTTGTTCACACGTTAACAAGCTTGCATCCTCGGTATAACCCTAGTAGTGTTGTCCACACAACAAAGGTAGGCCACAATGAAGCTTGATTTTGCGTTCCCCGGCGCGATCCTGCTTCCATAAAAGCCGTTTCGCCGGCAGAGCAGGTAACTGCGTGAAAACAAACAGGTCCAGCAAGATTGCTCTGAAACTCCGCCCCGAGGACATGCGTATTTTTGTCGCGATCGGATCCGCACGAACCCTCACCGATGCCGCCGAAGAATTGAAAATGCCTCTTTTCACGGTAAGCCGCGCCCTGAAACGGATTGAAGCCACGGCGGAGCTTGGGCTCATCCGGCGAGACGGCTCCGGTCTGCGGCTGACCGACGTGGGAGAGCAGTACCTGCGGGCCTGCAATGCCGTTCTGGAAGCTCACCAGGTAGCGAACAATATACTGATCGCCTCCAAAACGGAACCGGAAGGCATCCTGCATGTCGCGGCACCCGTGACCTTCGTCCAGGCCGTCCTATCAAAGGTCTTGTGTGACTTTCTGGCATCCTTTCCCAAGTTGCAGGTCGAGGTGCGTCTTCTAACCGATCCGAGTCAGGAGCCGAAGGCCTCGCACGACATCTTCCTGCGAGGGGGCATGCCCACCGAATCACGGCATCGCCTCAAGCTGTTTCCCTCGATCCGGCAGGGGCTGTATGCCAGTCCAGGCTACCTGGCGACGCGTCCCAACCCGACCCATCCCTCCGAACTCGAAAGGTTCGACTTCATCACGGATGAACGCAACCCTTCCCCGTTCCTTCTTTCGCAATTAAGCGAACATGTAGCCGTGCCGTTCACGCCTCGCGTCACCATAGCCGATCCCTTCTCCCTGGCGCGGCTTGCTGTCCGATTCACGGGTATCGCTGTCCTGCCGCGCTGGATCGCACACCCACATGTCAGCAAGGGAGATCTGGTCGAAGTGCTGACAGACTGGGCTCCGAATCCGGTGGTGTTTTGTGCCTTGTATACCGGGCACCTCAGTCCGGCTTCGAAGGAGCAAGCTTTTTTGACTTTTCTGACCTCCGTACTCGGCAAGCCCAGCGATCCGAGATGCTACGGCGAAGATCCTAAAAACTTCTTTGCCGACCGTCACTTGGCGGGAGGGGCGCTCCCGGGTCACACGCAACACCGCGGGGCGGACCCGGCCAGGTCAGCTCGATTCGTCATGGATCGACCGCAGTAGAGACCGCGGGGCAACGCTGTGACAGGGGTACCCCGCGGCAAGGCGCACAACAGCCGGCTTTCAAGCCGTCAGACTTGCGATCCACGCACTGACCGGAAGAACTTCCGCGGAGCGCGGAAAAAGACTGGTCATCAGCTCCTGGTGCAGGTTCGGCTTCGGGTCCGCGCAGGCGTCCGACAGGATGGTCAGCTGGTAATCCTCATCGGCCGCCCGGCAAAAGGTAGACAAAATGACGCCGCTGGTCGACACGCCGGCGATCACCAGGTGTGTGATTCCCTGCGCGCGCAGCAGCACGTCGAGATCGTTGCCGCTGAAAGCGCTGAAGCGATCCTTGTTGACCACAATCTCATGGGGACGCGGCTGGAAACCGGGCATAAGCCGGCTCGCCTCGGGCGGAAGCATGTTTTTAGCCTTCATTGCTGCGAATGCCTTGTTGCGAGGCGAAACGTCCACGTATCCGGGTTGAAAGGTGACCTTGCTGAACACAACGGGAATGCCGGCTTTCCGAGCCGCGTCAACGGCCTTGGCGGCTTGCTGTGCCGACTCCTGCGCGTAGGGCTGATCTCCGATGCCGACCTGGTAGTCGCCGATCAGAAGCATGGTCTGTTTTGCGTCGAGCATGGTACGTTCTCCTTTTTTGGCCTGGGTCGGCATGTTACCCGATACAGCCATGGCAAGCACGCCCGCCACGCTTCGGATCCATTCTCTGCGATTGATATGCGTTGGAGTTGCAGCCGTTTGCCGACGGCAAAAGCGATGCATCGGTTGCGCCTTGACCGGCTCCATCACTTCACCACGCCCTTGTACGTTTCATTACCGTCACGCACTTGAGTTTTCACCGGGACACCGGAAGCCGAGTGCGCGGATTCAAGTCATGACGACTGAAACCTCATCACCCTCCAGGTAACTCTTGCCGTCGGTGCCCAGCAGAACAGTAAAGCGTTCGTGTTCGCGGGCACCGCTTTGCCCTTCCGCCTCGATCCAGGCCGCGGCATATTCTTCGATCTCGGGAGACATGCCTTCCTGTTGATCCGAACGGACCTCCCGGACGATCGCGGTTCCGGTGGAACGGTCTCCTTCGAGCCTCGTCCAACGAAACTGCTGCCCGACTTCGATTGTTTCCCCCATCAAGATTCACCTCGTGGACGGCGCACTTACTGTCACTAAGGATGCGTCTCTACCCTGTCGAGGGCGGGCTGCGTTGCGAGCAAGTCGAGCTTGCAGCGAAAGCAAGCTCGACTAAATCGCAGGCAAGGACGGGACGTCGTTACGCCGAGAGCAACCACCATTCGCAGCGCGTGCAACAGCTATCGAAGATAAGCTGGCTTCAATGCATCGGATGACTTATAGCTGCGTGATGCGTAGCCCGTGCTGTTCGCGTGACACGCAACTCTATCGGTATCTGATTTTGTTTGCCTGGGGTCCTTTTGTACTGCCTGGGTTTTATCGAGGGAGCCTCGAAACATCATCCGATGTAGCAGTTCTCAACGAATCCAAACGGGAGATTTCATCATGACCAGCACTCAGCCAAACTCGGCGACAACTGCGATTCCCGCCGGCGCAGCGCGCGGCTCAAAGGTGCTGGCAGTCGGGGCGAGCGGCAAATTCGCCGGCCTGGTGATTCCGGAACTGGCCCGGCGCGGCGTGGAAGTGCGTGGACTGGTTCGCGAACAAAAGGAAGAGCAGGCGGTCCGCGAACATGGTGCTTCAGAGATCGCGGTGGCCGATCTGCGCGACCGGGCAAGCATGGATGCGGCTTTGCGCGGCGTGGACTCGGTCTTTTATCTTGCCCCGGCCTTTATGCCCAATGAGGCCGAGGTGGGTAAAGGAGTGGTGGAGGCAGCGAGGCAGGCAGGCGTGCGGCGCTTTGTCTTCTCGTCCGTGATCCATCCCATCCTGAATCGACTGAGCAATCATGCGGCCAAGGGTCCGGTCGAGGAAGCGATTCTTGCCTCCGATATGGAGTACACCTTTCTGCACCCGGCGATGTTTCTGCAGAACTACGCCGAAGGCTGGCCCCATGTCGTCGAGACCGGAGTGCTCGCGGAACCGTGGTCGACGGAGACTCGCTTTTCGCGGGTGGACTTTCGCGATGTCGCGGAACTGGCCGCCGTTGCGTTGACCGAAGACCGGCTGCTGTACGGCACATTTGAGTTGTGCTCGGAGAAACCGCGCAACCGGGTCGAGGTCGCGCAGATCATCGGCGAGGTCCTGGGTCGCGAGATCAGGGCCGAAAAGCTGGAAATCAAAGACGAAGGCAAAGGGGCGCAAGATCCGCAGCAGGCCGCCATGAAGCCCATGTTGCAGTGGTACGACACGCACGGACTGATGGGCAATTCGCTGACCCTGGAAGCCATCCTGGAAGCTGCCCTGGCGCGTCCGCCCCGGACGATGAAGTCCTATTTCGAGGAACTGGCGTCGGCGTAGAACACACAACCCCCCGCGCAGGGCGGCAGAAACGTCGCATGAGCGAGGGAACGGGCAGGTGGCATCCAAGAGCGGGTTATCTCCGTGTTTCCCGCTCAGAAGTCACTGTCCGCATTGAATCGCGAGGAGTCCTGGCTTGCAACAGAACGGCACACAAGTTTGGAGGCGACGATTGGCAATGGCAGCCGCTGCGTTTCTTTCGACCGCTGTCGTGCCTGTGCCGGCGCAGGTAGCGACCGGGCAGCTGCCCCCGGCGCCGTCCGTTCAGTCCGGCAGCTCCTTGCCGAAGGGCATGCAGGGAGCGGCGCCTTACGTGAACGATTTACGCCGGATGTCGCGTCAGTACCCGGGCACGGATCCGTCAAAAACCTACGCCCTGTTTGAACTGATCGACATCGCCGAGGGAGCCAACCCCACCGCACGGGTCGCGTGGGAGCAGGTCAAGCAGCAAGCCGCGGCGGTCAAGGTAGCCCGCAGCGCGCTGTTCCCTACCCTTTCGCTCAACGCGCCCACGACCGAGGCGCGCGAGTTCCTGGTGTTCCCGTTTGTGGACGGCCCCGTGCTGGGAGGGGCCGCGCTGCGCGAAGACGACACGACGTTCAACCCCGTGCTGGCGTTCAGCTACCTGATTTTCGACGCCGGCAACCGGAGCACCGGCATCACCACCGCGACCACGAACCTGTTTGTGACAGGGGCCTCGCTGACGGAAACGCAGGAGCAGATTGCGCTCGATGTCACGCGCAACTACTACCAGGTCGTCAGCGGCAAGGGCCTGGTCGTGTCCGCGCGTGCGTCCCTCGCGGACGCCGTGGCGATCGAAGAGCAGGTGCAGGCCCGCATGGACCACGGCCTGGCCACTCTTCCCAATTTCCTGAGTGCAAAATCGCAGCGGCAGCAGGCGGAGTACACGCTGGAAAACGCGCTCGGCACGGAGCAGGTCGCGGAGTCCAACCTGGGCAGAACCGCCGGGCTGAACCCGGCCCTGCCATTGCAGGTGAAGGACATTTCGCAAATGCCGCAGCGCAGCGAACTGGAAGATTCGGCGGAGCAGTTGATCGGAAAAGCCCTGGAACAGCGGCCCGACCTCCTCGAAGCCGTGGGACGGATTCGCGCCGCTGACCAGTCCATCAAGGCGGCGCGTTCGGCTCTTTTTCCCACGCTTGCCGTGCAGGCACAGGGCGGAGAAGACCTGCTGCGGACCACCTCGAGCGCCGGCGGAGCGCCGTTTATCCACCAGGGCAACTGGCAGGCTGAGCTTTCCTTTAGCTGGACCATCCTCGACGGCGGTCGCCGAAAGTACCAGATCGTCGAAGCCCAGGAACAAAAACGCATCGCGGAGGCACAGCTCCAGTCCGCGCAGGATCTGGCAGCCAACCAGGTGTGGTCGAACTATATCGACGCCAAGGTGGCGTTTCGTCGCATGGAAATATCCAAGGACCTTCTCGATGCCTCCCAGGCCTCATACGAAGCCGCCAGGGAATCGTTCACGATGGGGCTTGAAACGTATATCGACCTGCTCAACGCCGAGCAAACGCTGGCGCAGTCGCGCAATGAGCAGGTGCAGGCCGCTTCCCAGGTTTTGACCGACCTTGCCCAGCTGGCCTACTCCACCGGCAACCTGCTGGGATCCCGTTTTCTAAAGGCGGATCGAAATGCGAAATAAGAAGCTGTTTCCGCTGCTTGCGCCCGGCCTTCTTTGCGGCTGCTCGCGTTCTCCCTCGGTCGATGTTCTGGGATCGTATTTTCCCGCATGGATTGTGTGCTGCCTGATCGGGATCATCCTGGCGATCGCGACCTACTTCGTTCTCCTCCGCATCGAGCTTGAGCCGGCCATTCCCATCAAGACGATCGTGTACCCGTGCACGGCTGCCGCATATACCTTTCTGGCCTGGATCATCCTGTACAGCTGACACGCACCACCTGAGTAGCGAGGCTCGATGGCTGAAATTTCCAACACGAAGAAACAGATAGGACGCATCGTCGCGGCGACAGCCATTGTGACCGCGCTCGTGCTCGGGCTCATTGCGCTGTGGGTCACCAACGTGGACCCGCGAACCGACGATGCCAACGTTGTCGCCAACTACATCGGCATCGCTCCCGAAGTCAACGGGCCCATCATTTCCTTGCCTGTCCGGGACAATCAATTCGTTCACAAGGGAGACTTGCTTTACGAGATCGACCCGCAGCCCTACCAGTACCAGCTGGACCAGGCCGTATCGTCCAAGGCAAACCTGGAACAGCAACTCATCGATGAAGAAAGAGGCATTGCCTCGCAGAAGCTCAACGTGCAGATTCAAGCGGCGGGCAGGCAGGGCACCACGGAGACCATGAGCAGCCAGCAGGCAAGCTCGATAGCGACGGACAAGGAGATCGTGAGTCAGCAAGCGGCGGTCAAAGCCGCCGAGTCGCAAGCCCGGTTGGCCGAGGACAACCTGGCCAGGAGCGAGCCTCTTTTGACGCGTCATTTTGTTACAGCGCAGCAGGTCGACCAGCTCAGGACCACGGCAAAAGCTGCCCAGGACACGCTCACCCAGGCGCAGGCAACGCTGGAAGAGGACCAGGCAAAGCTCATGCAGGCGCAGGCACAGGTACGGTATGCCGCCATCGGAGGGCAGCAGCAGAAACTCAAGGCGGAGCAAGCCGCCCTTGACGTGGGCCGCCTGCAGACGATGCTTTCGCAACTGCCGGCGAGGGAAGCACAGGTGAGATCGGCTGCCTACAATCTCCAGCGTTGCCGGGTCTATGCGCCGTTCGACGCGCGAGTCACCGCTCTCACGATCTCTGTCGGCCAATACGCCAGAGCAGGCAGCCAGGTGTTCACATTGATCGACACGACGGCGTGGTGGGTGCTCGGCAACTACAAGGAAACGCAGCTGCGACATCTCGCGCCGGGCATGCCGGTCGACGTGTACGTGCTCAACCACCCGGACACTCGCTTCAACGGAGTGGTCGAGAGTATCGGCTTCGGCGTGACGCCCGAGGATGTCACTTCAGGCGAGGGCGGCGGCCTGCCGGCGACAACACGCACCCTCAACTGGGTCCGTCTGGCCCAGCGCTTCCCCGTGCGTATCCGGGTCTTGAATCCGGCTCCGGAACTCTTTCGTCTCGGTGCCTCTGCCACCACGATCGTTCGAAGCCGGCAAGCTCCGCTCCCCATCCCCCCTGTTCCCAGTGTTTCCAACAGAGCCGTCTACGAGACTCCCCATGTCAACAGCCAGCCAGCCACTGACTAAGCCGCCGTTTGACCTGGACGCGAGCCTTTGGGGCTTTGTGACACGCGAACTCGCGCCCACGCCGGGCCGGCTCAACTCCGCGGTGCGGGCCGCCGTTTCTGCCTCTGTCATGTTGCTCATCGGCGAAGCCTGCCATAGCGAGGTGCTCTTTGTTGCGCTGTTTCTCCCGCTTCTGATCCCCAGGGACACGCCCCAGCAAACCTGGGCTGCGACCAAAGGCACCATCATCATCGCCTGGGCCGCCTGCCTCGCCTCCATCGCGCTGGTGTTTCTTATTGCCGATCTGCCCTGGGCCCGCGTACTGGCGCTGGCGCTGGCCATTTTCATCTGCATGATCCTGTCCAGGGGGCTGCACCAGCCCCCCATCGCGGCCATCGCCCCTGTGATTTTCACGCTGGTGCTGACCCGCATGGATAGTGTGAACAGCACGTCAGCGGCTATCACCATGGGACTGTGGCTCGCCCTGATGATGAGCGCCGGCGATCTGGTTGCGACCGCCGTGGACTTTCTGTATCCACATCCGGGACCCAGGCAACTGATCACCAGGGGAATTGTGGAGCGTCTCCACGCGGCAGCTGCCGCGCTCAGGCAATCTGCCGGGGCACAGCTGAGCGCGGAGGAGCAGGGCCTGGCTCAAGGCCAGGGCAAGCTGGCTCTCGCCGGCACCGGCAACCTGCGCAAGCTGCTGCCCGCCCTGGCGACACAGCCCTCCGTCGATCGCCATGACGTACTTCGCCTCGGCGCCTTGCTGAACAGCATCGACCTGCTGTCTGAACAAGCCCTGCAACTGCCGGGCGGCGACACGGCGGCTTTCAGCCCCGAGCAGCAAGGCCTCGCCGACAAGGTGGCGCAGGGCTGCCGGGCGCTGGCCCGGCAGATCGAGCGGAACGACCTCGCCAAGCGTGAAGCTCTCGAGATTCCTCCAGGCGGTCAAGGGCATGGCCGGCTTTTGGCCGACATGGGCGACCAGCTCAACGACCTTTGGAGATTCTGGTCCAGCGACATCGCGGCGGCAGCCCAGGCCGCAGACACCGCCACGAACGCCGCCGGAGACAGCCGCGCGGGCAAAGCGGAAACAACGACGCCGAAGCCTGGGCCTTTTGTCACACCCGACGACGTGCGTTTTGCCGTCAAGGTCACGCTGGCATGCATGATCTGCTATGTCCTCTACAACGGGGTCGCATGGCAGGGGCTCAGCACCTCCCTGTTGACCTGCTTTTTTACGGCGGACTCGACCATCGGCGGCACCTTTCGCAAGCTGTCGCTGCGCATCACCGGTGTTCTGGTCGGGAGTTTGCTGTTCGGCATTGTGGGTGTCGCCCTGATCCTCTCCCACCTGGACAATGTCTTCGAATTCACCCTGTACGTGGCCATGGTCTTTTTCGTCTCGGGGTGGGTCGCCAAGGGAAGCCCAAGAATCTCCTACGCCGGCTCGCAGATCGGCATTTCGTACGGACTCGTGACCCTGATGACTACCACGATTCCCACCGAGATCGTACAACCGCGCGACCGCCTCGTGGGCGTATTGCTGGGAACGGTTGTGATGTGGTTTGTTTTTACCCGTATCTGGCCGCAGGATACACGGGCGGTGCAAAAGCAGGCCCTTGCCAGCCTGATCCGGACAGGCAGCGACCTGACACTGTTGACCGTCGATGATTCTCCCGCGAATACAAGGCGCGCCAAACTGCAGACCTTACGTGAAACGGTGCAGGGAGGCATCACCAGGGCAGAAGACCAGGCCGACCTTTCAGACTACGAATCGAAGGCACAGCAGGGGTTACAGGCAGCCCTGCGCAGGTCTCTCGACAAGACGCGAAACCTGCTGATGCTTGAGCTGGCTGAAGTCGATCTCACCCTTCACGCCGCGGGAGCCGGCCCCTCCGCCGTGCCGGATAAAGCGGATGCGGAACGGGTCGCGGAACACCTCCGCTTTTTGGCAACACGGGTCGTGGAAGGAAGGCCGGCGCAGCCCGGCGATGAGCAACGCCCCGGTCGATCAGACCTCGATCCCGAACAGGATTCAGCGCTCCATCCCGGAGCCGGCTCGGCGGCCGAAGCGGCTTTCCGGATAGCACGAGCCAGTATTCAGAGGCGCAGAAGCACCCTGCTGAAGGAGCTTTCGCAAAGCGTGGAGGAGGTGACCCTGTCGGCCTCAGCATAAGCGGCGCGGAACAACGGACGGGCTTTATCTCTTAATTCACCCACCAGGCACGGATATGTGCTTCCCCACAGACAGGCTCTCAGGAGGGCTTATGCATGCTCACACGTTGTATCTCGTTGCCCGCTATCTCACGGCGCTGATGTTTCTTATGTCGGCATTCGGCAAGCTCAGCGGCCGGAAAGAAGCGCTCGGCATGATGCAGGCACATCACATTCCACTGGCAAACGTAGGCCTGTTCGGTTCCGTCATTCTGGAAGTGATCGGAGTCATCTCCCTGGTCTTTGGAATCTATATCGTTCCAGTGACCTGGCTTCTGCTGCTTTTTGTCCTCATAGTCACCCTGGTCTTTCCATTGCAGGACATTGTGACCAACAACGGACGCCCACAGGGCTTGCAGCTTTTCGGGTCGAACATGGCTATCATCGGCGGTCTCTTCGCTCTGATCGCGTGCGCGATCGCCGGGGTGTAACAGCCTGTCGTCGGCGGGCAGGCCTGAAGCAAGTCATGCAATCACGCTGCAACAACACCGTTCCAGATGAAGGAGTCACCCATGTCGACCCAAGGCAATACTTTTTCTCTCGACCACGCAGGAATGGCAGTGCCGGACCTCGATGCCGCGATCGAGTGGTATGGACGAGTCTTTGAGTTCACAGTCTCGCAACGATTCTCAACCGAGTCGTTTACAGCGGCTTTCATTGAGCGGGAAGGAGCAAAGATCGAAATCTTCCAGGCAACACCGGCACCGGCCGCAGCAGCCGTGGAACCGGTGACCTCGGCGAATTTTCTTTCCGCCATGTTGAAGCCCGGCTTTACGCACATCGCCTTCGGCGTCCCCGATGTCGACGCCGCGTTTCAGCAAGCCGTCTCTCGCGGTGCCACTTCGATCAATCCGCCCGCTTCAAAACCGGACGGCAGCCGCTTCGGGCACCTCGGGGATCTGAACCAGTACGTGATTGAGCTGGTGCCGGGCGCACCGCTCTCGAAGAGCTCCTAAGTGCTTCCTAACATCCCCATCCACTGCACTCACCTTGCCGTTGAAAGGAACTAACATGCCTGCCCCAGATGGACGCGTTGCCGCCCCTTACGTTCCTACCCTAAGCCATAAGTTTTACGCCGTGTTGACCCGGGTTATCGCGAAACAATCCGAAGCTGCGCCTCACAAGCTGGAGCACATCCAGTACATCACGGATCTGGCGGCACAAGGCAAGGTGTTCGCCTCGGGGCCTTTTCCGGTGCCGGACGAAGACATCGACCTGGGCCTGATTCTTCTCAGGGCGAGCTCGCTGGAAGAGGCTGAAAGCCTGATGAAAGTGGAACCGATGACTGCCCTGGGTCTCAGCACTTATGAAATCCACGAGTGGGACATTGTGATCGGGCAGATGCCCTTCACGCTGAACGTGTCGACCGGTAGCTTCAGCTTCTAACTTCGGCGTAAGCCGTTTCGCATGCACTGTCGTTGGGCTGCTGCCGGTGCGCCCACGACCCAAACTCGATGCAATACCCCGATGCAATCCAAGGAGAAACACATGCCCACCCTGCCGCTTCAAGTAACGAAACAAGCTGAACGCCTGGGAGCCCAGCGCTGGTTGCTGGACCTGATGATTCAACTCGCCGGTCCGGAATGGGACCAGGACCGGATCAGCTACTACACCGGTGCCTGCGGCGCGAGCGCTGCCGGTGAGTTCCAGGGCCTGAAACAACAGATCAAAAAGTACGACGACATGGCGCGCGTCTTTGCCCAGGCCGCTCGCGGGCAGGAGCTGGCCGGCCGCGAAGCACTCCAAAAAAAGCACAGCGTCACCGCGCGCAATCACTTCTTTATCGCGGCAATCATGTACGGCGCGGCACAATGGCCCATCCTCGCCAACACGGAGTTCAACCTGGTCCTGGCGCGTAAAAAGCGCGAGTGCTACGACCAGTTCGCATCGCTTTCCGCGTGGCATGTCGAACGGGTCGACCTGCCCTTCAACGGCAAAACGGTCAGTGCCTACCTTCATCTACCGCCGGGCTTCGAGAAAGGCAAGCCTGTTCCCTGCATCGTCGATACCGCCGGCATGGACGGCTTCAAGGAGATGGTCGTCGCGCTCGAAGACGATCCTCTGCTGTCTCGCGGCTTCGCGGTCCTCGCGATCGACGTGCCGGGCCAGGGCGAATCTCTCACCAGCGAGGTCTGGTGGGATCCCAAGACCTTTCCCCAGCTCGCCCCCACCGTCTTCGACTACTGCAAAAACCGGGCCGAGATCGACCCCGAAAAAATCTATGTCATGGGCAACAGTTACGGCAGCTACTGGGCCTCGCTGCTGGCCGCCTCCGAACCGCGCTTTGCTGCCTGCGGCGTCCTGATGACCTGCTTTGAGCCCGGCGGATTCTCCATCATGGACACGGCCAGCCCGACCTTCCGGCTACGCCAGATGTATATGACGAACATCCATGACGATGCGGCCTTTGATGCCTACTGCCAAACCATCAACAACGACGCCCTGGTCGCCGGGATTCACTGTCCCTATCTTGTATGTGCCGGGGAGGACGACCAGCTCAGCGACTTTGCCGCAACCTGTACCTATCTCAACGCGATCCAGGCACCCAAGACACTGGTCCTGTACCAGGGAGAAAACCACGGGCTGCATTCACGCAGCTCCGGCCAGATGGGACCGGAAGCCTTCACCTATGTCGCGGACTGGTTTCTGGACCGGGTTGCCGGAGAAAAGGCGGCATCCCTGCACATCCTGGTCAACATGCAGGGGAAAACAACGGTGAAGCCGTGGGAGGGCGACCTGACGTACCAGCACGGCTGGCCCGGACCATTCAGCTTCTTTGACTAAGCGGCCAAGCTTCTCGCATGGCAGCGTGCAAGGCGGTTTTCCTGACTCACCTTGCGCGCTGCCTGTACGTTTGGTGAAAAGGCTGAATCGTCCTTATAGCCGGGGTGGGTTCAATCTATATATCATGCGCTGCCGCCAGGTAAGGGCAAATCCGACCGCAATCAGCATGACCGCGGGCACCAGTCCGTGCCGTGCATCGTAGCGCGTGTACAAGCCCCCAAGGAGGGCTCCCAAAAGAAAACAGGCCAGCATGGTAAACGACACAATGGCCTGTCCACGGTTCTTTTCCCGTTCCTTTCCCATCATCCACAACATCAACGACGAGGTGCCTTGCCGGAGATTGCCGGTCGTCATCGCATCGTTAAAGGTCCACGGACCCAGTGCGCTGAAGCTGGTATTTTGCAACGCCGCGCAGAAAGCGATCAGGGGCACAACCCACTGACCGGACAGCCCGGCACCGAACAGGGCCAGGATCAGCAAAACCGCGCCTTCCAGTCCCTGGCAGATCAGCGTCGCGCGAAAGGTATGCTTTTTCGTTTGCACGCCAAGCAGCCTGGCCATCGCTGTGCCCACCGCAAACGCACCCACCGGCGGAAGAAAATGAGCCGCGCGCGCCCAGTTTCCGCCCGAAGCCTGCACCCCGAACTGAACGATATTGCCCGACTCCGCCGTCGAGAAAACATGGTCGTGCGTCAGGTACGAGTAAGCGTCGAGCGAGCCGCCGGCCAATGCAAACAGCATCCCAATCGTCAGCAGGCCTCCGACCGAGCGGAGCGCAGGCGTGCTGTTTTCAGGTGGATGGTCGGCCGGCAGCTGCCCCTCGCGCGCCGCATCAGGCTTCAGCAAGGATTGAGGTCGCGCGTTCACCGTGGTGTACCTGCACTCAAGCGATCTCCATACAATGTGGTCTTACGTTTGAAAGAATGCCCGGAACTCCGCCAGCACAGCCTCCGGCTGTTCTTCCTGAAGAAAATGGCCGCAGTGCAGGTACTTGCTGGTGATTGAGTTCACAGCCTGGGTGTGCCAGCTCGCCTCCACATCCCATAACTGGCTCACCGCACTCTCCATGCCCGATAACACCAGCAACGGACACTGGATATTTTGATTGTTTGTCTCGGATTCCCGGTCCTGGTCGAGATCGATGCCGGCCGCGGCGCGGTAGTCCTCGCAGATAGCCCGGATCGTGCTCTTACAACAGTAGCACCGGAGATATTCGGCCATGGCCTCCGGCGTAATTGCGCCCGGTGTCTTGTTTGTGACGGCAATGTTATCCCGGAGAAAATACGCCGGATCAAGGCTGATCAGGTACTCGGGCATAGGTGCCTGCTGCACGAACAAGAACCACCAATAGTATTTGGTCGCAAACAGCTGGGTGGTCTCGTTGTACATGGTCAGGGTGGGAGCAATGCCAAGCACGGCCGCCTTTTGCACGACTTCAGGATAGTCCTGGCAGAGCCTTGCAGTGACCCGGCCTCCGCGGTCGTGGCCCGCCACCATGAACTTCGTATGTCCAAGCTGCTGCATCACCTCCACCTGGTCTTTGGCCATGGCGCGAAACGAATAGTTCTCGCTTCTCGGTCCGCCCGGCGGCTTGCTGGAGTCTCCGTATCCACGAAGATCCACCAGAACCACCGCGTATTCCTCTGCCAGTTGCGGGGCGGTCTTATGCCAGGTCACATGGCTTTCCGGGTCGCCGTGAATCAGAAGAAGGGGCTGCCCTTTCCCTTTGGTCAGCACGCAGATGGTCGCGCCCGATGTTTTGAGGTATTGCGTTTCAAAGCCGGGGAAGAGTTGCCGGCTGACAGCCTCGGATGGAGGCGCCGGAAGCTCCGGCAGATCGGCGCATGACCCGGGCGCAGGCCGCGTACTCGGCAGCATCTTTTCGAGATTGGCAGGGGAGGCCGGCTGTGGATGGGTCTGTGCCGAGCCAGGCTTCGCGAACGCCGCGACCGCGGCACTCACTCCAGCGAAAGAAAACGATCTTCGATTCATAACGACTCCCGTCTGATTGGTCAGTGTTGAAAGGTCAAGGTGTCCGCAAGCCTGTTTCGTACCTGCTCCAGCACCGCATCCTCCGTGGAAGACCGGTTTGCACCCGTTGCATGAGAACTCTCCGTGATCAACCTCGAAAGCTCTTCCATCGTCCCGGCAGGAGAACAAGGCCGCTGCCCGGACAGCGGCAGCTCTAAAATATCTCCTTCCACCGCAGTGACATCGCGCAGAAAGACCTGATACAGCAAATGCGTAATCTGCTGAATCGCAGGAAGCCTTCGCTGGTGATCCGACTGCGTCATGGTCCGTTCAAATGAACGCAATTCCGTGTTCATCTGCAATGTCTGCAGGCTTTTTCCAAACGAGGATCGTATCTTGACGAGAGACCCCAGTTTTTCCTCCGCGCTGCACGATGCCTTACGCAGAGGGCCGAGCTTCTCCAGGGCACCAAGCGCACCGACCACGGCCGCGCGCATCTTTGAGCTGGTGCGGACCGGTCGGATCTGGTCGGAAACAAGCCACATGATACAAACGCCCAACATGACGCCGACCACGCGATCCCGCGCCTCGGTCAGGGAGTTCGGCGTGGTGGTGCCGGTCAGGGTCGCCAGGAAGAAGCAGTACGAGAGCTGCCGCCCGGCATAGGACAGCTTGTAACTGCCCAGGTACACATACCCCCCGACCAGCGTCATCAGGCCGACCACCGCCGTGAGGCCTGCAATGCTCGTAAAGTGCGGCAGCACAAAGCAGATGGCAAAGATCGCGCAAATGCCGGCCAGCGAATCGCCGATCAAACGAAGCACCTGCTTCTGGCGCTCCATGCCCAGTGACTCTTCCGTCGTGATAATGCAGGTGGTGATACTGACGCTGATCTGCGACCAATCCACCCCCGTGTAAATTCCGTAACAGATCGTCACCGCCAGCGTGGTCTTGAGCGCCGTCAGGAGATTGTTTTTATCCTTCAAAGCGCCCGGCTTGAGAAAACCGCCTTTTGCTTTTTCCTCACGACCCTCGGGCAGTACACGGGTTCCGCGGAGAGCTGCAGCGAGCGTTTGAACGGTTTCGGCCAGTGCCGCCAGGGACTCTCGAAGCTCATCGTGCGGCGGATACAGGAAGAGAGCGGGCGCATCCCCTTTTCTCGCGACATCCTGGAGGTTGCGAAGCTGCGCCTGCATGGTCAGCAGCGCGCGCTCCTCCGCGTGTGAAAAAGGGCCGCTGCAGCGCAGGGAAAAGCAGGACGCCTGGTCGACCAGGACGAGCACCCCTTCTATGGCTCCGCTCAACCGGTCGCGTATCAGCCGCACGCGGTCGTTCCGCTTCACCGCGTCCGCCAGCAGTGCCTTGGCCGCGGTCGCGCCTGCCAGCGATAACTTCTGAAGCTGTTTTTGGCCCTCCTTCGGCGAACGGCGATCCGTGTGCGCGGCCAGGGTGCCGGCCACGGCCTCAAGCGCGGCAGCCAGGTTCTCCCCAAGCTGCTCAAGCGGTCCCTTGACCGTGACGAGGTATTGCACAAAGACGGCGCTTGCCGCACCGATCACAATCGTCAGGATAAAGCTGAGATTGTCTGAAACAACTGCCGCCGCCGGCTCGCTTGAGTCCCACGAACGCAGAAAGTTTCCGCCGAAAAGCGCGAGCACGAGCCAGGGCTGCGATATCTTCGCGGCCTGGATCATATAAACACCGGCAAAGGTCAGCAGCGCCTGCGCGACGAAACGCACGGGCGGCGAACCGCTCAGTACATCCATCACAAACAACATGACCAACAGCGACAGCGCGCAGGTGGCAACCAGCATCGCCAGGGTCAACACATTCTTTTTCACGCTGCCCTGGATTAGGAAAAAAGGGATGTACAGGCCGATGCCCACATCCTTCAGTCCAAACGCCATATCGATCCAGAGCGCAAGCAGCACTGAGGCGGTCAGGCGCAACACAAGCGCATAGCGTCCCGGCGAGGGTTTCAACTCCTCCCGAAACAAGGCCCACATCGCCTGCGCGCGACTTGGCGGGGCCGGGTTTGCGCCGAGTTGTACCGTGCTCGCAGCCATGGGGTTCTCGCGGAAACGCTTTGCCGTTACCGGCCGTGGATGGAAACTTCTGCGGTGGTTCCAATCAGCAGCAGCCGCGGGTCTCGCGGCTCAATGTGGATCCTTACCGGGTAGCGCGCGGCCAGGCGAACCCAGTCGAGAGAACGCTGCACGGTCGGCAGGCTGCCCGGCGTACCGGGCAGCCCTCCTACCTCGGAGCTGTCCGACGATGTAACGCCCGTGCTCAGGCTTTCCACCACGCCGGGCATGGTGTGGTGCGGGTCCGACATCAGCACCACATCGGCGCGCATCCCGGGGCGAATGAATCGCAACTGCTGCTCGCCGTAATCCGCTTTCACGTACCAGGAGTTCTCGTCGATCAGGGTAAACATCGCCGTGCCCGGCTTGGCATATTCTCCCCGCGCGATATTCATCGAAGTCACGCAGCCGTCAAACGGGGCGTAAACCCGGGTCCAGCCCAGGTTGAGCCGAGCCTGGTCCACAGAGGCCTGGTACGACGGGCGCTGCGAAAGCAGGGTGCCGAGCACCGGGATCTCGTTCCCCGACCGGCGCAGTTCATCGACCGATGCATCGACGCTCACCGCATCCTGCGCCTGCGTGGTACCGGCGCTCTCCCCATTGGCTTCCGCGGCGCGCACCTGTGCCTCCGCGCTTCGTACCGCCTCCCCGGCATTTTTGCTGTTTGTCTGCAGCTGGTCGTATTCCTGCCTTGAAATGTAATTGCGTTCCGCCAGCGGCGTGTTTCGCTCGAGGCTCAGATCGGCGATCGCGAGATTGGCCCGGGCAGAGGCAAGCGACGCGCGCGCCTCCGTCAGCTGGTCCGCGGCCTCGCGCACCCCGTCCGCACCTTTCCGCACGTTCAGGCGGCTGTTCGTCACCGCGTCCCTGCCGGCATGCACCTGGTCCCGGGCGGCACGAATCGACTCCTGCTCCTGCACGATGTCCTGTTCCAGCTTCGCCTGCTGAGAAAGCGCGGACCGCAGGGAGTACTCGTAGGGCCGTGGATCGATCTCCACCAAGAGCTGTCCCGTGTGGATGCAGTCATTGTCACGGACGTGCAGAGCCGTGATGCGGCCGTCGACCTCGGGCGCCATGCCGATGTAGTGTGCCCCCAGGCTGCCGTCCTGGGTGCGCGGGTTGTATGTCATACGGATGTAAGTCAACACAGTGAGCACCACGGCGGCCGCAACGATCACCAGGCCGACCACGCGACCGAGAATGCGGCGGCGCTTTTCCGATTCATCTCGCCGGCGATCGGCCAGCTTGTCTACGTACTTGTCTTCGTCCACGGCCCCACCTTTCTCTACGAAATCAACAGCCATGCCAGGCAGGAGATCAGCACCACAACACCGAGATAGATCAGCGGCAACGGGCCGACATAGGGCTCGATCCTGAACCTGAGAAACAGCGAGCGCGCGGCAAACGCAGCCGCCACCCCCAGCAGCATGCACAGCAGCCACACTGGAAAATACGAGCCCAGCACATCCACCACGTGCGACCCGCCGCAGCCGGCAAGGGTGCCGCAGCAAAGCAGGCTGAGCCGGCCGACAACGAGGTGAGGCCTGACGCGCTTACGGGCATGGTTCACGGTTTTCCTCCTGCGGGTCGCGGCATCATGGGCCCGAACGAGAGCAGCTGTCCGGTGCTGTAGGCAAGCTCGGCGGCCAGCTGCAACGTATGGGTGCGCGCAGTCACGGACGCGCTTTCGGCCTGCGCCAGCGAGGCCTGCGCCGAGGTCAGCGGCACTTCATTGCCCAGCCCGTGAGCAGCCGCGACCTTCGCCGAATCGTAGTATTCGCGAGCCGCCGTAAGCGCCGCCTCCGCCGCCTGCTGCTCACTCAGCGCCGCCTCGAGGTTGGTGTAGCTTCCCCAAACCTGCTGCTGCACATCGAGCGTCAGCTGGTCGAGATGGAGCTTGAGCTGTTGCACCTGCGACGCCGCTGACCGCACACGGGCGCGCTTGGCTCCCGCCGTAAAGATGTCCCACGTCAGGTTGGCCGAAACGACATAGGTGTTGCCGTTGGTATCCGGGGTGCTGGCCGTTGTCAACGCGTTCTGCGCTGCGCTGCCGGCGTTGGCTGTCGAGCTCGTGCTGTGTGTGTACTGCTCCTGCGCGGTGACCGAGACGGTGGGAAACAGGCCGGCGTGGGCGCTTTTCCGTTCCTGCTGCGCCGCCCTGATCTGGTCCAGAGCCTCGTGCAGCTCCGGCCGCAAGGCGGTCGCGGTCTTGACCAGCGCCTCCACCGAGTCGGTCACCCACCGCGTCGTGACAGCGTCCCCCAGCGGGGGAACGTTGAAAGCCTGCGCCGCCTGGAGGTTCACCTCGGCCGCCAGGGCGACCTTCGCCTGCTGCAGCCTGGCCTTGGCGCTCACCAGGCTCGCATAGGCCGACAATGTCTGCGCCTTTGTCTGGTCGCGCTTGATGACCGACACCAGGCCGTGAACATAACTCAGTTCCGTGGCGGCGTCCTCGATCTTCGCTGCATCGTAGGCGGCGTTCGCGGACTCGAGTGACTGCTGCGCCGCGACCAGTGAGTAGTAGTCCTCGGAAACGGTCAGCGCCACCTGCTGCTCGGTCGCGGTTGCCTCCTCACCTGTCGCGGCCTCGGTCTGCCTGGCCGCCCGATAGGTCGCCAGGTTGGCTCCGAAATCGATGGCCGTCCAGGTAAGCCTGACCGCGGGCTCCACGATCGTGCTGTTCAGCTTCACCACGCCGTCCGACGAGAGATTCGGCGGCAGCCCGAAGAGCAGATCGCCGCGCAGCGCAACGGTTGTGATGGAGAGGGTCGGAAACAAGGGGCTGCGGGCGATGACCCTTTGATCCGCGGCCTGCCGGGTGCGCTCCCACGCGGTGCGGGTCTGCGGATTGGCTCGCTCGCCCATGTCGATCAGCTGCGGCAATGTGTAGGTCGCCGTTGTGCCCGCATCCGGAACCTGCGGTGCAGGCGGCGGTGCAGGGGGGTGAGGGGCTGGAAGGCTGCCCATGGTTGAAGGCCCGGCGACCGTGCCGCCTGTGCCGGACTGCGCGCCCAGCTTCGGCAGCAGCACGCCCGGTACCAGCACGCAGAATACGAGCGCAACGCAGGGACGACTGCTCCTGCCGCGGGTCGACCGGATGCTGCCGACGGCGCCCACCGGCCGCGTCTGAAAGGCACGGCGAAGCAGCAACGCTGCACTCCCGCTCCGCTCGTGCCTTGGCCGGTTCTTCACTCGCCTCAACTCCTCCATCGATCGCCGATCTATTCCTGTAAACCGAGCACACTTCCAGGGAGCGCGGCGAACCCGGCCTCCAAGCCCAAAACAGGCAGGTTCTCCCCGGGCAGGCTTTGCGAACAACGGCTTTCCACCATTCGGAGCAGGTGCTCCACCGAAGTCGCTTTTTCATAAAAGGCGTCTGCAACCACGCCTGCCGGCACTTCAGTGCCGGAGTACGCACTGCTCATCGCAATCAAGGGAATGGTTGGAAATTGTTTGCGGACCTCTCGAAGAAAATCGAAGCCTGACATGCCGGGCATGTAAAGATCCGACAGGATCACGTCCGGCACGCGCGTCCATACCTCCGCCAGTCCCGACAGCCCATCGTGAGCAGACCGGACCGCATAGCCGCACTGGGTCAGAATCGCGCAAAGCACGATTCGTAACTGCGGGTCATCTTCCACCAACAGCAGATCGCCTTTATGACTTGGCATGGACACCTCGATCAAACGTGGGGCATTTTCGAGTCATCGCTGTAGCCTGAATCGGCCACTGGACTCAACTGGCATAGGTCTTACAAAGCGCCGTACATCCTGTTGCGCTTTGCACTCTGAACTGGATCGCTGAAACAATCATGCATCGCAGCGGGCCGGAATAAGACCATTTGCCGATGCAAAGGAAGTTTGCAACCCGGGCAATATTTGCAACGGAGCCGCGGTCCAGCTCGGGGTCGCGGCTCACACCGGCTTGTCCGGGCTTCACCGTGCATTCACCCTGCACACGCATCCTGAAGCAGGAGCAGCGTGTGTATGCAGGAGCGCCTCGGGTTCGAGTCGTGCCGCACAGATGCTGACCCCGACACGGACTCGGGCACGGACTCGGGCACGCCCTCGATTTCGCGGCGAAAAACAAATCGGGCCATGGTCCGGCTGCACCGCTCATCGATCGAGCGACCCTCTGCCGTTCACGGATTCTTTTTGAAGGTGTGGAGCCGAC
>CAXSBW010000047.1:0-3092 GCA_964235795.1 uncultured Acidobacteriaceae bacterium | reverse complement strand
AGGTGTGGAGCCGACGACCGGACTTGAACCGGTGACCTGCTGATTACGAATCAGCTGCTCTACCAACTGAGCTACGTCGGCCTGGTGTGTGCGTCAGGCAACAGGGCGTCGCCTGCAGACGCACAAACAAGCTCGATTGTACCGGCTGCGGAGACACGGGTAAAGAGCCGGCCTAGAGCTTCAGGCTGATGAAATCTTCATCGTGCATCGACGAGGCAGGCTTGCCGCGCAACCGCCGCACCAGCACCCGCCCCCCGCCCAGGAATAAACCCAGAAACAAGGCCGCGACCGCCAGGATCCCCACCATGTAACCGATGCCCAGCAGCAGCTTGGCCGTTTTGGCCACCTCGCTGACATACCCCTGCGGCTGGTTCAGCGTCAGGTCCGACACGTAATGGATCTGCCCCAGCAACCGTTCCGCGCTCGCCTGCGACACACCGGCACCACTCACCACGCCGACCAGCGGCCCCGTGCGCCGGGTCGCGACATGCAGGGACGCATCCGCCAGCCCCGTGATCGCGTGCACCGACGCCCCGGCAATCTGCGGGGTCGGCAGCATCAGCAGGGTCAGCGTCGCGCTCGCGCCTCCCCCGAGCCGGTACTCCGCCGTCGCGGCCTCCGCGTCGCGGCTCCAGTCGATCGCCTGCGCGGGCAGCGGCCCCCGGTAGCCGGCCGCCCCAATCGCGTAGCGCAGCGTCCCTTTGTCCAGTCCCTCGGCCGGCATCAGGCCCGGCAAACTCGGCAGCACGGCATCAGGCCCACCGGCCACCGGCAGGCTCGCAAGCAACGCCTGCACCGCCGGCCCCAGCCGGGTGGCATCGCCCGAAGCGCCGCCGCCGTGCACCAGGACCAGTGCATTGCTCCTTTGCGCCAGGAACAGCCCCGGATCCGCCGCGGCATGGTCGCCGGCAGCCTCGGCCCGCATCGCCGGCTCTCGGAACGAGGTCCACGCCGCGTAAGCCCCGGTCGCATCGCCGAACCGCAGCACCGACACACCCCAGCCCGGCGCGCCGCCATAGCGGACACTGCTCGTTTCAATCAGCCCATCTTCCTTGAAAATGGCCGCATGCGGCGCGTCTGTTTCCGGCGGCATCGGCGCCACGGTGATCGAGCCCTCGCGCGGTAGCCCCGCAAACACGGGCGGCAGGATGGGCGCACCCGGCGCACCCAGGCGCGCTGCCACTTGCGCATTCGGCGCAGTCACCGCCCCATGCGGCGCACCCTGCATGGCCGCCGGCATCACCAGCAGAACACTGAACAAGCTTTGGATCCGTAGTGTCACCCGTCCAGTTTACGCCCAGTTCGACTCGCGTCAGTCGTGGCCCGGCTACCGCGTCGCCGCGCTCTCCTCCAGCCGTGTCCCGCTCAGGCTGCGCACATACTTCGCGACGCCCTTGTACAGGCTCTCTGCAATCCTTTGCCGGTATGCCCCGTCACGAAGCTGCGACGCATCGTCCGGATTCGTCAGAAACGAAATCTCCGCCAGAATCGACGGCATGTTCGCCCCGATCAGCACCACGAACGGCGCCTTCTTCACCCCGCGATCCTTCAGCCCCGCATTGCCCGCCTCCAGGCCGCCGTACAGGCTTCCCTCCACATCGGTCGCGAACTCGCGCGACTCGGCAATCTTGTCCTGCAGCGTGATCTTCTTCACCAGGTCCGACAGCTGGTGGATCGACTCATCCGAAACCGCGTTCTCGCGCGCCGCCACCTCCAGCGCATCGGCCGAACTCGTGAAGTTCAGGTAATACGTTTCCACCCCGCGCGCGCTCGCGTCCGGGCTTGAGTTGGCATGCACCGAAATAAACAGGTCGGCCTGCGCCTTGTTCGCGATCGCCGTCCGCGTTTCCAGCGGCACAAACGTGTCGTCGTCGCGAGTAAAAATCACGTCCGCCCCGATGCGCTGTTTGAGCAGCTTGCCCAGCCGCAGCGCCACGTCCAGCACCACATCCTTCTCCTCGATTCCACCCGGCCCCAGCGTGCCCGAGTCGTGCCCGCCATGGCCCGCGTCCACCACGATCCGGTTGATCTTGAGCCCCAGCGCCCGCACCATCGAGCGCCCTCCGGTCGCGTCGGGCTCCGCCGCGCGAGCCGACATGGCCGGGCTTGCGGCCAGATTTGCAGGCGGACTTGCGGCCGCACCCGTGGCTCGACCCGTGACGGTGCCCCCATCGGCAGCCGGCACCGCCGCGAGGCTTGCAGCCGTGCTCGCATCGGGGCTGGAACCGGCGGGGCTGGCACCGGCACCGGCACCGCGCCGTCGCTTGCTGTTCGCCTTGCCGACACCAACAGCCGGCACGTCTCCAGCCGTCGAGGCCGGTCCAGCCTCGGCCACAGCCGACACCGGGGCGGTTGTCGGCGCAGCCGTTGCGCGCACCCGCGAAGGCTGACGGCTGATCGCCGCGATCGCCGCCACCGAGTCGCCTGTCTGCGACCTGGGGTTCGCGTCCAACCCGGCCGGCGTCGTTTCCGCGACAAAGGTTCCCGGGGCGCCCGCGCGAGCCGACCGAGGCGCGGGTGTGCCGGCCGCCGCGTCCCGAGCCGCCGCGCTCGGCAACGCCGGGATTCCTGCCTTGCCGTCGTTCGCCGGGGCTGGGCGGCTCCGAGCGCTCATGGTCGCCGGCAACCCGGCAGAAGCGGCGGCAGGGGCGGAGGGCCCAGGCTGATCGCGCGAAGGGGCTGCCGGTGCCGATGGGAGCGGCGCACTCGCGACCTGCACCGGCGCGCCTGTTTCGCGCCCATGCACATCGATAATCAGCCGCGATGGATTCGGCAACCAGAAAGCTGAATAATCCGTCACATTTGAAACATCCAGCACCACCCGCACCACATCGCCGCGAAACTGGGCCGCGCGAATCCGCTGCAAAAATCCCCCGTCCGTCACCGATACCGCGCGCCCGGTCAGCGCGTTCGCCAGCCGCGCCCCGTGCAGGTCAAAAAAGATGCGGTCCGGGTTCGCCACGCGCGAAGCCTCAAACGGCGGCTCCCCTTCATCCTCGTTCGCTACGTCGATGGCAATGCGTGTGTAGCTTGCGGTCGACCAGTGGCGCACCCCCGTGATCGTCGCGAGCCTGCCGGGTTCCGCCGCCGGA
>CAXSBW010000046.1:0-24340 GCA_964235795.1 uncultured Acidobacteriaceae bacterium | reverse complement strand
TCAGCCGGTGGAACTTTGGGTCAAGGAGTGAAGTGGTGCGCTTGAACGCCACGATCACACCGACCTGGACATTCGACATGGCGGCTACGGCCAAGCAGAGCAGCTTTACCGAAAGCGGCTACTCAAACGCATACGAAATCACTGACAACACGCCGACCGCTATCAATCCGGTCACCGGTACTCCTTATGGAGCTCAATTTGTTGCCCAGGGTTTAGGCTTTTACCAAAACCCTGAAACCCATGCTTACAGCTTTGCCATCAACACAGAGAAGGTTGCAAAGTTTGGCGGCAGCCATTCCTTGTCGATCGGCTATGAATTTAATCGCGGCATCTATGACCTGAATAAGGGTTATAGCGGGTCTGACTTTTCTTTTCCGACGACGAACGACGTTGGCGCTCCGACTCCAGGTATTCTTGCCGGCCAGAACACGGACGCAGCCTTCGATTTAATTGCGGTTCCCCAAGCGAAGGACGCAAATGGCAATGGCGTTGTCGACGGAGGCGGCAAGCCGGTTTACACTTGCCCCATCACGCTCTGCCCTCTATTTAGTCCTGCGCCCGGCGTGCAGCCGATTCCTGTTTTTCTGAAGCAGGTACGCGGTATTTTCAGTGCACGACAGTCATTTACAGGGCAAAGCTATCACCAGATTTATGGGAATGACGATTGGACAGTTAACAATCGGGTCACCTTTAATGCAGGAATCCGCTGGGATGAAGAACAACTGAACGGCGTCATCCAGCAATATGTGTTCAACGATAACTGGTCGCCCCGTGTCGGTATCAACATCGACCCACGGGGGAACGGTAAGTCGAAGATCTTTTTCAACTACGCCCGTTACACGCAGAGCCTGCCCAGCGACGCGGCTATTCGGGAGTTGAATGAGGAAGAAGATGTAAACCATGCCAACTTTGCGCCGCTCTCGGATAGCAACCACAATGCCGTCTTGAATGCCCAGGGTACTGTTACACCTGTGCTCGATGCCGCTCATTTGATCAGTGGTGACCCGAGCGCCACGGCAGCTCACAATTTTGCCGGTGAAAACATCGGTGTCAGCGGCGGCAGCCAGGAACTGATTGCGGCTGGTACGAAGCTCAACCTGGAAGAAGAGTTTATAGCAGGCTTCGAGAACCAGCTTCCGGGAGGATTTGTTGTAAGCGCACGCTATGTGGATCGCAGACTCCTGCGGATCGTGGAAGATATGTCCGGCACATCACCCGAAGGGGCAAATGGAGGAATCAATCAGAACTTCCTGATTGGAAATCCGAACTCCTCCAGCGACTACTTCACGAACGAGCAGGAATTGGCCTACACTCCGGGTGCAAAAGCCCCAGCCGCTTGCACAACCGACTACGGCACTCAGGTGGATACTCAAGGAAACGTGCTGGGTGCGGCTTGCAGCACGAACCCCTTGGACGCGAATCAAGTCAGCTCTGCCGGACTGCCAATTGCGGACGGTAAATCGGACGGCTTCGCCAATCCCCGGCGTCATTATCAAGCTCTCGAGATCGAGGTCAATAAAAGCTTCAGCCACAATTTCCTTCTGCGAACCAACTATCGTTTTGCCAAGCTTTACGGCAATTATGAAGGTCTGTACCGCAATGACAATGGTCAGTCGGACCCGGGTGTCAGTTCCCTTTTTGATTTCACACAGGGTATCTTGAACGAGCTTGGTGGGCAGTTCGCACGAGGCTACCTGAACACGGATCGTCGCAATGTCGGAAACCTCTATGGGTCTTATCTGATTCCGGGAAGCCTTGCAAAGAATCTGACAATCGGAGTAGGTCTGCGCGGCGAATCAGGTATACCAATCACGAACTTGGGCGCTCATCCGGTTTATGGAAATTCCGGCGAGATTCCAATTGCACCTTCGGGCGTTTCCCCCCGTGGGGCGCTTGGAAGAACTCCGTCCGATACGTCGCTTGATATTCACACGGATTACCCAATCGCTTTTGAAAAGTATCGAGTGAAGTTCGCATGGGATATGTTCAACGTCACTAACTCACGCAAGCAGGTCTTTGTCGACCAGGATTCAGCCTTAAATTCCAACACGAATAACGTCGACTTCCTGAAACCGCTCGCCTTCCAGCGCGCGTTTTACGCGAGAGGCTCGGTGCGATTCGAGTTTTAACCCGCAATAAAAAACAATCAGCGCGCCGGGAAGCCTCATGCTTCCCGGCGTTCTTTTTACCGAGACCAATTCGAGATCAATTGATCTGCCAGGGAGTTCGCATATCTGCGCGCTACGATAAGGCTGTGAACGCATCTCTCCGCATTCTCATCCCCCTCCTGCTCACCCTTTGGGTCGGGGCGGAGGCCTTCTTCCCGGTGGTCGCGGCGAGCGCCTTCGGGGTGTTGTCGGACAAGTACGCGGCCGGGCTGGTGGTCCGTAGCTGTCTGCTCACACTCCACACGGAGGGGCTGATTGCCGGGGCGCTTCTGCTTGTCCTGCTGCTCGCGGCGGAGTGGACGCGAGCGTATGGGCGCACTCTGCTGGGGCCGATCCTGTGCACGGCGGCGATGCTCGCGCTGACCGCGTTTTCGCAGTGGAATGTGGTGCCGCGCATGGAGCGGGACCGGCTCGCGGCAGGCGGCGATATCGATAAGGCCGCCACCGCGAATCCGCAAAGGCTGGATTTTGAAAGGCTTCACGTCGCGAGCGTCCGGCTGGAGGGCGGAGTTCTCCTTGCCGGGATCGCGTCTGTCGTCTTCCTGTCGCTTTCACCCAGGCGGCGAGCCTGACGCACCCGCGACGGTGAACCGTTTCCAGACCTGTCCGCGCCGGAAAGGCCGGTAGGCTTGATTGACCCGTCAGAAAGCCGGGAACCGGCGCTCGCTGCCCTAGCCCTACCCCTTCGCCGACCAGTCATAAGCCACACCGGTTGCCTGCTCCGACAGGCTCCACAGCCGGGGGCCGGCCGTGGGGTCGGCCGCCTGGGGCGCCACTTTCGCCGGTGCCGGGGAGCCTTTGAACTCGCCCAGGCCGTCCGGGCCGTAGTAGCCGCCCGGCTCTGGCTGGGCACCGGCGGCGGTCGCCGCGTAAAGCTGCGGCAGGGCACCCTGCTCATCGCTCTGGCCGATGACACCGAGCGCGGCTGAGATGATGTACTTCATCGGCCCGCTCAACTCGCGAACAATCGCGGTCGAGGATAACCCTGGATGCGCCGACACGCTCAGGAGCTTTGCACCGTGGGCGGTGCTTTGCCGTTGCAGCTCTCGCCCGTAGATCAGCATGGCCAGCTTGGTTTGCGAGTAGGTCTTCATCGGCCCGTAGCCTTTTTCATGTTGAATGTCGGCCCAGTCCATCACCCCGCGCTTGTGCGCGTTGCTTGACAGGCTCACCACCCGCGCTGAACCCGAGCGCAGCAGGGAGGGCAGCAGCAGCCCGGTCAGCGCAAAGTGGCCCAGGTAGTTGGTGGCCAGCTGCGCTTCAAAGCCGTCCACCGTTACCTCCCGTTTGGGCAGGGCCATCACGCCTGCATTGTTGACCAGGATCTCGATCGGCTCCGCGGCGGCGAGGGCCGCCGCGGCGAACTCGCGCACCGACGCCAGCGAAGAAAGATCGAGCCTGGCCACCTGCACCTGTGCCGCAGGCTGCTCGGAGCGGATGCGCCCGGCCGCGGCTTCTCCACGCTCGATCGAGCGGCAGGCCATCACCACCTGTGCGCCGGCACGAGCCAGCTCTCGCGCGGTCTGGAAGCCCAGTCCGATATTGGCGCCGGTCACAATCGCGCGCTTGCCCGCCAGGCTGGGTATGTCTTTCACCGTCCACTTTGCTGCCATCCTGCTACTCTCCTCCAGCGCGATTCGCGCTCCAAACCTTGTATAGGCCCCACGCAGCCAGCGTGCAGCAATCTTTGATGCGCCCGGCAAGCACCATTTGTTCAAACTCGGCGACCGGGACGGCATGGAGTGTCAGGTCGTCCTCTTCCGGGTCGAACTCCGTTTCACCCTGGGTCAGGTCCGTCGCAAGAAAAGCATGCTGCTGCTGATTGCAGAAGCCGTAGGCGACCCACATGGGTCCCAGGTAGTCGAGCGATCCCGCGCGCAGGCCGGTCTCCTCGCGCAGCTCGCCGCGAGCCAGCTCGCGGATGTCGACGTCCGGGTCCTCCCAGCCGCCTTGCGGAAACTCCAGGCACACCTCGCCGACTGTGTATCGATATTGCCGGACCAGGTGCAGCGTGTCACCTGCCAACGGGATGATGACCGCGCAAGGGTGCTTTTCGACGACCCCGTAAAGGCCCTTCGCCCCATTCGCGCGTTCAATCTCGTCCTCCCGAACCCTCATCCAGCGATTGCGGTAGACCTCGCGTGTCGCGAGCGTTCTGATGCCCATGTACCGCAGTGTACCTTTCTTCGCCCGGCGCGATAGATTGATGAGCGGAGAGACAGAGATGGCGCAGGCATACTTTCTGGGTCTGGATGTAGGAACAGGCGGCACACGGTGCCTGCTCATCGATGCCGAGGGTGCGATCGTGAGCTCGGCGAGCAGCGACCATGCGCCGTTTCGCGCGCCACAGCCGGGCTGGGCCGAGCAGGACCCGGAGGACTGGTGGCGCGCCGCGCAGGCGTCCATCCGCGACACCCTGGCCCAGGCGCCTGAGGCTGCGGCGACCCACATCGGTGCTATTGGGCTGACAGGGCAGATGCACGGGGCGGTGCTGCTTGACCGGGACGGCGCGGTGCTGCGTCCATCGTTGATCTGGTGCGACCAGCGCACCGCACCGCAGTGCGACTGGCTTCACCGCGAGATCGGCCGCGATCGGCTGATCGAACTGGTGGCGAACCCTGCCCTGCCCAACTTTACCCTGACCAAACTACTGTGGGTGCGCGAGCATGAGCCTGAAGTCTGGGCGCGCATGGCCCATCTGTTATGCCCCAAGGACTACGTTCGCTTCCGGCTGACCGGCACCTATGCCATGGATGTGCAGGAGGCGTCCGGAACGCTGTTGCTTGACGTGGCGCATCGCCGCTGGTCGAGCGAGGTGGCTCAGGTGGCCGGTGTGCAGGAGGAGTGGCTGCCGGAGCTTTGGGAGTCCCCGGAAGTGTGCGCGAAGGTTTCGGGCGAGGGCTCACGCACAACCGGGCTGCTTGCCGGAACGCCGGTCGTCGCCGGCGCGGGCGACCAGGGGGCGGGCGCTGTCGGCATGGGCATTCTGCAGCCAGGGTCGGTTTCAGTCACGATTGGGACCTCAGGCGTAGTGTTTGCCGCGACCGCCGCGCCCACCTTTGACCCTGCCGGACGCCTGCATACCTTTTGCCACGCCGTGCCCGGTCGCTGGCACGTGATGGGCGTGACCCAGGCAGCCGGGCTAAGCCTGCGCTGGCTGCGCGACCTGCTAGCCCCCGGGACCGACTATGACGGGCTGACTGCCGAGGCGGCCCTCATTTCGGCCGGAGCCGACGGGCTGCTCTGGACGCCCTACCTGCTGGGCGAGCGCACACCGCACCTGGACCCGCACGCGACGGCTACCTTTGTCGGGCTGACGGCCGCGCACACCCGCGGGCACCTGGTGCGTGCCGTGCTTGAGGGCGTGGCTTATTCGCTGCGCGACAGCTTTACGATCTTTGCCGAGATGGGCCTGCCGGTCACGGGGGTCCGCCTGGGCGGCGGGGGCGCGCGGTCTCCGCTTTGGCGGGCTATCCAGGCGTCGGTGTACGGACACACCTGCGATGTGCTGACGGCCGAAGAGGGCGGCGCGTACGGAGCGGCGTTGCTGGCCGGGGTGGGCGGCGGCGGCTGGCCCACGGTGGATGCCGCGTGTGCCCAGGCGATCCAGGTGGCCGAGCGGATTGAGCCGGACTCGGTATCGGCGGAAGCGTATGAGCGCGGCTACCGGGCCTTTCGGCAGGTTTACCCGGCGCTCAAAGAATTACAAGCGGAATTGCAAGCGGAATTGCAAGCGGAATTGCAGGGCTGATTCGCAGCGCTTACCATCTTTCTCACGGAGTTTTCCATGGCGACGGCTGCAAACTATACCCCGATCGAGCTTTATCTTCACTCCGGCTCGGAGTACGAGCCGGACGCAGAGTATGTGGACGGTGTGATCGAGAAGCGACCGATGGGGCAGTGGGATCATGCATCCTGGCAAGCTGCACTGATGCAGTGGTTTTTAGCCCATGCCGGCGAATGGCATATCAGGGTTCTTCCCGAGCTTCGCCTGCGGGTCAGTCCTGCACGGGTGCGTATCCCGGATGTTGCAGTGCTTGATCGCGACCAGCCCAGGGAACAAGTACCGACTCGCCCGCCACTGGCCGTCTTTGAAGTTCTTTCTCCGGAAGATACCCTGCCGAGAACCATTCGCCGTCTTCTGGATTTTGAGCCATGGAGATCGAGCATATCTGGGTGATTGACCCGGAGACCAGGAGTTACTTCTTCTTTTCTGACGGAAAACTAGGTTCGAAAACCCACTTCGGAGCGCCCGGCGATCGTATCCACTTCGCCATGGCAGAGCTGGAAGCCTTTCTCGACTGATACAGAACCAGGCCGAAGTTACTCGACCGGCAGCTTGGCCCGGTACCCGTCGCGCGCGATGACATCGTACTTCAGCGGCTTGTGTTTCTCATCCTGCATCCTGAGCGGGTTTCCCTCGTCATCGATCAGCTCCACCTGGATGTGCCGGTAAGTGCCATCCTGCTTTGTATTCGTCGGCCGATAGGTCAGCACATACTGGTTGCGGATCGAGTCATTGATCTGGTGGAAGATGTCCGGCATTTCGCCCTGGAAGCGCGGAAAAAAAGCTTGCCCCCCCGTCATACGCGCAAAACTCGATAACTGGTTATCCGCCTGCAAATAGTCGATCTCGCGCGAACCGCCCATGGCACCGCGGCCTTCCGCCATGATTCGCGCAAACTGCCCGGTGCCGATGGCAAAGATCGTTACATTCGGGGTCGCCTTGATCTTTTGCAGCACCTTGTCGAGCGTGATTCTGGAAAACGTATCCCGGCCCGACGAAACCAGGATCAGGTACTTGCGACCTTCGATCCGGCTCATCCGGTCCAGCGTTTCGTAGACGGCATCGAACAGGTTCGTTTCACGCCAGGTCGGGATCGTCATCGAGTTCAGCGCCTGTGCCACCAGTCGCTTGTCCTGGGTAAAGTCCGTCAGGATCTCCGTGTGCATGTCGTAGGTCATCACGGCGATGTAATCGTCCGGGCGCAGCTGCTGCGCAAAGGCATAGGTGGCATTGCGCATGTCATAAACAAACGAGTAGTTGGTCGCCGCGAACTCCGTCAGCAAAACCGCCGTGATCGGTGCCTGGGTCCGTGCGAACGAGCTGATCGGCTGCGGCTTGCCGTCTTCAAACACCCGAAAGTTCGCCTGCTGCAGATTCGGTACAAACTGGTGCGTCTTCTCGAGGATCACGCCCACATCAACATTGACGACCGGCACATCGACCCGCAGTGAATAGTTCGAGAGCTCGGGCGGGTTCTTGATCACAGGCTCGGCAGCCGGCGGCGGCGCAGGGGCGTCCTTCTTTTTCGGCAGGGCGATCGAGCCGTTATCACCGCCGGGGCCGCCCTGGTCCGCGGGCGCGGTTTGCTCAGGCTGCTGCTGAGGCGCCGGCTGACCCGCAGGCTGTTGCGCATAGGTCAGCAAAGGCACCGTCAGGCAGGCACTCGCGAAAAGGACGGCCAGCCGGCCGCAACGAGCCGGTATCGACGAAACACTCACTCGGCAAACTCCAGGACGAAACATAGGCTGAGAGTATTGTCCGGCGGCAGCGACTTTGCCGCAAGCGCGCCGGACGACTTCCCAGCTACTCTCCAGCTACTCTGTAGACGTGCTCATCGCTCAAAAGGCTCTCCTCCTCGCCTCGTGCCTGCTCCCCTCCCTTTCCGTCCTGTCGCAAACCGCGCCGCCGCCCTCCAGCGCCGGGGTGTTTCCCCTTGCCGGTGTGCATGCAGGCCTCCATGGCACGGCCTACACGGTCTTCGAGGGCACTGTACCCGAGCCGTTCGGGGTCGATATCCTGGGCGTGCTCCACAATGCGCAGGGGCCCGGCGAAGACCTGATCCTCGCACGTCTGACCGGGTCCAAGGCCGAGTACACCGGCGTCGTTGCCGGCATGAGCGGCAGCCCGGTCTATATCGACGGCAAGCTCGTCGGCGCGCTGGCCTTCCGCATCGGCGAGTTTTCAAAGGAGCCCATCGCGGGCATCACCCCCATCGAGCAAATGCTCACGGTCCGTGACTTCGACGAGGCACCCGGCAGCCCGGCAGGGGCGACACAAACCCAGGTCCGCCCCATCGAAACCCCGCTCGTGTTTACCGGCTTTTCCCCTGCCGCGCTCGATCTGTGGAAGCAACACTCCGCCGCACTCGGTCCGGCGCTCGGCCCCGCACTCGGACCCGGGTTGGAGCCGCAGGCAGGCCTGGGCGGCAGCAGTCAAAGCACCCCCGGCGCAGCCGCCCCGCCGCTGCAGCCCGGCTCCGCCGTCAGCGCGCTGCTGGTCTCGGGCGACATGGAAATCGCCGCCACCTGCACCGTCACCTACCTCGACCGGGGGCATCTGCTGGCCTGCGGGCACCCGCTGACACAGTTCGGCGCGGTCAGCCTGCCCATGACGAAGGCCGAAGTCGTCGCCACGCTCGCCTCCCCCGCCGGCTCGTTCAAGATCGTCAACACCGGCCAAACCGTGGGTGCCTTCACGCAGGATCGCCAGACCGCGATCGGCGGCCTGGTGGGCGCAGAAGCTCGCATGATCCCGGTGGAGATCGCGCTCCATCGAGAAGGCGGCACTGCAACGCGCACGCTGCACCTCAAGGTGCTCGACCAGCCCCAGCTCACGCCCACCGCCCTGCTGGTCTCGCTGTTCCAGGCCCTGCAGGAGACGCCCGAGTACGCGGAAGAAGACAGCTACCGCGTCCATGCAACGGTTCAGCTCGCGGGCTACCCGGCGGTGGAGATCCGCACTCTGTCTGCTCCCGGCGGGCTGCTGGCGGCCCCGCTCGCGGCCGCGCTCAACGTGGGTTCGCGTTTTTCGTCGCTGTACACCAGCAGCGATCGCCGCACCTCCTTCACCGGTGTACGGATTGAGGTCGAAGCCCTGCCCGGCCGCCGCGCCGACACGCTTCTCCGCGCCGCGGTCGAGCAAACCTCCGTCCATGCCGGCGATCGCATCACTGTCAGCGCGACCCTCGCTCCCTACCGCGGCGACCCCCGAACCCTGCACATCCCGGTCACGCTGCCTGCTTCCTTGCCCTCGGGCGATCTGCGCCTGCTGCTCAGCGACGGCCCCACGCTCGATCGCATGCTGGCCGCCGGACGCGCTGCTTCGGGCACCCCTTTGAGCGGCACCGTCGCGCAGCTCAACCGCCTGCACCCGGACGACCGGCTCTACCTGACCCTGCTGGCACCCTCGCCCGGCGTCAGCGTCGAGGGGCAGGCACTCGACTCGGTCCCCTTGTCCGTGGCCAACCTGCTGCTGCCCGCGCACGAGCACGACCGGGCTTCGCTCCACAGCGAGTCCGCGCAGACCCTGGCCGTCATCCCGCTCGAAGCAAGCTTTGCAGGCGAGCAGGTTCTTACACTCCGCGTAGAATAGCCTTCGCGTCGGACAAAGAGCCGATTCCTCCCAAAGAAAGAGAAATGACACGTCCATGATCCAGGGCTATGCCGTACACGCCGCCGGCGCTGAAATCCACAGCTACAAGTACGATCCCGGCGAGCTGTGCCCGGACGACGTGGAGGTTGCCGTGTCTCACTGCGGCGTTTGCCACAGCGATGTGCACCTGATCGACAACGACTGGTCCATGAGCAAGTTTCCGTTTATCCCCGGCCACGAGATTGTCGGTACGGTCAGCGCGACCGGGAACGCCGTCCACCACCTCAAGGTGGGCGAGAAAGTCGGCGTAGGCTGGCAGTCCGGCTCCTGCGGGTACTGCGAGTGGTGCCGCCGCGGAGAGGAAAATCTGTGCGCGCAGGCGCAGCTCACCTGCGTCGGCCGCCACGGCGGGTTTGCCGACAAGGTCCGCGTCAACGCCCGGTTCGCGGTGCCGATCCCGGCGGGCATGGACGACGCGTCCACGGCTCCCCTGCTCTGCGGCGGCATCACGGTGTACTCGCCCCTGCGCCTTCACGGCATTCATCCGGCCTCGCGCGTCGGGGTCGTCGGTATCGGCGGTCTCGGCCATCTCGCGCTCCAGTTCGCGCGCGCGTTCGGGGCCGAGGTCACGGCGTTTTCCTCCTCCCCGGCCAAGGAGGAGGAGGCCCGGAGGCTGGGCGCGCACCACTTCCTCAGCACGCGCGAAACCAAGTCGCTCAAGGCCGTCGCCGGTCAGTTTGACCTGATCCTGTCGACGGTCGACGCCGAACAGGACTGGAGCGCGTACGTCCAGGCCCTGCGCCCGCATGGAGCGCTGGTCTTCGCCGGGCTGCTGCCCAAACCGGTGTCGTTTCCGGTGCAGCCGCTCATCTCGGGCATCCGCAGCGTGTCGGGCTGCGTCATCGGCAGTCCCGTGCAGATCGCCGAGATGCTCGATGTGGCCGCACGACACAGGATTGCCGCCGTGGTGGAAAGCTACCCGATGCGCGACGCCAACGCCGCGGTCGAGCGCACCCGCAAGGGCGCTGCGCGCTTTCGCGCTGTGCTGGCCAACTAAGCGGCCGGGCGACGGACTGCTAAACTCCTGAGGTGACAATGCGGTCCTCCCTCGCCCTTCTTTGCTGCGCTTTCGCGGTTCCGCTTGCCGCCCACTCGCAGGGCACCCATCTTTGGACCGAAAGCACCCCGGTGGATTGGGAAAAAGGCCGCCCGCAGGCCGTCTCGATCGGCAGTGACGGCATCCTGGCCATCGGGCTTCCCGTATCGGTCGTCGCCTCTTTCCCGGCCGCCGATACCTGGGCCGCGACCAGCGACTCCGCCGGCAACGCCTATGTCGCGACCGGCTCGCCCGCGCAGGTTATTCGCGTGGCTCCGGACGGTACGCGGACGGTGCTGTTTACAACCAGGGATCTCAGTGTGCAGTCGCTCGCGCTCCATGGCGACAGCCTCTACGCCGCCACCCTGCCCTCGGCCCGCGTCTTCCGCATCCCTTTGCGTCCGGGCACCAAACCGCTCGACGAAACCACCGCCCCTGTTATTTTCGACGCGGCGCAAACAGCCGCGAAGCCGCAGTACATCTGGGCTATGCTGTTTGACCCCACCGGTCGACTGTACCTCGCCGGCGGTGCTCCCGGGGCTGTCTACCGGGTCGACCTGAACGGCAAGCCCAGGCAGGAGCTGTTTTTTCAGAGCGACGAGCCCCACATCCGCTCGCTGCTGCTCACGCCCGACGGCGACCTGCTCGCCGGCTCTGACGGCACCGGGCTCGTGTATCGCATTCATGAGTCCGGCAAAGGCTTCGTCCTCTTTGAAGCGCCCCGGCGTGAGATCACCTCGCTCGCTCTCGGTGCCGACGGCACGGTGTACGTGGCCGCGGTCGGCGAAAAAGGACGCCTCTCGACCGCCCCGCCCCTGCCGGTCGGCGGCGTTTCCGCCGCGCCCACCGCGACCGTTACGGTCACGGTCGTACAGCCCGGCTCGACCCAGGCCGTCAGCAACAACACCGCCGTCCCGGACGGGTCAGAGGTTTACCGCATCCCCGGCGGCTCGTCCGAAGCACCGCGCCGCATCTGGGCCGGCCACGACGATGTCGTGTACAGCCTCCAGCCGACCAAAGACGGCCTGCTTGCCGCGACCGGCAATCGCGGCCGCGTTTACCGGCTTCACGACGACGGCAGCTCCGAGGACGTCGCCCACGCCGACGCCGGGCAGGTGATCGGCTTCACCCCGGCCCCAAATGGCGAGCTGTACCTGCCCGCCGCCAACCCCGCCAAGCTGCTGCGGCTCGGCTCCTCCGCCACGGCCATCGGCACCCTCCAAAGCGAGGTTTTTGATGCCACGGAACCCGCGCTGTGGGGCCGGGCGGAAGTCACGACCGACAAGAATGCGGACGCTTACACCCTTGAAGCCCGGACCGGCAACATCGACAACCCGGCGCGCAACTGGAGCGACTGGAAGCCTGTTGGCCCCGGCGCCTCCACCCTGGGCCAGCCCATGGCCCGCTTCGCCCAGTGGCGGCTGACGTTGAAGCCCGGAGCGCGCGTGCAGTCGGTCGCGCTCAACTACCTGCCGGCCAACGCCGCGCCGGAGGTGGATGAGATCCTGGTCGCGCCCGGCACCCGCGTCAACGCCGCCGCCAACCAGCCCGGCCTGCCCCAGCAGACCACCCTGACCTTTGCCTCGCAGGGCGGGGGTGCGATCAATCTCGACAACAACAGCCCCCAGGCTCCGCTCAGCGCCATCCGCGACAAAGGCTCGGTGACGGCGCGCTGGGCCGCGCACGATGACAACGGTGACGAACTGCGGTTTTCGCTCTTTTATCGTGCTGCGGGCGACGAAAGCTGGCGACTGCTCAAGGCCGACCTCGCGGATCGCTACTACAGCTTCGACAGCAGCCTGCTGCCTGACGGTCCGTATCGCCTCCGTGTCGTCGCGACGGACGCCCCGTCGCACCCCGCGGGCGCGGCGCTCACCGGCGAGCGCGTCAGCGACCTCTTCCAGGTCAACACCGCCACCCCGCGCATCGCGGCTCTTTCGGCCACGCGCGAAGCCTCCAGCCTCCATGTCCATGCCACGGCCGCCGGCCTTCGCACACCCATTGCCCGCGCCGAGTACTCGCTCGACGCCGCTCCCTGGCAGTATGTCGAGCCGGTCGGCCGGCTGTCGGACGCCCTGACCGAGCAATACGATTTCGCCGTACCGGCACCTGCCGGCCCGCACATCCTGAGCCTCCGCGCCTTTGACCGCCTGGACAACGCGGCTGCAGCGCAGGTGTCGATTCCATGACGAGGCTTGCCCGTTTCTGCCCGCGTCCTCAGGGCATCCCGCTCCATGCGCTTTGAGCTGTTCATCGCCGCGCGCTACCTCCGTGCCCGGCGGCGCGAGGCCGTCATCGGCATCGTCACCGCCATCTCGGTCGCCGGTGTCGCCATCGGCGTCGCATCGCTGATCCTGGCGTTGTCCATCACCACCGGCATGCGCCGCGACCTCCAGGAGCGCCTCCTGTCGGCCACCGCGCACGTTTCCCTGCTCCGCGTCGCCAACGACGGCATGCGCGATTGGCGTCCGCTGCTTGCCCGGCTCCGGCAGCTGCCCCACGTGACCGCCGGGGCACCCGGCCTTTATGAGCCGGTGCTGGTTTCGCGCGGAGCCCACTCCGGCGGTGCCCTGCTCAAAGGCATTGTGCCCGGCGACGAACGCAACGTCAGCGACATCATGCGGACCATCACTGCCGGCAGCGCGGACGCCCTGTCGCAACCCGAAAGCAACACGCCGGAAAGTGCAGGCGGAGCCACCCCGCCCGTGGTGCTGGGCTACGATCTGGCCGCCACCCTCGACGCCCACCCCGGCGACACTGTCGTCGTCACCAGCCCGCAGGGCGAGTTGACGCCCTATGGCCTGGTGCCCAGGTACCAGCGCTTCCAGGTCGCCGGCATTTTTCACTCCGGCTTTTACCAGTACGACTCCGGTTTCGGCTTTGTACGGCTCCACGACGCGCAGACTTTGTTCGGCGAGCCCGACCTGGTTTCTATCCTGTCCTTCAAGGTCGACGACCTGGATCGCGCGGACTCGATCGGACGCGAGATCGAACAGGCCGCCGGCCCGGGTTTTAGCACCACCAACTGGATGGAGCAGAATCGCGAGCTGTTCCGCGCGCTCAAGCTGGAACAACTCGTGACGTTTGTCGTGATCGGCCTGATCGTCTGCGTCGCCGCCCTTAACATCCTGGTGGCCCTCACCATGATGGTGATGGAAAAAACCCGCGAAATCGCCGTGCTGTCGGCCATGGGTGTCGCGCCGGGCCAGATCCGCGAAATCTTCCTGCTGCAGGGCATCCTCATCAGCTCGCTCGGCACGGCCATCGGGCTCGGGCTCGGTTACGGCATCGCCGTGGTCTGCGGCCACTACCACCTCATCCACTTGTCCGCCGATGTGTACTCGATCGATACCCTTCCCTTTGCCCCCCGGCTCGCCGACGGCGTGCTCGTGACCGGGCTTTCGCTGGGCGTCGCCATGCTGGCCACGCTGTACCCGTCCGCGTCGGCGGCGCGGGTGCTGCCCGCCGAGGCACTGCGCTATGAGTAGTTCCGCTCCGCTTGCGGCACAGCCGGGCCTGCGACCTTTGCCGCCGCCTGCTCATCTACTACGTGTCGTCAACCTGAGCAAGAGTTACGGCAGCGGCGAGCGCGAACTCCGGCTTTTTTCGGATATCAGCTTTTCCGTCCCGCAAGGGCAGATTGTCGCCATTGTCGGGCCGTCGGGGATCGGCAAAAGTACACTGCTGCATATGATGGGTGCGCTCGACCGCCCTTCCTCGGGCGAGGTCTGGTGCGGCGAGGTCGCCGTCAGCCGTTTGTCCGGCGACAGGGCGGCCCGTTTTCGCAATCGCGAGGTGGGCTATGTGTGGCAGTTCCACTATCTTCTGCCGGAGTTCACGACGCTTGAAAACGTGGCCATGCCGCTGCTGGCCCGGGGCGAGTCGCACCATCGTGCGGCCGGCCAGGCCCACGGCTGGCTCGAGCGGGTAGGCCTGGCCAACCGCGCGCATCACCGGGCCGGGGAGCTGTCAGGCGGCGAACAGCAACGGGCCTCGCTGGCGCGGGCACTGGTCACCCAGCCAAAGCTCCTGCTGGCCGACGAACCCACCGGCGACCTGGACGGGGCCACCTCCGAGGCCGTCTTTTCGCTGTTGGAGACCGTGCAGACAGAGGGAAATCTTACGACGGTGCTGGTCACCCACAACATGGCACTGGCAAAGCGATGTCACCGTGTGTTACGGCTTACGCATGACGGCATAAACGAGGTGCCGAGGGCCGAGCTCGCACATCTATAGAGTAGTAACAAGCGGGGATTGCAAAATCCCTCTGCTTCGGCCTCAACCGCGACGCTTCCGGGCCCTCCAGGGCAAGGCGCGCCGCCCAGATGTAAGGGGGAACATGTTCGAACGGTATACAGAAAAAGCGCGTCGGGTCATCTTCTTCGCACGGTATGAGGCCAGCCAGTTCGGCTCGCCCTATATCGAGACCGAGCACCTGCTGCTCGGGCTGCTGCGGGAAGACAAGGCGCTGACCAATCGCTTTCTACGCTCGCATGCATCCGTCGAGTCGATCCGCAAGCAGATCGAAGGGCACACCACCATCCGTGAAAAAGTGTCGACCTCGGTCGACCTGCCGTTGTCCAACGAGTGCAAACGCGTGCTGGCCTACGCGGCCGAAGAAGCCGAGCGGCTGTCGCACAAGCACATCGGAACGGAACACTTGTTGCTCGGCCTCCTGCGCGAGGAAAAGTGCTTTGCCGCCGAAATCCTGCATGAGCGCGGGCTCAAGCTGCTCGCCATCCGCGAAGAGCTTTCGCGCGCGACGCAGGAAAAATCCACCCAGGGCACCGCGGGGGGCCGCAGCCGCGAGTCCGGCGCCGCCGGCAACCGCGAGCAAAGCCTGCTGGCCGAGTTCTCGCGCGACCTCACCCAGGTCGCCATGGACAACCAGCTCGATCCGCTGGTCGGTCGCGACGGCGAGCTCGAGCGCGTCATCCAGATCCTGTGCCGCCGTACCAAGAACAACCCGGTACTGATCGGCGAGCCCGGCGTCGGCAAAACCGCCATCGTCGAAGGCCTCGCCCAGCGCATCTCCGACGGAGAAGTCCCGAGCTTTCTCGCCGACAAACGGGTGCTCGCGCTCGACCTGTCGCTGATCGTCGCCGGTACCAAGTACCGCGGGCAGTTTGAAGAGCGGCTCAAAACCATCATGAAAGAACTGATGGAAAACCAGAACTGCATCATCTTTATCGATGAGCTGCATACCCTGGTCGGCGCGGGTTCGGCCGAGGGCTCGCTCGACGCGGCCAACATTCTCAAACCGGCCTTGTCGCGCGGCGAAATCCAGTGCATCGGCGCCACCACGCCGGCCGAGTTCCGCAAATCGATTGAAAAGGATCGCTCGCTCGAACGTCGTTTTCAGGCGGTAAAAGTCCCGCCTCCGAACGAAGAAGACGCCATCAAGATCATCATGGGCATCAAGGATCGCTACGAAAAGTTCCACGCGGTCTCCTACACCGATGATTCGATCGAGTTTGCGGTCTCGCACTCCAGCCGTTACATCCCCGACCGCTTTCTGCCCGACAAGGCCATCGATCTGATCGACGAAGCAGGTGCTCGCGTGAAGCTGCGCCAGACTTCCCTGCCGGAAGAGATCACCGAGGTCCAGAAGCGGATCAAGTTCATCGTGCACCGTATGGAAAACGCCATTGCGAACCACGAGTTCGAGAAAGCGCGCTTCTACTCGGATGAGGAGCGGAAAGAGCGCGAAAACCTGCGCGCCCTGCGCGACAAGTATCACCTCGACGATTCGACGGCGGGCATCGTCAGCCGCGAGGACATCGAGGACGTCGTGAGCCGCTGGACCGGTGTGCCCGTCACCTCCATCAAGGAAGAAGAAACGCAAAAGCTGCTCCGCGTGGAAGGCGAGCTTCACAAGCGCGTCATTTCACAGGAAAAAGCGATTTCGGCTCTTTCCCGCGCGATTCGTCGCTCGCGCGCGGGTCTCAAGTCGCCCAACCGCCCGATCGGCTCATTCCTGTTTCTCGGGCCAACCGGCGTCGGCAAAACGGAGATGGCGCGCACCCTGGCGCAGTTCCTGTTCGGCTCGGAAAAATCGCTGATCCGCTTCGATATGTCGGAGTTCATGGAAAAGCACTCCGTCTCGAAGCTCATCGGTTCGCCTCCGGGCTACGTGGGCTACGAGGAGGGCGGCCAGCTCACGGAGCGTGTCAAGCGTTCTCCGTACTCTGTCGTCCTGCTGGATGAAATCGAAAAGGCGCATCCCGATGTCTTCAACATCTTGCTGCAGGTTTTCGAGGACGGCCACTTGACCGATGGTCTGGGCAACACGGTCGACTTCAAGAACGTGATCCTGATCATGACCTCCAATATTGGAGCCCGCCATCTTCAGCGCAAGCAGGGTCTAGGCTTCCAGTCGGAGCGGGAAGACCTGGTCATGGACAAGGTCGAGGAGCTGGTCAAGCAGGAGGTCAAGCGGACGTTCAACCCCGAGTTCCTGAACCGCGTGGACGAGATCATCCTGTTCCACTCGCTTTCAGACGCGGACTTGATCCAGATTCTCGAGCTGCTGGTGCAGTCGCTCAATACGAACCTGGTGCAAAAGGCGATCACGATCTCCGTCACAGACGACGCCAAGAAGTGGATCCTTGAGAAAACGCTGGTGGACCGCAGCTACGGGGCACGCCCCCTGCGCCGCGCGCTCCAGCGCTACGTCGAGGACCCGCTGTCGGAAGCGCTGATCGCCGGTCACCTGAACGAACGTCCCGCGTTTCTCGAGGTGTATCTCGAGAACAACCAGCTGTTCTACCGGCCTGTGTCGCAGGAAGGTGAGGAAGGCAAGTCGCTTTCCGAGGGCGTCCTGCTGTACAGCGCGTAAGGGAGCATGGCAGCAACCCCATCCGAGCCCGGATGGGGTTGCTGTTGCCATGGACGGCAATTACGAGATCGAGCCTTTGACGCTCTGCACGGCGGCTTGAAGATTCTCCACCAGATCGTCCGACGCGCCCGATGCCTTGTTCTTGCCTTTTTTGTAAGCCTTGGTCGCCTGGTCGCTCAGCGTTGAGGCCTGTTTGCGCAGGTAGCCGCCCGCGTCCTCCACCTGGTCCTGCAACGAATCCCCTGCGTTGCGAACTGTCTTTTGAATCTGTTTGCGCGTCCTGGTTCCGGACTGTGGAGCGCACACAAGTGCCACGGTCGCACCGGCAATCGCGCCGATCGAAAAAACCATCCAGTACTTGCCTGTTTCCATGTTGTTCTCCTCCGAGCTTGTCGCCCGCGTTGACACCTCTAGGAGTCTCGGAACCGCGGTGAGGTTGCTGCGAAAGGAGTTAGCGACCGGCTTGAGGCGAAAGGATGGAGCGGGAGACCGGGATCGAACCGGCGACATTCAGCTTGGGAAGCTGACGTTCTGCCACTGAACTACTCCCGCTCAAAAGAAGCCGTTGACAGCCTGCTTACAGTCACTATACCAGTGCGCCGATCAAGCGAGACCGGCCCCGGTCCATCCGCCTGAAGACTTAGACCGGCAACGCAGGTTCAAGTCGGATCGGGTGTCTCGGCAGCAGCAGAGTAAACGCTGTGCCGGCGCGGTCGGGACGCACGCTGGACCTGGCAACCAGCCGGCCAGCGTGCTTCTCGATGATGCCGTGCGCGATCCACAAACCCAGGCCGGTTCCATTGATGCCCTTGGTCGTGTAGAACGGCTCAAAGATGCGGCGCAGCGTTTCCGGGCTCATGCCGCAACCGCTGTCGGCCACGGTGATCCGGATGGCCGGGGCCCCGGTCTTCGCGAGCCGTCCGTTGCCGGTTCGCACCAGCAGGCGGCCGCCCCCGCGCATGGCGTCGATCGCGTTGCTGATGAGGTTGTTCAGCACCTGCCGGATCTCTCCTTCGTAGCAGAGCAGCGTGCCCGTGGCACGATACTGCAGCTCCAGCACAATATCGGAGTTCTTCAACCGGCCGCCATACAGGGCCAGGGTCGGCTCCAGCAGCTCCTGGGGCGTGATCGCCATGGGATTGGTCGATTGCCGGTGAAAGCGCAGTGTCTGGCTGGCAATCTGCGACACGCGCCCCAGCTCGCCATCCACAATCTCCAGGTATTCCCGCACCTGCGCCAGGGACGTATCGTCCTGGCGCGCCAGGTAGATCAGGTTGGTCATGGCTTCGAGAGGATTGTTGATCTCGTGGGAAATGGATGCCGCCAGACGTCCGACCGCCGCCAGCTTTTCACTCTGCACCAGTGCGCTTTCCGCCTGCTTCTGGCTGGACAGGTCCGACAGAAAGACAGCGACATCGCCCCTGCTCTCCCCTTCTTCCTGCGACGGCAGCAGGGTGGCCCCCACCAGCAGCGGGATGCGGCGTCCATCGCGGGTCAGATACTCTTTTTGGTACGGTGCTGCCGTGCCGGTGGCGGTCAGCTGCCGCAAGGCCTGTCTGTCGGCTTCGGCGTATTCAGGCGGCGTCAGTGCGTGCCAGTCAAGCCGTCCATTGCGCACGTCATCGGCTGTGTACCCAAGCAGCTTCAGGATGGTAGCGTTCACGTAGGAGATGCCGCCTTTCGCATCGCCGATGACCACGCCGACGCTTGCGTTTTCGATCAGTTTACGAAAGCGCTCCTCGCTCCGGCGAAGCTCGGCGTCCAACCGTTTCTGCCGGTCGATGTCGGCAATGGCGACCACGCCCCCGGTGACCGCGCCCTGCTCATCGAGGATCGGCGCGGCCGACAGGCTGACCCATCCGAGCGTGCCGTCCCCGCGCTGGTACAGGTAGTCTTCCGCGTCCACGGGTCGCCCGCTCTTCATGGCACGCGGCAAAGGGTATTCCGAGCCTTTCACGCGCCGGCCGTCCGGGTGAAAGGCAATCCAGCGCCCGTGGGCTTCCACGTCCGGGGTGTCCAGCACCGGGTGGCGCAGAACACGCTCGATCCCCCGGTTGCCCAGGATGATCTCGCCGTCCGGGTGGGCCAGCAGGATTCCGACAGGCAGGTGATCCAGCATCGCCTGCAGCGTTTCACGCTCATGTTTCAGGTCGTGGACGGCGCGGTCGCGCTCCCCTAGTGCATCGCGCACCTGGTACTGGCGCGCACGCGCCCGGCAGGCCGCGCGCGCGCTGCTGACCAGCGTCGCCGTGCGGATCGGCCGCTCCAGCAGCACCGGCGAGCCCAGGGGCACCCGTTGGTCGCTCAGCCGGCGGCTGGTTTCGTTTTCTCGACCGCTGCCGGTCAGAATCAGCAGCGGCAGATCCGACCATGCGGGCTGGGTCGCCAGCAGCCTGCCCAGCTGCCGGATGGCAGGCAGGTCCAGGGCTTCCTCCCCGATCAGCACCGGACCGAGCGGCTGCTCCCCGGAGGCCTGCTCGAGGGACGACACATCGGCACAAACTTCGGCGTCGATGCCGTTCTGCCGCAGCACCCCGGTGATCAACTCAGCGTCGCGCCCGGTCGGCGCGATCACACGCACCACGAGGCTCATGGGTGAGGCTCTCGCTGCATGCCCTAGCCCACGCTCTCCGTCGTGTGGGGCACCCCGGTCAAGACGCCGCGATACGTCCTCAATGGTTCTCCAATCTCAAGCCCCTGGCTGCTCATGCGCAGTTCGCGAAGACTGTGCTCATGGGGGCCCATTCGCTGCTTGACCACGGACAACACCTGCCGGATCTCCCCTTCCGCCTCAAAGTAGCGAAGCAGGACCACCGTGTCGGACAGATAACTCACATCAATCTCCGTCTGCATACTACCGACGATGCCGTGCTGGGTATAGATGAGAAAAGTAATGACACCCTTCTGGTTGAGAAACGCGACCAGTTCATGAAGGTGAAGCGTCAGGTCGCGCTCCCCCGGCATGGACATCAGGTAGCCGTTCAGGCTGTCGATGACGACCACGCGCGCGTCTTTTTCCTCCACGTCCCGGCGAATGCGGGCGATAAACTCGCCCGGCGAAAGCTCGGCGGGGTCGACCTGCGACATCGCCAGGCGACCGGTCGCGATCTCGTCGCGCACCCGGAATCCCAGGCCTTCCGCGCGGTCCTGTGCCGTGCGCAGCACCTCGTCAAACACATACATGACCGCGTAATCGCCGCGCCGGGCCGCTGTGTAGGCATACAACATGGCGAGGGTGGATTTGCCGGTGCCCGAAGGACCCAGCAGCAGGGTCGACGACCCCCGGTGGATGCCGCCGCCGAACATGCCGTCCAGCACCGGGAGACCGCTTGCAATGCGCTCGCCGGCAAAGGGCGTCTCGTGCTCGCTCGCGATCAGGCGAGGAAAAATCACCAGCCCGCCCTGTTTGATCGTATAGTCGTGCAGTCCTTCTCGAAAAGCACTGCCCCGCAGCTTGATGATCTCCACATGCCGCCGTGTGACGCCGTAGGAGCGCTGGAGCTTTTCAAGCCGCAACACCCCGTGCGCAATGCTTTGCAGCTGCATATCGCTGCCGTCAGCCGAGCGGTCGTCCAGCAGCAGCACTGTTGTATCGCGCCCGGCGAAGTAGTGCTTGAGGGCCAGCAGCTGCCGCCGGTAGCGCATGGTATCGGCCGCCAGCAACCGCAGCTCCGAAAGTGAATCGATCACGACCCGATCCGGTCTCACGTCGTCGATCAGCTGTGTCAGCCGGTGAATGGTACCGGCCAGTTCCACCTCGCTCGGGTGAAAAACGGTGTACTGCTCCTCGGGGCTCAGACTCGCCTCCGCGGGGATAAACTCGGCAATCGGAATCTCGTCGATGGCCCAGCCGTGCGAACGCGCCGAACCGGCCAGCTCACTCTGCGACTCGGAAAGTGTCACGTACAGCGCTTTCTCGCCCGCGCGTACCCCGGTCATGATGAACTGCATGGCCAGGGTCGTTTTGCCCGTGCCGGGGTCGCCTTCCAGCAGGTACATCTGCCCCGCGGGCAGTCCGCCCGACAGGATGTCATTCAAACCAGTCACCCCGGTATCGATCCGGTGTATCTCGTCTCCCGTTTGCATTTCACCAGCATAGCCGCTGGCGCTGCGTTCCCGGTCAAAATAGAGTCGAGGCTTTTTTCGATCAAAACGCTCTTATACGTCCATCCAGATGCTCCACTCAGGCCTGGTCGCCGGCCTCAGCCGGCATTTGAAGCAACGTCACGCGGGCACACACGGCATAATGCATCCATGCCCTGCTTTGCGCCACGGTTTGCCCGCGCCCTGTTGCCGCTTCTTCTGGCCGCCTCCTCCGCCCTCGCCCCCGCACAATCGTCGAGTTACGACGCGGTCGACCCGATGATCGGCACAGCCGCTGAAGGGCACACCTTTCCCGGTGCCGCGGTGCCGTTCGGCATGGTGCAGCTGAGCCCCGATACGCAGATTCGCCCCTTCAACAAAAGCTACAAGTGGGCCGCCGGGTACCGCTACGAGGACACCACCATCCTCGGCTTCTCCGCCACGCACTTTTCCGGCGCCGGCCACTCCGACCTCGGCGACTTCCTGCTTCAACCCATCGCGGGCGAGGTGCGCCTGGAACCTGGGCCGGCTCCCGGCGAAACCGGGCAGCCCGGCCCCGGTTACCGTTCGCGCTTTTCGCACTCCACCGAGGCCGCGCACCCCGGGTACTACGCCGTCACGCTGGCCGACTACGACATCCGCGCCGAGCTGACCGCGACCCCGCGCGTCGGGCTCAGCCGCTTCACCTATCCGGCAGGCAAACCGGCGCACCTGCTGCTCGATCTCCGTTCATCCATCTACAACTACCCCGGCAAAGTGCTGTGGTCGCGTGTGCGCCTTCGCGACGACGGCACAGTCACGGGCATGCGGGAGACACGGGGCTGGGCGCCGGGCCGGCAGCTCTATTTCGCCATGCGTTTCTCCTCGCCCGCCGCCGCGCACGCCTTCTACGACAAGGAACCCGAGCCCGTTCCGTACAAGGGCTTTCATGGCCCAGGCACCACGCCTGAAACTACGCAGAGCCTCGAAGGCCGAGGGCTGGAAGCGGTGTTTTCCTTCGACCGGCTGCAAGCGCCGCTCACGGTGGCCATGGCGGTTTCGCCGACCGACGAAGCCCATGCCATCGCGAACCTCGACGCGGAGCAGCCCCGGCTCGACTTCGACGCGACCCGCGCGAAGGCGCGCGCTGCCTGGGAGCAGGCACTCGGCACGCTGGACCTGCAGGCCGACGCGAGCACCCGCACCAACCTCTACACCGCGCTCTACCACGCCCTGCTCGCGCCTTCGCTGTCGATGGACGTGGACGGCAGCTATCGCGGGCCCGACAACCAGGTGCACTCGGCCCGCGGTTTTGATTTCGTCTCCAGTCTTTCGCTGTGGGATACGTTTCGCGCCGAGCAGCCGTTGATGACCCTGTTGCAGCCGCCCGCGCGCACACAAAATCTTGTCCGCTCCATGCTGGATTCGCAAGGGGAAAGCCCGTTCGGCATCCTGCCTGTCTGGCAGTTCCAGGGGATCGAGACCTGGTGCATGATCGGCTACCACGCCGTGCCGGAGCTTGCCGACGCCATCATGAAAGGCTACGGCGGCTTTGACGGAAATCGGGCGCTCGACGCCATGGTGGCGAGCGCCGACTACGCACCCTACGGACACCTGGGCGACTACATGCGCCTGGGTTACGTGCCGGTCGACGACGATGACGAGGCCGCTTCCAAAACGGTCGAGTACGCTTTCGACGACTGGACCATCGCCGAAGCCGCGCACCGGCTCGGTCGCGAAGAGATCGCCGCGCGCTTTCGCAAACGCGCCGAAAACTGGCGCAATGTCTGGAACCCGCGCGACGGCTTTGTCGAGCCGAAGACGGCCGACGGCCGCTTTCGCGAGCCGTTCGACCCGGCCAAAGCAGGCGCGGGATCGGGCTTCACCGAGGGCAATGCCTGGCAGTACTCCTGGTTTGTGCCGCAGGACGAAGCGGGGCTGATCCAGGCGCTGGGCGGCGATGCCAGGGCCATTGCAAAACTCGATGAGGTCTTCGACCAGTCAGTCGACCCCAAACGCTATGCCGATGTCGAGGACATCGGCGGCATGATCGGCCAGTACATCCACGGCAACGAGCCCAGCCACCACATGGCCTACCTGTATGTGTATGCCGGGCAGCCCTGGCGGACCGAGCAGCGCCTGGCGCAGATCGTCCAGTCGCAGTACCGCCCCGCGCCCGACGGGCTGGTCGGCAACGACGACCTGGGCCAGATGTCGGCCTGGCTCCTGTTCACCTCGCTCGGCTTTTACCCCGTCACGCCGGGCAGCAACCAGTATGTGCTGGGCAGGCCGTTTGTGAATGCGGCCACTCTGCACCTGCCGAACGGCAAACAACTGCGGATCGTGGCTGAACAGCTATCGGCGCAGAACGGCTACGTCGGGGCGGTCCTGCTCAACGGCAAACCGCTGAGCCGCAGCTACCTGACGCAGGAAGAGCTGCTGCGCGGCGGCGAGCTGCGCTTCCGCATGCAGCCGGCGCCGAACAAAAATCGCGGCACGGCGACAGCGGGCAGGCCCTACTCGCTCTCGGTCAACGGGCTTTTGCCCTGATTTCCCGTTGCGGGCTCAACGACACGGGCCGCCGGCGAAACTCGCAGCCGCTTTGTTTGACGGGCCTGCCTGGAAATGACCCTATGGTAAAAACAGGCGCATAACATCAACTCGCCCGACCCTCAACAGCACGAGCCGGGTCCTGCCGGCGAGTCTGGTGGGCACGGGGATCGAGTTTTCGTCTTTTACATCGACGCTACCGCCGCGGTCCTGGTCTTCCCGCGGCTGTTCTTTCCTGCTTCCGATCC
>CAXSBW010000045.1:17078-24349 GCA_964235795.1 uncultured Acidobacteriaceae bacterium | reverse complement strand
GAGCAGGCTGAAGCCATTGTCGCAGCCGCTGTCAAAGCCGGCGCAACCGATGCCGACGTCGTTATCCGCCAGGGCGACGAGTTCGAGGCCAACGTCCGCATGGGCGAGCTCGAATCGCTCAAGGACTCCGGCTCGCGCGGTGTCGGGCTTCGCGTCATCGTTGCCAGCGGCGAAGGCCAGCGTGTCGGCTCTACTTCCTCGAGCGACTTTACCCCCGCAGGCATCCGGCACCTTGTCGAGGGTGCTGTCGCACTGGCCCGCATCAGTTCGCCCGACCCCATGCAGGGCTTACCCGAGGCCTCCAGTTTTGGAGTTCTGGAAGAAGAGCTGGCACTCTATTACGAAGATGTTTACTCGCTGCCCGGCTCCGAGCGTATTGAGTGCGCGCGCCGGGTCGAGGCCGCCGCCCTTGCCGCCGACCCGCGCATCCGCAACTCCGACGGCGGCAGCTTTTCAGCCGCAACCAGCCTGCGCATCCTGAGCAACTCGCGCGGCTTCACCGGCGCTTCTCGCTCGTCCTACTGCGGACTTTCCGCGGTGCCCATCGCCACCGGCAAAAACGGCGAGATGCAGCGCGACGGCTGGTCGTCGAGCGCCCGCACGCTCGCCAAACTGGAGTCGCCCGAGCAGGTCGGCGCGGAAGCCGCGCGCCGCACCCTGCGCCGGCTTGACGGTCGCCGCGTCCCGACCCAGCGTGTGCCGGTGGTATTCGCCCCGGAGATGGCACGCTCCATTCTTGGAGCGATGGCCGACGCAGCCAATGGCGACAGCATTTACCGCGGTGCCAGTTTTTTTACCGGCAGACTGGGCGAACAGGTGGCTGCTTCCTCCATCACGGTCATCAATGACGGCACCCTGCCCGGCCTCTTCGGCTCAAGTCCGTTCGATGGCGAAGGGCTGCCGACGCGTCGTACCGTCCTGGTCGAAAACGGCATTCTGCGCGCCTACCTGCTCAACACCTATACAGGCCGCAAGCTCGGCCTGCCCAGCACCGCGAGTGCCGCGCGCGGGCTCGCCGGTAATCCCGGCATCAGCACTCATAATTTGTTTTTGCCCGCCGGCACACTTACGCCGCAACAGATCCTCGCCGACATCCCGCAAGGGCTCTACCTGACGGAGTTTCTAGGGCGAGGCGTTAACATGGTCACCGGCGACTATTCGCGCGGTGCGTCGGGTGTATGGATCGAAAACGGCGAGCTCACTTACCCCGTGCAGGAAATTACCGTCGCCGGCAACCTCCAGGAGATGTTCATGAACATATCGGCCATCGGCAACGACCTTGAGTTTCGATCGAGCACCGCTTGCCCGACTTTGCGTATCGAGGGTCTGACGATTGCCGGCAGCTAAGTCATAAGTCAGGCGACCGGTCGATTGCGAAGACTGCCAGTTAGCGCTTTAAGTCGCTTGCCTGATGCAACTCTCGAGCCAGGCTGCCGGTCAATCGTCTGTCATGCTTCACAACCGCGAACTTACCCCGGCTTTATGCCGGGGTAAGTTCGCAAAAAGAGTCGGTTGTTCCGGCACTGACTTGTTCGTCCTATCAGGAATTGACCCCTGGGTATCTCTACCGGTCAGACGAGTCGAAGCTGGGAGCATGGGTGCCCACCACACACATTACACCAGGGCCAGCTCCCGCTGCGCGGCGCGCCCGCGACCCAGGGCATCGCTGCCCAGCCGCACACTGACTACCTTCGATACACCCGGCTCCTGCATGGTGACGCCATAGATCATGTCGGCCGCCGTCATCATGCGCTTTGAGTGCGTCACCATAACGAACTGCGTATCGGCTGCCATCGAGCGCAGCATCTCCGCCAGGCGGCCCACGTTGGTCTCGTCCAACGGCGCATCCACCTCGTCCAGCACACAAAACGGAGCCGGCTGATGCATGAAGATTCCCATCAGCAGCGACAAGGCGGTCAGCGCCTTTTCGCCGCCCGAAAGCAGAAACACATTCTGCAGCTTTTTCCCTGGCGGTTGCGCCACGATATCGATCCCCGAATCATTCGAGTGTTCCTCGTCCGTCAGTCGCATGGAGGCCTGGCCGCCCCCGAACAGCCGCGCAAACACCGTGCTGAAGTTCTCGTTAATGCGCGCAAACGCTTCGTCGAACTTCGTCCGAGAAATCCCGTCCAGCTCGCGTATCGTGGAGCGCGTGTTCTCAATCGAGTCCAGCAGATCCTTGCGCTGGGTCTCCAGAAAACCATGTCGGGTCTCGGTCTCCTTGAACTCCTCAAGCGCCATCATGTTCACCGGGCCCATGGCTTCCAGCCGCCGCTTCATCTCGCGGCAGGCCTCTTCCTCGGCTCGCAAAACTTCAGGGGCAAACCGGCTTACCTCCCCGGCGGTCAACTGCTCCCGCAACGTACTCGCTTCCAGGCCAAGGTCCTGCACGCAGCTTTCACACAGGTGCGCCAGTTCCGCCGAGCGACGAGCCTCCGCGCTCAAGCAGGCCGCCCGCTCCTCCCGAGCCGCCTCTGCCTCGCTCCGCAGCTGCTTCAGCTGCCCTTCGGCCTCGGCCAGTCGACCTCGCAGGTGCGACGCTTCTTCGGTCAGGGCGCGCAGCGCGGTCTCAGCCCGGGCGCGCGCGGCCTCCCCTTCGGCCTCTCGCGCCGCCAATGTCCCATTGTCCGCCGACCGCTGCGCGCGTTCAGCCCCGGCGCTTACGAGTCCCTGCTCCAGCTGCGCTGCCCGGCGCTCGCCCTCCACGTACATCCGGTCGATCCGACCGAAGCTCGCTTCGGCGCCACGCCGCCGTTCTTCCAGGCCGGCGAGCTCGGCTGTCATGCGCGCCGCCTCGGTTTGTGCCGCTTCGCGCGCCGCCCGCGCCTCCGCGACTGCCTGCGACAGCTCCGCCTGTCGTGCCTCCACGGCGACATGGGTGCGTTCCAGCTGTTCGCCTCTTTCGCGCCTGGCCGCAATCAGCTCCGCTTTTTCCTCTCGCTCGGTTCGCGCACGCTCGCCCTGGAGTGTGTAGTCGGCCAGCCGCCGTTCTCCTCGCTGGGCTTCGGCGTCCATCTGCCGCAAGGCGGCTCCTTCATGGGCGCTTTCACGTTCCGCCTGTCGGCGCGCTTCCGCTTTTTCGTCGATCTTCCGCGCCAGCTCATGCAGCGAGCGCGCCAGCAGGGCCGCCTGCTCCTCAGCCTGGGCCAGCTGTTGTTCCAGCGCGGCCAGTTTCGACTCCGCGTCGCGCAGCTCGCGTTTCAGGGCCAGCGGCCCTTCCGCCCGGGGCTTGCCGCCGGTCACCGTCGCTCCATGAAAACACTCCCCTGTGGGCGCGAGAAAGAATCCATGGGGATGCTGGAGTGCCAGCGCGCGCGCCGTTGCGGTGTCCGGGGTAAGATAGCCGTCGCGCAGCTTCGGCAGCATCGCCTCGAGCGTTGTTCCGAACCCGTCCTGCACACGGACGCAGTCCTTCAGGCCGACCACGCCCTCCCTCGGCGGCACGGGCCCAGTCAGCTCCGGCCCCGTTGCGCTTTCCAGTCCCTGCACCAGAAAGGTCGCCCGCCCATCCACGCCGCCCGCGCCCGGGGCGGTTTTCAGCAGGCGGATGCCCTCATCCGCCGCGTCCCAGCTCCGCACCACGATGGAATTCAGCTCATCCCGCAGAAACTCGTCGACCAGCGACTCATACTGTTCGCCCACTTCCAGAAAGTCCGCGAGTGTGCCGGCGGGCTTCAACTCACCGGACAGCGTGGGTGCCCGGAACAGCTTTTTCACCGTGTCGGTCGAGTAGCTGTGCTCACGCAGCAGCGCCTCGAGCGAGTTGCGGCGGCCCTGCAGGTGGGCCCGCTCCGATCGCAGCCGGTCACCGTCGCGCCGGGTCTCTGCTTCCTCGGCACGCCGCGCGGCTGCCTCCGTTCGCAGCTCGGACAGCTCTCGCTCGAGCCGCTTCAGGGTTTCTGCAGCACTTTCCAACCGCAGCGAGGTCGCCTGCCGTTCCCCGCCCAACGTTTCCAGGTCGCGCCGCGCCGCTTCCAGTTCCCGCTGTACGCGGCTCACGTCGCGGTCCAGCGCGAGCGAGGCTTCCTCTGCCTGCGCCTGCTCGCGCCGTGCCTGCCCCAGTTGTTGCAACAGCTGCGCGGCTTCGCGCCGGGCGGCTTCCACCCGGCCCTCAGCCTGGCCCACCAGCGCTGAGGCCTCCCTTGCTCCGGCCTGCTGCCGGGCAGCCTCGGCGCGGAATCGGTCGGCTTCTCCGGCCGCGGTCTGGAGAAAGACATGGTGCTGCTCGCGCTCGGTCTTGAGCCCGGCCAGCTGCTCGCGCGCATGCAGCAGTTCCGCCGTGCCGGCCGCGGTCCGCGCGTCCAGCTCCGCGATGCGCTCTGCGTTGCTCGCCTGCCGGTTTCGTGCACGTTCCAGCTCCACGGCAGCTTCGTTCGCCAGGCGGCCCTGCTCCTTTGCGCTCGCGTCCACCTCGTAGCCGCGCTGCCGGTTTTCGACAACCTCCGCTCCCAGGTCCTCGATCTCGCCGGCCTGCGCGTCGATCTGCTCTGTCCACTCCGCGATGGCGCCGGCCAGCCGCTCGCCTTCTTCATCCATTGCGCCCAGCCTGCTCGCCAGTACGACCCGCAGGCGCCCGCGCAGTTCATCCCGCAGCAGCCCGTAGCGCTCGGCCTTGGCGGCCTGGCGCCGCAGCGTCACCATCTGCCGGGCGACCTCGTCGAAGATGTCGTCGATGCGCGCGAGATTGCCGCGGGCCTGCTCCAGCCGCAGCTCCGCGAGGCGTTTTTTCGTTTTGAAACGGGTAATGCCGGCGGCTTCTTCGATAATGGCCCGCCGGTCGTGCGGCTTGGAGCTCAGCAGCTGCCCGATCCGCTCCTGCCCGATGATCGCGTACGACTCCGGCCCCAGCCCCGTGCCCATGAAAATGTCGCGAATATCGGACAACCGGCAAAGCTTGCCGTTCAGCAGGTACTCGCTTTCCCCGGTCCGGAAGAGCCTGCGCGCCACCACGATCTCGCCCTGCTGCGTGTTCTTCTGGAACCGGCGCCGGCGAATCTTCAAAACCACTTCCTCGGAGGCGCCGGCCTCTCCGTCCGACTCCTCCGCTTCCTCGGTCTGCGCGGGCCCGGGCTGTGATGCCGCGACGATCCCTTCCACCTCGCGGGCCTTCTGTTCGCGCAGCGCGTTTTCGTCCCAGTCCGACTCCCGCTCACCGGCTGAGATCTCAGGAGCTCGTTCCGCCGTCACCGGGCCGTAAATCTCAGGGTCCACCAGTGTGATCGACACTTCCGCCATGCCCAGCGCGCGCCGATCGCGCGTCCCCGCGAAAATCACGTCTTCCATCTTGCCGCCGCGCAGCGACTTGGCGCTTTGCTCGCCCAGTACCCACGTCACGCCGTCCAGAATGTTGGACTTGCCGCAGCCGTTGGGCCCCACCACCACCGCGATGCCGTGACCGGGCAGCGTCACTTCCGTTTTGTCGCAGAACGATTTGAAGCCAAGAATCTGGATTTTTTTCAGCTTGAGCAAAAGGCGAGAGGCTCCTTGAATCGGACGATCACCGGCACCATGGGTGACGGTGACCCTGTCAGCACACATCATAGCTGTCGAGGGTTGCCTCGGGAACGCAACGTGGTTCCGGTCCTGCCGGATTGTGGACTTCCTCAGACAAACGGCAGACAGAAGCGGCAAATCTCCCCGGCATGCATCCTAAACGCTGATGCCTCTGCTCGAGCAGTCCCCAATTCAGCCGGTGACCCATTGGACGGCCGCTTACCGGCCCGACCAGGGGTCCGGTTCCGCGCCCTGGATCAAGGCCCTTCGCTCCCGAGGAGCATGGAAACAAGCAGGCCTGCTCATCCTTTATGTATTGGCCGCCGTGCAGTTTGTGGGCTCGTACCTTTATCTCGAGTTCCCCTACGTCAACCTGCAGGTGTGGGAAAGCGGCAGTGAGCGACTTCCGTTTCAGACCCGGGTGCTGCTCGCGCCCCTGTACCGGGCTTATGAGCAAAGCGCCATGGGACAGGCCTACGCGGCCCGGCTTGCGCGCAACAACTACTTCTTTCCCACCGGCGTGACGCCGGGCACGGTGCTCGAGTTCTTTATCGACAGCGCCTGCGTCCTGGTCGCCGGCTGGGTCGCTGTCAAGATTTATGACGCCGCCTCGAAGCGTCGCCTGCTTCGCCCCCTGGTCTACCCGCTGTTCCTGGGCATGTGTGTGCTGCTTTATATCGTGCATACCGTGCAGAACTTTCGGTACGTCTATGACCTGCCCAGCCTCGCCTTCTTTTCCGTAGGGTTCTACCTCATCTACTTTCGCAAGCCGGTCACGTACTTCGTTCTGCTGTTTGCCATGGCCACGCTCAACCGGGAAACCACCCTGCTGCTCGTGCCTTTCTGGGCTGTTTCGCAGGTGCTGGACCAGAACGGTCATGTGCGGTGGCGGGGCCTGCTCGAAGGGCGCGTGCTGGCGATTCTTGGCGCCCTTGGACTTTACTGGCTGGCCTGGCACCACGTGGTTTTCGGGATGTTTGGAGCCAATCCATCCGAATACTATCCGCGCGTGTTATTCAACCTCCACTGCTTTCTGCGCCTGCGATACTGGCCTCAACTGGCCTGCGCTTTCGCGTACATGTGGCCGTTTCTGCTGCTTTACCGCAAGCAGGTGCGCGATGCCCAGCTACGCGCCTGGATCCTGGTGCTGCCGCTCTGGTATGCCTTTATGTTCACCTGGGCGGTGCTGACGGAGACTCGCGTATTCGCCGAGTTGATCCCGGTTCTGGCCCCGGTGGCGGCCATCATGGCGGAGGAGCTGTTCGCGGCCAGGCTGCTGCGGAGCACACCTGCCGAGGAAGGGACGGGCTCGATGTTCCACCGGGGCAGCCGCGCCGCGTGATGCCGCCGCGCTCGGCATCACGCTCGGGATAAACTGGACAGGCACCATGCCGATTCAACTCCGCAATACGCGCCAGAAGGAAGCCATCCGGACGGCTTTTCTGGACGCTGACCGGCCGCTTGCTCCCGATGAGGCGCTTCGTCATGCGCAGGGACAGGTTCCCGGCATGAGCGTCGCGACCATCTACCGCAACATCCACGCCCTGCTCGAAGACGGCTGGCTGGTCGCGGTCGAGATTCCCGGGCAGGGAACTCGCTACGAGGTTGCCGGCAAGGAGCATCATCACCACTTCCAGTGCACGTCCTGCGGCAAAACTTTTGAACTGGCCGGCTGCGAGCCGGGCTGGCGGCCGGAGCTGCCGCGCGGTTTTCACGCGACCGGGCACGAGATCTTTCTATATGGCAACTGTGACCGCTGCCCGGCGGCTCCCGTTTAA
>CAXSBW010000045.1:8257-16978 GCA_964235795.1 uncultured Acidobacteriaceae bacterium | reverse complement strand
TTTAATCGAGGGGACTCTTCGATAGCGATCGAAGAGTCCGACCACGCGGCGGTTGTCATCAGCCCGGTTGCCCGCCGCCGGAGCCAGGGTGGATCGAGCCCGGTGCCAGGACCCGGTGCCGGGACCCGGTTCCAGAAGCGGTTCCAGAAGCGGTGCCAGAAGCGGTGCCAGGATCAGGATGCGCCGATGGGTCTCTGGACGTGCCTGAAAATGCAACAGCACCGCCCACAGACGCCTCTATGTCCAAGGGCGTTTCACAGGGTGTTTCACCGGGACCGCGTTCTGAGTTATAAGAGGGGAGAACGGGCTCCGTTCTTTCCATCCGGCGCACGGGCGCTGTTCGGGCCCAAAACTGTTGAATCCCCAGATCGTCTGAGCCTTGAGGAGCCTTGCACATGAAACAGGTTGTTGCTATTTCGCTGGCCGCGTTCGCGACCAGCATCCTTGCCGTTCTCCCTGCTGCCCGGGCTCAGTCCGGCACGACCACCACCGCCGCTGCCCCGGCTCAGGCAGGCGCAGCCTCCGGCCAGCAGGGCCAGATCACCATCAAGGACCCGGCGGAGTACAACGCGTACACCAATGCGGTGGGGCAAAGCTCGCCGGCCGCCAAGGCCCAGGCCATCGAGGCTTTCCTGACCCAGTACCCGAACTCGGTGGTGAAGCAGGAAATGCTGGAACAGCTGGTAGGGGCCTACCAGCAGGCCAATGACACGCCGAAGACCGTGGACGCGGCGCGTCGCCTGCTGCAGGTCGACCCGAGCAATCTTCGGGCGCTGACCTTTATCGTGTACGTGGAAAAGCAGCAGGCGCAGGGCGACCAGGCAAAGCTGGACGACGCGGCCTCGCTGGCGCAAAAGGGCCTGGCCGCCACCAAGCCGGCCAATATGACGGACGCCGACTACGGCAAGCTGAAAGGTCTGGCGACCCCGATCTTTGAAAGCGCCATTGCCGCCGACGACACCGGGAAAAAGGATTACCAGGGATCGATCGACGCCTACCAGGCCGAGCTGAAGTCGTACACCGACCCGACCCAGACCCAGACCGGCCCCGGCTTGCTGGACACCTACCTGCTGGGCCAGGCGTATCTACAGAAGGACAACAAGGACCCAGGCAATCTGGTGAACGCGATCTGGTACCTGACCCGCGCCGCGCAGTTCGCACAGGGGCAGTCGAAAGACCAGATCGAAAAGGCGGCCGAGTACTGGTACAACAAGTACCACGGCGGGATGGACGGCTTCGACCAGGTAAAAACCCTGGCCCAGGCCAACCTGATGCCGCCGGCCGACTACAAGCCGACCGCCGCGCCGCCGCCGCCTTCGCCCGCCGACCTGGCCCATACGGCTGTGACCGGCACGCCCGACCTGAAGACCATGCCGCTCTCCGATAAGGAGTTTGTGCTGGCGAACGGTTCGACCGAGGACGCGGAAAAGGTCTGGGCTGTTTTGAAGGGGCAGACGTTTGCGATTCCGGGTAAGGTGGTAACCGCGACCGCCGACCAGGTGCAGATGGCCGTTTCGCAGGACAATCAGCAGCTGAACAAGGCCGATTTCACCATCAACATGAAGGAGCCGCTGAAAACTGTTCCGGCCGTCGGAGCGGAAGCGACCTATGTGGCTACCTTCGACTCGTACACGCAGAATCCTTCCATGATCATCCTGAAGGATGGCGGACCGAAGCCGTCCACAGCGGCACCGGCGCGTCGCACCCCGGCGCGGACGACCCGCCACTGACGATTCGTGGTGGGGCAACCGATTCCCAAATTGGGAATGGAAACAAAAAGGACGGCGAAAGCCGTCCTTTTCTGCCGGCGGGCGGTGTTAGAGTGAGGCCTATGAGTGCTTTCCGTCGCGCTGTGACACTGCTTGCCATCGCCGCCCTGTTCGGCCCTTTGGGCTCGACTCGACGTTGCCTGGCCCAGGCAGACGGGGCGACGCAGAGCGCGGCCCCGGCCGGGCAGACTGCACCGCATGAGCCCGGAACCGGCAGCCCGGCGCTGACGCCGGCCAGCAAGGCCCCGCAGCCCGTGCAGGCACCGGACGTTCGGCTCGACTCGAAGCCGCATACAGACCTTGACAACACGCTTGACTCATCGCTGCCGCCGCCGGACCTTGGCCTGGGAGCCAGCCCGGAGATGGACCTGGGGCATGACATTGAGCCGGTGATGCCTGCGGGCATGCTCTCGCGCAGCGAGCCCGATAACCCCCGCATGGTGTACTTCTCGCTGCCGGTGCGCTCCGGGGACGAAATGACGCCGGAGGATCGCGCGACTCTGGCGGCTCGGCAGGCTGACCTGGTGCATGCGGCTGCTCATCACGGATTTCACCTCGACGACACCGGCTGGAGCGCGCGGCAGGAGGTTTGCCCGGCCATGCAGCCCGAAGCGTCCGAGACCACGGGAACTCCGGCGGCGGGCGGTGGGTCGCTGCTGATGCATTACACGGAGGTGCGCGGGGACCGCGACACGGCCCGCGACATGGCCCGCGAAATGGCCTTTGTGGCTCTCATTCCCCGCAACCCCACGCTGCCGGTGTGGGTGGTGCCGATCGCGAAAGGCCGGCCCGGCAAGAAGCTCGCCTTGTCTCCCAGGGTGGACAGGGCTGCTGTGAACGAAGCGTTGCCGCCGCCGGCCCTGTACGCGAATCTGCAGCCCGAAGGCGACTGGATTGCCGCTTCGGCCTGCGTGGCGGCGACTCAGGGCGCGAGCCCCAGCATTCCGAATGAGCCTTTCCTGAGCGAAGAGATCATGACCGCACCCCCGCCGCTGTTGCGCCTGATGCTGAATGGCCAGCGCAAGGTCGTGATGACGGACCGGGTCAGCGATACCCGGTATGCCGTATGGGACGAACATGTTTCAAGACGCGGACGCATGGTGAGCACCGCGCACCAGGCGCAAAAGATCGTACCGCGTCCCGTGACCAATCCACCCGAGCCTGTGCCGCGCACAATCGCCGCCTTGCCTGAGCCCCCCAGCCACACGGGACCGGAGCCGCCAAGCCCCTTGTCGGGCAAGAAGCAGTAATCCACCTCTTCTTGATGAAAGAACATCCAAATTGCCGTCAGACAGCATAAGCGCCGTTATGTTTGCCGCATCCTAGCCCTCAGGAACTTAGGGATAACTTCCCTTGGGAGATGGACATGACGGGTGTAGGCACGTGGCTGTGGATCGGCACGATCGGGATGCTGATTGGGTGGGTCCTCTTGTATTTCCCCCTGGCAGGCAACAAGGTGGAACGGGACGAAAGCGATCTGATGTCGCATTTCTATGTGCCTTTGATCGCATTCACGTTATATCTGCTGATGGCACTGGGTGGCGCAACGCTGGTTACCGGCACAGGGCGCACCTTCTTTTACGGCCGTTATATCGACTGGACCTTTACCACACCATTGCTGCTGTACAGCCTTGTCTCATCGGGCCTGCAAGGGACCGGCATCAAGCGTTACGGCATGCTGGCCGGCCTGCTCGGAGCCGACGTCTATATGATCCTGACCGGCTTTATTGCCGCACTGACCGATAATCCGACTCTGAAGTGGACGTTTTACCTTTGCAGCTGCGCCAGTTTCCTGGCGATCTATGCCTTGCTGTTCGGCCCTTACCGGAAGCTCACGGCAACCGGCCCGCACGGCGCGGATTACATGAAGAAAGCTGTCGCGCTTTCGGGGCTCTGGTTTGCTTACCCGATCGTCTTCCTGCTGGGGCAGGAAGGGCTGCGCCTGTGGAGTCCAACCACGGATGCCGTCCTGTTTACCATCCTCGACCTGCTGGCCAAGGTGGCCTACGGTTTGTGGGCGGTCGGGTTGGCGAAACAATCCTCTTCCAGGCTTCCCGCGGACCTCGACGTAGCCCGCACAGCGGCAGTCCGGTAACCATCGGCTGAAAGCAGAGGTTCCTGCCGGGAGCCTCTGCCGTTCAGATGAGGGAAGGAGCCGGTGTGGCGCATGCAGTGGTTATCGGAGCGGGATTCGGCGGCATGGCGGCAGCCCTGCGCCTGCGCGCCGCCGGCTTTTCGGTCGATGTTTTCGATAACAATGCCGAGCCCGGCGGTCGTGCCGGGGTGTACAGCCGTGAAGGCTACACCTTTGACGCCGGTCCGACCGTGATCACCGCACCGTTCCTGTTTGACGAGTTATGGGCGCTGTTCGGCAAGCGCCGAAGCGATGCCGTCGAATTTCGCCCGCTCACCCCCTGGTACCGGATCCGCTTTGCGGACGGCCGTTCGTTCGACTACGGCGGCACGGATGAAGAGCTGATTCAACGAGTGCGGGACTTCGCGCCCGGCGATGTCCCGGGTTACAAGAAGCTGCTGCGGCAGGTGGAAAAGATTTATAAAGTCGGCTTCGAGGAGCTGGGCGCGGTGCCGTTTCACTCTGCCGGCAAGATGCTGGCCCTGCTGCCGCGCATGATGGCGTTACGCAGCGATCGCTCGGTGTACGCCTTTGTGAGCCGGTACATCCGCGATGAGGCCCTGCGTCGCGTGTTCTCGTTTCAGCCGTTGCTGGTGGGCGGCAATCCCTTCCACACCACCTCCATCTATTCGCTGATCCAGCACCTGGAGCGCAAGGACGGTGTGCTGTTTGCCATGGGCGGTACCGCCGCCCTGGTGCGAGCCATGGCACAGCTGATGCAGGAGGTCGGGGTGCGTCTCCACCTGGGATGCGGGGTCGGCAAAATTACCGTCCGGAACGGCCGCGCGGTCGGCGTCGAACTCGATCACGGCGAGCAGGTTGCGGCCGATTGCGTCGTAGCGAACGCGGACGCCCCTGCGGTGTACCGGCGGCTTCTGCCTCGCGAAAACCGCCGTAAGTGGACCGACGCCCGTGTCCGGCGGCAGAAGTTCTCGATGGGCCTGTTTGTGCTGTACCTGGGTGTGCGGCGGCAGTATCCGGGCCTGGCCCACCACACAATCCTGCTGGGCCGTCGCTACAAAGAGCTGCTCCAGGAGATCTTCGAACACAAGCTCCTATCGGACGACCTGAGCCTGTACCTCCACGCGCCGACCCGCACCGACCGCACACTCGCCCCGCCCGGCTGCGAAAGCCTGTACGCGCTGGTGCCGGTGCCCAACCTCGAGGTGCTGGACCGCCGTCGAGCCATCGACTGGTCGGTCGCCGGGCCGCGGCTGGCCGAGCGCACGATCGACCTGCTCGAGGAAACGGTCTGCCCCGGGCTGCGCGACGCTCTCGAAGTTCGGTTCCACGTCACGCCGGAGCACTTTCGCGACAATCTCCGGACCGAGTACGGTTCGGGCTTTTCGATCCAGCCGACCCTGATGCAATCGGCCTGGTTCCGGTTCCACAACCGGTCGGAGGATGTGCGGGGGCTGTACCTGGTCGGGGCGGGTACCCACCCCGGGGCAGGGCTGCCGGGGGTTCTGTGCTCGGCCAAGGTGCTGGAGCACTTCTTCGACGAGATGCGCGCCGGCGACGGCAAGCCGAACCGGAGCGCCGCATGAGCGAAACGGCACAGGGAGTGCTGGCGCGGTCCGGGCGAACCTTTCACCTGGCCTCGCGGCTGCTGCCCGCGGGCATGCGTGAGGATGCGGCGGAGCTTTACCTGTTCTGCCGGCGCATGGACGACCTGGCCGATGAGGGTGGGCCGGACGGGGGGGAGCGGATCCGGAGAGTGATGGCCGCACTGGAGAGCGACCCGTTGAGCGACGAAGCGGACGCCCTGGGCTGGCCGGTGTCGCTTGAAGAGCGCTTTTCCGGCATCAGCAAAGTCGCCGTTGCGTTGACGCGGGCGCTGGCCGACGATATCGGCGCGCGGCGCATGGAGACGGAAGCGGAGTTGCTTGCCTATGCCTTCGGCGTGGCGGGCACGGTAGGGCTGATGATGTGTCGCATCCTGGGCGCGCCGCCTGAAGCGGCCGAACCGGCTTCGCACCTGGGCATTGCAATGCAGCTGACCAACATCGCCCGCGACGTCCGCGAAGACTGGGGCCGGGACCGCGTGTACCTGCCGTCAGACTGGGTGGCCACGGCCGAGGTGGAGAAGGCACTGGCCGGTGGGGAGCCGGCGCCGTTGATCGCAGCGACCAGCCGCCTGCTGGCCCTGGCGGAGCACTATTATGCAAGCGCCGACCGGGGCATGAGCTACCTGCCGTGGCGAGCGCGGACGGGGATTCTCGCGGCAGCGGCCTGTTACCGGGAGATCGGCGTTGCGGTCGGACGCGATACTCGCGCCTCCTGGCGCAGGCGAACGGTGGTGGGGCCCCGTCGCAAGGCCGAGCTGGTGGCACATGCGATCGCTTTGACCCCCCGCAAGCGACGACTTCCATCGGAAAAGAAGGCTGTTCCATCGATGCCTGTCGGTGCGCCGCGATGACCCCGGACGTGGACGTCGCGATTGTTGGAGCCGGGTGCGCCGGGCTGAGCCTGGCCGCCGCGCTTTCCGTGGAACGAGTGCCCGGGCGCGTGCTGCTGCTGGAGCCGCGCAAGGAGTACAGGCGCGATCGCACCTGGTGCTTTTGGAACACGGAAGAGCACCCGTTTGCCTCGGAGGTCTCCTGCTCGTGGAACAGGTGGCGGGTGAGCCTTGGCGGCGCGGAGGCTCTGCGGGGCAGCCGGCTGTATCGCTATTGCCACCTGGCCGGGGATGATTTCTACCGGTCGGCGCTGGCCCGGGTGGAACGCGCCGAAGAGCAGGACCTGCTGCGTGGAGTCGTGGTGCACACGGTCGCACGCCGGCAGGACGGATTGTTCGCGGTCGATACCGACCATGGACGGCTGCTGGCAGGAAGCGTCTTCGACAGTCGGCCCTGGGCGCCGGAGGCGAGCGGCGCGCCCCTGCTGCTCCAGCGGTTTGTCGGCTGGCACGTGAGAGCGGCCGAGCCCTGCTTTGACCCGCACACGGTCGACCTGATGGGTTTTCTGCCCTCGGACCTGCCCGGGCGCGTGCGCTTCGTGTATACCCTGCCGTTTTCCTCGACGGAAGCGCTGGTCGAGATGACGTACCTGGACCGGCCCGAACTGCCGGAGCCCGCGTACGCGCGAGACCTTACGGCCTGGCTTGCCGAGCGCACCCGAAGCTGGGAGGTGCTGTACACCGAGCGTGGCTCGCTGCCCATGGGCGGCCGGACCGGTCGCCTGCAGGCACAGGCCGGGCTGCACCCGATCGGCATCCGTGGCGGGCGGATCAAGCCCTCGTCCGGTTACGCTTTTCTGCGGATCCAGCGGCACAGCCGAGCGATCGCGCGGGCGCTCAAAGCGGGGCAAGTGCCGCCGGCACACGCCGAGCCGGGCCTGGCCGGTGCAATGAACCGGGGCATGGATGCCGTCTTTCTCCGCGCGCTGCAACGCGCTCCCGATGCGGCCCCGGCGCTGTTTTTGCAGATGTTTGAGCGCGGAGAGCCGGACGCGCTGGTGCGCTTTCTGGGCGAGGCGAGCCGAGGGCCTGGAGAAAAGCTGCGCATAGCCTGGTCGCTGCCGAAGAGGCCGATGCTGCGGGCCGCCCTCCGAACCGGCCTTTGCGCCATGCGAAACGTGGAAAGCCGTGAGCAGGGAAGCCACGAACGAAAAGCCGGGCCCGCCGCTCCCGCGTTGCCGATGGTGCAGGCGGGCAGCGGTGCCGTACCCAAATCCGAGCGACAGGGGGTCATCCCGTGAGCGCGCCGTGGCTGCCATCGATGCATCGTGTGACAGCCGGGATGCGCGCCGGTGAAGCAGCGCGTACTGTGCTGCTGCCCGAGCGGCTGGCCTTGTTTGCGCTCATCACCGTCGCCTGCTGCGGCGCTTCGCTCCTGGCACCCCCGCTCGGGCATGTTCTGCTGCCGGTTGCGGTCGCCGCTATCGCCGTGGCCATGTGGCATGGCGCTTATGATCACGTGCTGGCGGAGCAAACCCTGCGTTCCTCCTTCCGGGGGCACTGGCTGCCCGTGTTTCTCGCGGGCTACGCGGGCCTGGTCGGGGCGACACTGCTGGCCTGGCGCGTTTTCCCGGTCGCCTCTCTCGGACTTTTTCTGCTGTACTCGGCCTGGCACTTCGGCACGGAGCCTGAACAGTTCAGACCGTCGCCCCTGCCCAGCTTTGCCGCGCTGGCGCTGGGTGCCGCGCCGATCGTCGCCGCCTGCCGATGGCATGCGGCGGAGGTCGCGCCCATCTTCGCGCGCATGCTCGGCAGCCACCATGACGCGGCGCGTACCGCCGCGCGGCTGACGGGCATGCTGGCGACGCTGTGTCTCCCGGTGCTGCTTCTTGCCGTGGCGGGTATCGCCGCGGGTGCACTGGGCCGCACCTTCGCTCAGCGTGCGGAGCTGCTTTTCCTTTTGCATCTCCAGGTCGCGCTTTTCGTTTTCTGCTCGCCGCTGGCGGCGTTTGCCGTATTTTTCTGCTGCTGGCACACCCCGGAACACCTGCTGGCGACCAGCCTGCCCGCGGTCGGCGGCGGGTCGGCCTGGCAGGAAATGGGACGCAACCTGCGCGCCGGTGCCGTGCCCTGGCTCTTGTCGATGGGGATGCTGGGCGGAGCGCTGGTGCTGGGGCGGCACGAAGCGGCCGCTTACCAGGGACAGCTCTTTCTGTTGCTGAGCGCCCTGACGGTACCCCACATGTTGCTGAACGAACTGCGACGGAGCCGCCATGGCCGAGGTGCGGCTTGAAACCTGGACCGGGGAGAGTGCCCATCATGTCAACCACGCCCGCAATGACCCTGGGAACGATCCAGGAAACGGCTCAGGGAATGAACCCGGGAGCACAGCAGGCAACGCTTCAGGCGGCGACCCAGGC
>CAXSBW010000045.1:0-8157 GCA_964235795.1 uncultured Acidobacteriaceae bacterium | reverse complement strand
GGGAATGAACCCGGGAGCACAGCAGGCAACGCTTCAGGCGGCGACCCAGGCGGCAATTCGGGCGGCGACCCAGGCAGCGACCCAGGCAGCGATTCAGGCTGCCATCGACGGGGAGCTGCATGCGCTGGCAAAGCAAGCCGGTGACCCCATGCGACGGGCGGTGGAGTACGCACTGGCAGGCGGCAAACGCACCCGTGGGCTGCTGCTGGTCTTTGTCGGTGGAGATCCCACCGGGGCCTCCGATGAAGGAAGTGACAAGGACTTCAGCGGCGGTACGGCGGACGCGGCAACCCTGGTGCGGGCCGCGGCCTGCCTGGAACTGATGCATGCTGCGACCCTGGTGCAGGACGACATCTTTGACCGGAGCCGGATGCGGCGGGGCCGGGCCGCGACCCACGTCCGGTTCGGCCTGCCCACGGCGACGCTCGTTTCAGACTGGATGCTGATCGAGGCATTGCGAACCGCGTACCGGCTGCACCCTGACTTTGGCGACGCCCTAAGCCGTTGCGCGAAGGGCATGGTGGCCGGCGCGCAACGGGAGCTGGTATCGCCGCGCGGGCGAACGACAGCCGCCCTGCGCGAGGACGCACTGGCCATTGCTCACGCCAAAACCGGCGAAATGTTTGGCCTTGCCTTATGCGGGGCGACCCTGCTGCGGGGCGACCCTTGCAGGGCAGAGCAGCTGCACGGGTGCGGCGTGGACCTGGGCCTGGCTTTTCAGTACCTGGACGACGTGCTGGACCTGCATGGCGACCCGGCGGCGGCCGGCAAAGAGGTGGGCTGCGACCTGCGCTCCGGTCTGCTGACCCTGCCGGTGCTGGACGCTTTGCCGTTGTTGCCGCCCGCGCTCGCCTTCGGCTTCGCAACGTTTTCAGGGCCCATGCCCGCGTCGCTGGAGCTCGCCCTGCAAACACAGGAGATTCGGCAATACCTGCAAAGACAGGCATGGCGGCAGTGGGCAACAGCCCTGGCGAACCTGCGTGAAACGCTTGCCCGGGACGGCAGGGCCCCCGGGGAGCAAAGCGCGTTACTGATGGATGCGCTGCGCTGCCTGGCGGAAACGATGCTGCAGGGCGCAGGGATGGAGGTCGCGGCCTGAACCGCGGCTCACCCGGTGAGCGCGTGCACCCTAACGCTCTGGCGTGCGGGAACGTTCTCCTCCCGGCTGAATCACAGCCAAAGCAGGGCTCATACCAGCCTGGCTTTATGCTTTCAGAAACGACCTAGGCTGTATCGACATATCGTCGAGGTGTATCCAGGCGCAGGCGAGGGCGACAGTGGCTTGGTATGCGGCTCGACGTTTGCAGTATCGGGTGGCGAGTCTGCGGAACTGCTTCAGGCGGTTGAAGCAGCGCTCGATGCGGTTGCGGAGCTTGTACAGGGTGCGGTTGTGCGGGCGCTGCACCTTGCGGCAGATCTTCGATGGGATCACAGCTTCGGCACCGGTGTTCTCGATGGCAGCCACGATGGCGTTGGCGTCATAGCCGCGGTCAGCCATCACGACCTCGGCCCGGCGACCGGCCGGCAGTGGCAGCGCTTCGGCAAATTCCCCGGCTTGGCCGCCGGTAAGCCGAAAGCCGACGGGCTCGCCCAGGCCGTTGGCCGGCAGGTGAATCTTGGTGCTCAGTCCACCTCGGGAACGCCCCAGAGCCTTGTCTTCGCCCCCTTTTGCGGCCCGTGGCCGCTTGCCGGTGAGCCCGGACAATGGTCGAGTCCAGCATCAGATATAGCTTTTGCGGTCGGCCACCGGATCGTCGAACAGCCGGTTCCACACGCCCCGATCGGCCCAGCGAAAGAACCGCTTATGCACGCTCTTGTATTTGCCATAACGCTCCGGAAGGTCGGCCCAGCGCATACCGGAGCGGATCACCCAGAGAACACCGTTCACAAGCCGCCGATTGTCTTCCGCAGGACGACCCACCGTGCCCATATGCCCAGGCAGTAACGACCCCAACCGCCGCCACTGCCCCTCGCTCAATTCATACCGTAAACTTCCCTTCCATATACTGCACCAAACCTTGTGCAGCATGGGACGTGAATATGTCGATACAGCCTAGTGGCTGCGCCAGGTTTTGTCGGCGGCCCAGCAGGTTGTTTCAATCGGACACGCTGCGCAGCGCGGCTTGCGTGCGACGCAAAGGGCGCGTCCATGGAGGATGAGCTCGTGCGAAAAGTCGATCCATCGCTCGAGCGGGACGATCCGGATCAGGTCTTTCTCGATCTTTTTCGGGTCCGCGTGACGCGACAGGCCCAGCCGCCGGGAAAGCCTCTGTACATGGGTATCGACCACCACGCCCTCGGCCAGGCCGTAGCCGACGCCCAGCACGACGTTGGCGGTTTTGCGAGCCGCGCCCGGCACGGTGATCAGCTCGGCAAGGGTGCGCGGGACATCGCCGCCGAACTGCTCGGTGATGACGCGGCCGGCTCCCTGGATCGACTTCGATTTGGCGCGGAAAAAGCCCGCGGGCCGGACCAGCTCTTCCAGCTCCGGCAAAGACGCCTGCGCCATGGCAGCCGGGGTGGGAAAAGCGCGAAACAGGTCGGGCGTCACAAGATTGACGCGTTTGTCAGTGCACTGCGCAGACAGGATCGTGGCCACCAGCAGCTCCCACGGGTTGCGGTGATGCAGGGCGCACTGCGCGCCGGGGTAGGCCAGGCGGAGACGGGCAAGCAGATCGGCAAGGCGAGCCGGTGCAAGATCGCGCCGGGGACGCGGGCTGGGCGGGTCGAGTTTGTTCGCCGGTCGTAGCACGATGGTTGAGGCTGCCGGTTCGGCTGATTTCCCCGGGCGGCTTCCGGAGCGACTCCCTATTTGGCTCCCTGTTCGACTCTGGGAGCGGCTCTGGGAGCGGCTCCCGCTGGCAGCTTTCCCTGGCGACTGGCCGTTTTTGGGGCACATGCCTTCATGCTAAACGCGCCTCTGACTCACAAGTGGTAGAACAGGCGTGGTGAACTCACCGGGTTTTCACCGCATGGCTTGCCGAGGCGGCTGCGGACCTCCTCTCCGACGCGGAACAGCTAAGCTGAAAAGGGCAGGTGAGGACGCAACTTTCGGAGGCGGGAACAGTGCGAGAGCAGGACGGTTTCACAACAAAAGGGACACCCACCACGCTGGCCGGCTGGGGTGCCAATCTCCGGGCGAGCTGTTTTCTGACAGAACCCGCGGCAGCATCGGCGGTGGCACCGGTACTCGATCGGTCGGGAACGATAGCGCGCGGGCTTGGGCGCTCCTACGGCGATTGCGCGATCAACGCCGAGCGCCAGGTGGTCGGCACCACGCGCATGGATCACCTCCTTGCGTTTGATGAAGCGAGCGGCATGCTGACGTGTGAAGCAGGGACCAGCCTCGGCAGCATCATCGAGGCGTTTGCCGGTCGCGGCTGGTTCCCCATGATCACGCCCGGCACCAAGTTCGTGACGGTGGGCGGCTGCATCGCGAACGACATTCACGGCAAGGCTCACCATGCGCAGGGCTGCTTCTCCAACTGCGTGGAGTCGATGACGGTGCTGCTGGCGAGCGGCGAGGTCGTAACGGCGAGCCGGAGTGAAAACGCGGACCTGTTCTGGGCCTCATTCGGCGGCATGGGGCTGCTGGGATTCATCCTGACGGCGACCCTGCAGCTACGCCGGATTGAAACCACTTATTTTCACCAGAAATCGATTCGGGCGAACGACCTGGAAGGGATGCTGGCTGCGCTTGACGAGCACGATCACACCTTTCCTTATTCAGTGGCGACGCTGGACGTAATGGCGACGGGGGCGCAGCTGGGACGCGGAGTTTTGACGGTCGGCGATCACGCGAAACTCGCGGATCTGCCGCCTCGCCTGGCCGCCCATCCATTGAAAGTATCGGGGCCGCCACCGGTTTCGGTGCCTTTCGACCTGCCGGAGTTTACGCTCAATCCTCTGACGATCCGTATTGTCAATGCGGTGATCCAGCGCATTCAGGCCAGTGCCACGGCGATCGGTCACTACGAGGCGTTCTTTTACCCGCTGGACAAGATCGCGCAGTGGAACCGGGGCTACGGACGCCGAGGCTTCACGCAGTATCAGTTCGTGATCCCGTTTGAGAATGGACTGGCGCAGATGCGCAAAATCCTGACCGCGATTTTGTCGTCGGGCGAACTGCCGTTTTTGAATGTGCTGAAGCGACTGGGCAAGGAAAGCGGGGGCGTGCTTTCGTTTCCGCGCGAGGGCTACACGTTTGCCATCGACTTCCCGGTGCGAGCCGGCACCCCGGACCTGCTGCGGCGGCTGGACGCGATGGTGATCGACGCCGGGGGTCGCATCTACCTCGGCAAAGACTCGTACTCGGACGCAGCGACGTTTCGCACGATGTACCCGGAGATCGACGGCTGGCTGGCGACCAAGGCGAAGTACGATCCCCATGGAATGTTCACCTCGAACCTGGCCCGGAGAGTCGGCCTGGCCTGATCGGTCCAGCTGTTCCTGTCAGGGCGCCGGACTCCGTGCGGGGATTCTCACCCGTCAAGGACGCTTCGCTCGCCACGGAGCCGGTCTTCGCGGCCTGATCGATTTCGCGGTAGATCTGCTCGTTGCGCAGGATGGCCTGGACATAGTCGCGGGTTTCAGTGAAGGGAATCGACTCCACCCACTCGTCGATCCCGGTGTAGTCGCCCGCGGCTTTCCAGTCATCCACGCGCGATTCTCCGGCATTGTAAGCAGCAAAGGTGTACTCGGGCTGGCCGCCGAACCGGTCGAGTGTTTGTTTAAGGTAAGCGCAGCCCAGCTTGATGTTGATCTCCGGGTCAAGCAGGGCGTTGTTGTCCAGGTGGGTGCTGTAGCCGGTCTTGCGGGCCATGTCGCGGCCGGTAAACGGCTCCAGCTGCATCAGGCCGTAGGCATTGGCATAGGAAATAACGCGAGGATTGAATTCGGACTCCTGCCGGATCAGCGAGGCGACCATGTAGGGGTCGAGCCCATTGCGGGCGGCTTCGGCCTGGATGGTCGTCCAGTAGGACTCGGGAAAGAGGATGCGCCAGTAAGCCAGCGGCAGCTCGTCGATCGGGGCCGAGGTGTAGAAAGGGATCGCTTTCTTGAGCGAGCGCATGGCGCGATAGCTTTCGCCAAAGCTCGCGTAGAGCCTGGCTTCCGCGAGCGAGCCCCACTCGTCGGACCCTTCGGCGGCGTGGATCTCGGGGGTCAGGTAATCGTTCAGGCCGGCATTGGCAAGCAGGCCGGCCTTGGCCAGGTGCGGGTCGTCGTCCGGCACGTCCTCGGTCAGGCTCGGGATTTGCTCGGGTTGCAGGTTGTCGAGCGCGGGGACGGCGGCCGGGGTCACGCTGTCGCCAATCGCGGCGAGACGTTGTTTCGCAATGGCAGCATAGTAGAAGTGACGAAAGACGCGCGTTTCGGCTGCAAAGTAGGCTGCGGCCATCGATGGGTTGTGGTCCTGATCAAGGTACAGGCGGCCTCGCCAGTAGAGCGCCGGGGCGATATTTTTTCCGCCGCGAAAAGCTGTCAGCTGCTCATCCATGAGCCGGCCGGCAGAGGGGAAGTCGCGCAGGCGGTAGGAGAGCCAGGCAGCGCGCCAGTGGGCATTGTCGGCGTTTTTCGAGTCCGGAAAGCGCCGGGCCAGCTCGGTGTAGTAGGGAATGGCCGACGAGTAATCCTTGCGCAGCATATACAGGTTGCCGCTGGAGAACAGGGCTTCGGCGAGCCAGGGGCTCGAAGGAAAGCGCGACCTTAGCTGCGCGACCAGCGATTGTTGCTGCGGCAGGTCGTTATCGGAACGGGCGACCTCCATGAGCAGGTAGAGCCGGTGTGCGCCGTTTTCATCGAGGGCGTCCGGAATGGCCGCGAGCGAGCCCGCGGAGAGCCTTTTCAGCTTTTGGTCGCAGGCAGCAGCCGACAGCAGAAGACTGTCGCGCTCTGTTTCGTTGAGCGAGGAATCGAGCCCAAGCGCGCGGAACTCGGCGGCGGCTTCCAGGTACTTGCCGCCGTTCAACAGGGCATCGGCATGATGGCGGCGCTCACTGAGCGAGAGCCCCAGCCACTCGCCCGTGCTTTGCAGGTGCAGTTGCGCCGCGTTTGCCTCGGGGCTCAGCGGTGCTTCATCGAGGACGCGCCGGTACAAGGCAAGCGCGGCGGCATTGTTCCCCAGCGCGCCCTGCGCCCTGCCACTCGCGAGCAGGTAGTCGGGCTTGCTTGCCGGCGGCTCGTTCGCATGCGCGCGCAGGATGGACAGGGCGCGGTCCGGCTGGTTCTGCTGGAGCAGCAGATTGGCCTCAAGCACCGGGACCTGTGGGGTGAAGATACTGTCAGGATATTTCGCCGCGAAGCCGCTCAGGATCGCGTCGGCGGCGGGCAACTGGTTCGACTGGAGGTCGGCCTGCGCCGCGAAGTAATCGGCGTAGTCGTCGAGCGAATTTCCGGCGGCATCGGCGCTGCGGAGCGCTTCCAGGGCGTCCGCGTAGCGATGGTCGAGCAGGTACGCGTGGCCCAGCGCGAGATAGGCCGCCGCCGCGGCCGGACCGTTGTGGCTCCTGGCATACGCCTGCACCCCGGCGTAAGCCGCGAGGCTGCGATAGTTGCCCAGCTGCTGGGCCATGGGCCGCAGCTGTTCCGACGCTACAAAGGCATGCTGCAACTGGGTGGTTTTCGCCGCCTGGCGAGCTGTCAGCACGCGATGCCTGCCCCTGCGCTTGACGATCACCACGCGGTGGATCCGGCTTCGCCCGGCGCGGCGACCGTGCGCTGCCACAACGGCCGGGCGGCCATGGCGCCCGAACGCGGCTTTGTGCGCGCTGCCATGCACCGTGGGGTGGTGATGCGGCGCGAGCGCTTCGGCCGGCACGGCCGCCAGCAGCGTCGCAGCGCATAACAGCAGCGCCGAAGCCACACGGCGCAGGCTGCGAAAGGAGATGGATCGGGAGCGGTTCAAAGGGATCAACGGTCCTCTTTCATGAGAGTAAGCCAGAGCGCACCGACAGGGACGGTGAAAATGCAGCCGGGGGTCACCGTTGTACCGTTTCGGGCGACGAAGCTCCCGGCCGCCCCATTTCGGGAATACAGCCCGCTTGCTTCATCGTCCCGAAGCTGTCGATCGGTCGCGAGCCTGTAGCATGGAGATTGACTGCCGGTCCGACCCCACCAGCGATTCCAACGAACGAAAGGCACGCGAGAAACTGAAACTTATGCCCCCTATCGAATCATCTTTGAGTCAGCCGGAGGACAGCCACAGCGGCGGGGCGCCGCCGATCGCGCAGGTGGCCCTTGAGGAGCACCCGGATGTCCGGCTTGTCAACCTGGCCAAGAATGGCGATGTGCAGGCGTTTGAAAAGCTGGTGAAGCAGTACGACCGGCAGGTGTTCCGCATCGCGCAACACATCACGCAGAACCGCGAGGACGCGGAAGATGTAGTGCAGGATGCATTTCTGAAAGCGTACGAAAAGCTGAACCAGTTCCAGGGCAACTCAAAGTTCTACACCTGGCTGGTGCGGATCGCGGTGAATGAAAGCCTGATGCGTCTGCGCAAGCGGCGAACGGGCAAAATGGTTTCAATTGACGAAGACGTGGAAACGGAGGAAGGCTCCATGCCGCGCGAGCTGGCGGACTGGGGCCCGAGCCCGGAGCAGCAATACGGGCAATCGGAGCTGGCAGAGATCCTGAAGAAAACGGTGAATGGGCTGCCGCCGGGTTTCCGAGTGGTGTTTGTGCTGCGCGACGTGGAAGGGCTTTCGACCGAGGAAACGGCGGAGTCGCTGGGTTTGAGCGTACCGGCGGTCAAATCGAGGCTTTTGCGAGCCCGGCTGCAACTGCGGGAGCGTTTGAATCGTTACTTCGGCAACCGGCCCGTGGATGGAATCGGCAAACGAGATGGAAGAGGCGCAAAGTGATCTGCTCTGAGTTTCTGCTGCACCTTGACGATCTGCTCGACGGCACTGTCGACCCGGCCCTGCGCGCCCTGCTCGAAGCGCACCTGGGCTCGTGCGAGCACTGCACCATCACCGTGACAACCACGCGCAAAACGATCGAAGTCTACCGTTCGAATGTGTTGTACGACCTGCCGGATGCCCTGCGCGACCGGCTCCAGGCAGCCATCCTGGCAAAGTGCAAGCAATGCTGAAGCTGCTGATTGTGGCGATGGTGCTGGTGATCATCCTGCGCATGGTAGGCCGGGGCGGGCGCGGGTAG
>CAXSBW010000044.1:20610-24735 GCA_964235795.1 uncultured Acidobacteriaceae bacterium | reverse complement strand
GCGGGCGTAACTTCGCGCCGCAAGGCCGAGGAGCTGATCACGCAGGGCGCCGTGCAGGTGAACGGCACCATGGTGACCGAGCTCGGCACCAAGGCCGACCTGTCGCGCGACCATATCCGTGTCAACGGCAAGTTGCTGCAGGGGCCGGAACGGCACCGCTACTACATGCTCAACAAGCCGCGCGGCTATGTCACCACGGTCAGCGACCCTGAAAAGCGGCCCACGGTGATGCAGTTTTTTGAGCGCATCAAGAATGTGGGGCGCGTGTATCCGGTGGGTCGGTTGGACTACCTGAGCGAAGGCTTGTTGCTGATGACCAACGACGGCGAGCTGGCAAACCTGCTGACGAAGGCCAGCACACAGGTGCCGAAGACGTACCTGGTGAAGGTGAGCGGGCGGCCGAGCGAGGAAGCGATCGCGCAGTTGCGCGACGGCATCATGATCGACAAGGGCCGCTACGGCACCCGCGAAGGCCGGGTCAGGACCGCGCCGGTCGAGATCAAGCTGTTGAAGGACGCGGAAAATCCGTGGTACGAGATGGTGCTGATCGAAGGTCGCAACCGCGAACTGCGCAAGATGTTCGAGGAGGTGGGCCACCATGTGGAGAAGATTCGCCGCGTGGGGTTTGGGCCGCTGGTGCTGGACCTGCCGCCGGGCGAACTGCGTGAGCTCGAAGAGCGGGAGATCGTGTCGTTGCAGCGGGTGACGCGCACTCGTCCAGTGAAAAAGGTTGTCGCGGAAACGCCTGTCGCGGCAACGCCGGCCAAGGGGCTCGCGTCGGCCGGAAAGCCGGTGCCTGCCAAAAAGGTCTCTATCAAAAGGGCGCCCGCTGCGGGAAGTCGGTCGATGGCGCGGCCCGGAACGACCAGGCCACGCACCGGGCCGTCGGGAACCAAACCGTCCTAGAAAACCGTTTGCTGCGCTGTGCCTGTGTAAGCAAGCGGAGGCACTTTCAGCGCATCGAGTGGCTTTCGGCCAGCCCGGCACAACGCGTTTCGGGGGCAGGCCCTCTTAGCGGTCGAGTGCGGCGCGATGCGCGCTCCCACGGAGGACGCATGGCAGGAAAAGCGGATGCGAAAACGTCTCGATGCTGGCCCGGGTTTGAGCCGGTACCCGGCAAGGGCGAGCACGAGCAGGGCAGCTGTCGCAAAAAGCCGGCAAGCCGGAATGGCGGGCAGGAGGTCGATCGCGAGCGCTCCCGCAAAAAGCAGGTGGCTGCGGGCGGTGAACGCGGGAAGCAGGCCAGGAGCAAGAGCCCCGACGCGAGCGAGCGCAAAAGCGTAGGGAAGCCAAAAAAAGCGGCGACCGGAAAAACAGCTGCCAAGAAGGCGGCGACGAAAAAGCCCGCCGCGAAAAAGGCTGCCGCCAAAAAAACGGCAACCAAAAAAGCCGCGACCAAGAAAGCCGCGACCAAGAAAGCCGGAGCTGCGACGGCTGGGAAAGGCACCGCCGCGCGCGCGAAAAAGAGTGTCGATTCCACTCGCAAAAAAGCAACCGCGGCCAGGTAGTCGTCATGGGTGTAACACGGCCGCCGCGGCTTACTGCTTGTGCCGGGGCGTTGTTCGCGGGTATGTTCCGTGCTGCGCGAGGGGTAAGCTTGCCTGATGAGGAATCGGCGGCTTGTGTCGGCAGGACTGTTGCTTGTATTTGCGGGGGTGGCCCTGCCGCAGGGCAGCACCGTATTGCCGGAGGTGCAGTCGGTCGAGATTGCCGGGTCCGGGTCGGTCGTGGAGCTGCTCGCCGGGTCCGGAACCGTTGTTTACGCGCGCACCGCAGAGGGAAAAGCTTTCCGCTCGGGCAACGGCGGCCGCGACTGGCGTGCGCTGCCGGTGCCGGAGCGGGCGACTATGCGGTGGGGGAGTATGGCGGCCGGTGCCGAGTCATTTTATCTTGAAGGTGTTTCCGGAGAAGGCACCGGCCTGCACGGCGTGGTGCTTCGTTCAGGCGACGGCGGCCAGAGCTTTCAACAAACGCCGATCCCTTTGCAGCTGCCGACCGGCGATGCGGATGGAGCCCTGGGTCCGCGACTGGCGATCGATCCGAACCAGCCACGGAAGCTGCTGCTGGCGACCCCGCTGAACGGGCTTTGGCAGTCGCGCGACGGCGGTACCGGGTGGACGCGCGTCCGCTCGTTTCCGGCAGTGCCGCTCAACGGCGTCGGGCTGAGCTTTGTCGCTTGGGACCCGGCAAGCGGGAAATCGGGGCAGGACTCCCCGACTGTTTTGGCGGGGGTGGCCGATCCGTTTCTCAATCTCCTGCGTTCCGATGACGGCGGGCAAAGCTGGAAACCGGTGCGGGGCGGCCCTGCCGGGGTGTTCCCCAACCATGCCGCCATGAGCGCGGAAGGGGTGCTGTACCTGAGTTATGGGGATACGCCCGGAGGCATCCAGGCACCGATGACGCGCGGCGGCATTTGGAGTTATGTTCCGCGCACCCGGCAATGGCGCAACCTGACACCGGAGGCGGCGCACGCTTCGGGGTTCAGCGCGATTGCCCTCGACGGCCGGCAACCCGGAACCTTGTACGCCGCCGTGGCCGGGGGCCGAGGCAGTGTCAGTTCGGGTGTGTTTGTGTCGGAGGATGGAGGCGCGCACTGGAAAACGCTGTCGACGGTACCGGGCAAGCCCATTCGCGGTGTTACGGCGTTGCTGGCCGGGCCCACGCGGCTGCTTTACGGTGTTGAACCTTGAAGTGTTTTCCACTTGAGTTCGCGCAATCAGACTTGGCTTGATGCAGCTTTGATGGTACGAAACGGTGATCAGCGTTGATACGCACTCGTTTCATACCTGATTGCCGATGTTCCTTTCAGCTGGGAGATAGATCATCAGAGTTTTCTCTCGTCCGCTTTTCATCCTTTCTAATTGGAATCGCGTATCTCTACTCGGGTCGTCGTCATCGCCAGACTCTTGCTCCTCGGACCTTTCAGTGGCCCGCTCTCTTATCAGCTGCTCGGCGCTGGGCTGAGTCAGAGCTTGCACTTCAAGGAGCGCGGAACCCATCGCGGATGATCGAGGCCGAGCGGTAAACCAGCTCTTCATCCTTGCGCGATTTCTTGATAGCTGCCAAAACAGGAAAATAACAATGGCTGCTGCACACCATCCCAAGTAAGACCAGGGATGTACATGCGTATGTTGCATGTTTCCTTGCATACCTAGCGCCGGCGGGCTCGCCGACGAGCCCGCGCAAACGAGCTGACGGCGAAGTAAGCGAATAAAAGGGTGAACAGGGCGTACACCCAGAAATGCGTTTGCTCTGACCCCGATGCCGATCGGTAGGCCGAACGAAGGGTCCACAGGTGCTGGCCGAACAGCACGGCGAAGAGCGCGAAAAACATGCCCGTGATCTCAAGCCAGAGGATGCCGCTCGCTTGCGCGAAGGGGTTCCACACGGCGCGCCCAAAGGCGCGGCTGCCTCGGCCCACGTTGCGGGTCTGCCGCCCCAGGGTTTCGCCGGTGCGACGGCTACGCTCGGCGGCGGCGCGGGCTTCCGATTCGCTGGGAGCCGGGGCTGCCACGCGTTGCCCCAGCAGGCGCACACCGGTCCCCAGCACGCGCCCCACGGTCGCGGGCTTTCCGGTCTCTGGCTTCATGCGCCCAGTGTAGCGGATCGCCGCCATGCCGCGCCGAACTGGCCCCGCGGTCGCGCGCCGGGCTGTTCCGAGTTTTCGTTTCCATCCGTCCCGAATCAGTTCAAGATCGTTTCAGTCCCGTTTTGGGAACAAACAGTTACGACGGGGCAGGGAACCGTCTTGCTGCCGTCTCACATCAAACGTAAGGTAAGGCATGGGTGCGTTCGGCCGCGGGCAGGGCGCGCGCGGCCGGGAAAACATGAGGTGGGGCGATTGAATCAGAATCTGCGCAAGCTGGTGCAGCAACTCGGCGAGGCGATCCATGAAAGTGTGTCGGAGTCTGATCAGATAGCCGGCGTGGTGCAGGACATCCGGCGGCAGGGCTTTGATGTTTTGCTGATGCTGGAAGCCACGATCGGCCTCAACGAGGTCGCCGCGGAGCAGCCTTCGGCCGGTACCGGTACCGGTGAAGACGGGACCGATGCAGCCGCGTTTACAGCGCAGGATGTCAGCTTCCTGCGGTCGCTGCGCATTGCCATTGAGGGCGACGAAGGGGA
>CAXSBW010000044.1:3841-20510 GCA_964235795.1 uncultured Acidobacteriaceae bacterium | reverse complement strand
AGTAAACTGGCCGCGTCAACCTGCGGGAAAAGCCAACCGGCAGGTTCCGCTTTGCCACGGGAGTCGCGCCTGGGGTACACAGGGTACGGGTCCCATCCCTCCGAGACCTACGCGCGGGCTGCGCGGAAAGGAACAACAGGCATGAAAGACACACTAGGCGTGTTGCTGGCCGGCGGTGCCGGCGAGCGATTATTTCCCCTGACCCGCGACCGCGCCAAGCCTGCCGTGCCATTCGGCGGCCACTACCGCATCATCGACATCACGCTGTCCAACTGCATCAACTCCGACCTGCGCCGGGTTTACATCCTGACCCAGTACAAGGCCCTGTCGCTGAACCGGCACATCCGCGAAGGCTGGTCGGGCGCGGTTGCACAGGAGCTGGGCGAGTTTATCGAGATCCTGCCGCCGATGCAGCGCGTGGGCCCGAAGTGGTATCAGGGCACGGCCGATGCCGTGTACCAGAACATTTACTCGATCGGCGCCGAAAAGCCGAAGCACATCATCATCCTGTCCGGCGACCATATTTACAAGATGGACTACGGCAAGATGTTGCAGCAGCATCGCGACTCGGGCGCCGACGTCACGCTGGCCACGCTGCCGATTCTGCCGGAGGAGGTATCGCGCTTCGGTGTGGTCGAGGTCGATCGCCAGGGGCAGGTGACCGGATTCCTCGAAAAGCCCAAGACCACGACCCTGCGCTCGCCGTGGAACCCGGAGATGGTCGATGCCTCGATGGGCATTTACATCTTCAACACGGATGTGCTGCTGCCGGCGCTGATGCGCGATGCCGAAAACGATAACTCGAAGCACGATTTCGGCCACAACATCCTGCCCGAAATCCTCGGCAAGTACAAGATGGCGGCATACAACTTTGTGGATGAAAACCGCAAGGAGCTGTACTGGCGCGATGTGGGCACGCTTGACGCCTACTACGACGCCAACATGGACGTGGCCTCGGTCAACCCGGTGTTCAACCTGTACGACGACCAGTGGCCGATGCGGACGCGGGTGCGCCAGTACCCGCCGGCGAAGTTTGTCTACGGCTCGGCCGGGCACGACGGCTCGGCGGTCAACTCGGTCATCTCGGCCGGCTGCATTGTGTCGGGTGCGTGCGTGTCGAACTCGCTGTTTTCGCAGGATGTGCGGGTCAACTCGTACTCGCAGATCGACGACAGCATCGTGTTTTCGCATGTCAATATCGGCCGGCATTGCCGCATTCGGCGCGCCATTATCGACCGCGACGTGAACCTGCCGGAGGGCACGGTGATCGGCTATGACGCGGAAGCGGACCGCAAAAACTACTTCGTCACCGAGTCCGGCCTGACGGTGGTGGCGCGCGACCACTCCTTGTACGAGAACGCGATTCACCCGGTGTCGCTGGGAGAGCAGGGCTGAGCGGCACTCACGTTTCGGCGGCTCGGGCGTCCTTCCAGTGGGCGGGGAAGCGGAGGAGCGTATGGGCGTGAGCTTGCGTAAATCGGCCGTGATTGCGGGTTGGGTCGCCCCGTGGCTGCTGCTGGCCGGTTGCGGCAGTTTCTTCAATCCTTCCGTGACGAGCACCGGCCCCGGCAGCGGGACGGGGGCCGGGACCGGCGGGGCCGGTGCTGTGTACCTTGCCAATCTCGCGACACAAGACGTGACCGCATTTGCAGTTGCGAATGGCAAGCTGGTGAACCTGCAGGCCGCTGGAGCCCTGGGGAGTGTACCTGCTTCGCTCGCGATCAACCCCACGCACACCCTGCTTTGGGTCGGTACCACTCTCGGCTCCGTCTACGCTTACAACATCGGCAGCAACGGTGCCCTGACACTGAACAGCGGCCTTGCGACCACTGCGTTCGCCAATGCCATACTGGTCGACCCAAGCGGTCGCTACCTGCTGATCGCTTCCGACAGCGGCCTGAACGCCGCACCGGTTCTGAGCGCTTACACCATCGACACGGGCAACGGCGCCCTGTCGCCTGTCAATGGCGGCACGATCGCGCTGACGGGGGGCGGCAGTGCCTCCCAGTTGACGTTTGCCCCCACCGGCAACATCTTGTTCGCCGCGCTCGGCACCGCGGGCGTCGATGAGTTGACGTTCAACGTAACGACCGGCGTCCCCGCCGAGCACGCCCACCTCAACCCCGGCGGCAACAGCTACGCCGACACAAGTGTCGCCGTCGACCCGACGGGGCAGTACCTGTTTGTGGCCGAGACCGGCACACAGGGCGTCCGCGCGCTGACCATTGCCCCCAATGGCGGCTTGTCTGAAATCAAGGGTTCACCCTACCCGACCGGCGCGGGCCCCAGCGCCGTGCTGGTCAGCCAGTCCGGCGCCAATGTTTACGTGGCCAACCGGACCAACGGCACCATCAGCCAGTTTGCCCTGGATCCCTCCGGCGCGCTGACGCCGCTCGCCACGGCCAGTATCACCACGGGGGCGACCCCGGCCTCGCTGACGGAAGACAGCTCCGGCACATTCATCCTGGCGGCCTGCAGCGGCGGCAACCCCGACCTGCAGATGTTTTCCATCGGCACGGATGGCTCTTTGACCTCTGTCCAGACGGTGAATGGCAGCAGCGGCACCGCGACCGGCGCCATTGCCGTAGTGGCCACGCCACCGGCCGGCTAGCGAGAGTGCAGGCGGCGGGGGACCTCGCTTTCTCGAAAGTGGAGGCAGGCACCCGTCGGTGATCTCGGCAACCCGGCTGAGCGATGCTATGCTGGGGCTCGCCGTGCTTACCTTCCGCCGTCTCTCTCCATCCGCCCTGCTGTTCGCCACGCTGCTGTTGCCCGGCTGCGGACGCATCCATGGCTTCCACCCCGGCCACGGCGACGCGTCTGTGTATGTCGTCTCACGCGGCACGTACCTGCGCGATCGCCTGGCGGCGGTGTCGAACCATGTGGCGGACATCCATAACGGAGAAAAGCTGCTGGTGCTGGAGCATAGCAAGCGTTTCTACAAGGTGCGTACGCCCGATGGCAAGGAGGGCTGGCTTGAAGAGCATGCGGTGATCGACCAGGCGGAGTTTGACAGGTTCGGGGCGCTCGACAAGGAAAAAGCCCCGGCGGTCGCGACCGCGATCCTGCGGGACGAGATATTTCTGCACCTGACACCCGGCCGCAAGACCGAGCACCTGTACCTGCTGCCGGCCGGCGACAGGCTCCAGCTGCTGCGGCGCGCGTCCGTCGCGAAGCCCCTGCCGCCGCAGGCTCTGCTCGCGCCCAAGCCGCCGCGCGCGCGCCGGGCTGCCCCGGCAAAAGGGGCGAAGCCGCCCAGGCGGGAGCAGAGCGGCTCGACCATCTGGGCCGAAGCGCCGCCGCACCCCGACCGATACACCGCGCCCGACCTGGACCCGGACGCCGCCTGGATGGCGCAGCCGATGGAGGACTGGTGGCTGGTTCGCGACGCCGCCGGCAAGGTGGGCTGGGTGCTGGCGCGCGGCATGGATGTCGATGTCCCGGATGAGGTGGCGCAGTACTCCGAGGGCCGACGGATTGTGGGCGCCTGGCTGCTGAACACGGTCTTTGACAACGGGGAGCCGCCGGCAAAGCACATCGGGCCGGAGCAGCAGAAGCGATTGGACAAGCAGGCCGCCGCCCACGCCGCGGCCCTGCGCAGGCACCCGAAAGCAGCGGTGGACGACACACCCGAGGCCCCGGCGGCGCCCCCGCCCGTGCCCCACCAGGTGGGTCAGTACGTAACCGTCACCACCGAATTCAGAGACGGGCTGCCGTATGACTGGGACCAGGTGCGGGTGTTTATCTGGAACGCGAAAAAGCACCGCTACGAGACCGCCTACCGCCTGCGCGAACAGCAGGGTTACCTGCCGGTGACGGTCGGCAAGGAGACCGTGGACAAGGTGGGCGAGGAGCCCACGTTTACGATCCGGACGACGCCCGACGGGGCCGTGACGCAGGATGAGGCAGGATCCTTTCATCCGGCGACGGTGAACACGACGCAGTTTCGACTGGAGGGCGGCATTGTGCGTCGAGACACCCCCCTGCCGCCAAAACCGGGCGCGGAAAACGGCAAAGATACGGCGGAGCTCTCCAGCCGGCATACCGCCGCGCCCGTGCGTACCGGCAAACCGGGCCGAAGCAGGCTGCATCGCGGCCGCTGACCGGCACTTTCTTTTCACTTCCAGCGATTTTTATGTCTCACAGGTACTAAAGTTTGGCATTCTACTGATGGAGTCCGTGGTAGGCGCTTTCCGGGAGCCAGTTTGTGTCTCGTTCTGCATCAGCGCGGATGATTGTTTTCGGTGCTCCCCCTTGCTTCACCTTGTATGGGGGGCGGGTGCCGGCTCGTCAATCAACAGAAGTGGAAGGTCGCGCCCGGGCGCGTCACAGGAGATCGGCACATGGACAACAAGCCGGCACAAAACATTCAGGACACTTTTCTGAACACGGTGCGCAAAGACAAGACACCGATCACCATTTACCTGGTTTCCGGAGTCAAGCTCACGGGCAAGATCCGCTCGTTTGACAAGTACTCGGTGCTGCTTGAAAACAACAGCCAGGAGCAGCTGATCTTCAAGCACGCGATCTCGACGGTGGTCAGCACACGCTCGGTGCTCCACACCGAGCATCGCCCGGTTGCGATCCACGGCGGCAACAACCTGCCGATGCCGTCGGCCAGTGCGGCCTTGCCGGTTGACCACGCACAGCTTCCGGGATGACGTCTCCAGAGCACGGCACAGCCCGGCCGGAGACGGCTTGAAGCCTGCGCGGGAGTTTCGAAGCAGGGGTGACCGTTCGGTCTCGCAGGAGATGCGCCCCGGTCCCGGGGAGCGCGCGTTCCTGGTGTTTCCGCGATTTTCCGGTCTGAAGACCGGATTGACCCGGAGCGCGTCGCTGGCGCGCCATGCCGCGGTGTCGCGCGAGGACGAACCGGCGGAATCCGATTTCGACCTTGGCGGCACGCGGCTCGATGCCGAGGACGCGACCGCCGAGTTTCGCGAACTGGCCGAATCGGCCGGGGCGGAGATCGCCGGGACCATGGAGCAGCGCCGCGCCCGGCCCGACCCCGCGACCCTGCTCGGCTCGGGCAAGGTGGAGGAGCTGGCGGGAGCCGCGGCGTCTGCCCATGCCTCGATCATCCTGGTCGACTACGACCTGAGCCCGACGCAGCTGCGCAACCTGGAAGACGCGCTGCCGGTGCCGGTCATCGACCGCACACAACTGATTCTCGATATCTTTGCCCGGCACGCGCGGACCCGCGAGGGCCAGCTGCAGGTGGAGCTGGCGCAGCTCGAATACATGCTGCCGCGCCTGACCGGGCGAGGCCGTGCCATGAGCCAGCTGGGCGGCGGCATCGGGACGCGGGGCCCGGGCGAGACGCAGCTTGAAACCGACCGCCGACGCATCGGCAAGCGCCTGGTGATTTTGCGTCGCGAACTGGAGCGGGTGCGACGGGTGCGCCACCAGCAGCGCAGCCGCAGGGAGTCGGCCCCGGTGCCGACGGTCGCGCTGGTGGGCTACACCAATGCCGGCAAAAGCACACTTTTCAACCTGCTGACCGGGGCCGAGGTGCTGGCTTCCTCGCGCATGTTCGCCACGCTCGACCCCAAGCTGCGCGCGCTGGTGCTGCCGTCCCATCGCAGGGCCCTGCTGTCGGACACGGTGGGGTTTATCCGCAACCTGCCGCACTCGCTCGTGACCTCGTTTCGAGCGACGCTCGAAGAGGTGGAAAAGGCCGAGGTGCTGCTCCATGTGCGCGATGCCGCCGACCCCTTGTCGGAAGAGCACAAGGCGGAAGTGGAAAAGGTTCTGGGCGAGCTCGATGTGCTCGCAAAGCCCCGGATTGAAGTGCTGAACAAGCTCGACCTGCTGCCGGAGCATGAACGCGAAGGGCTGCTGAGCTCGGGCGCGGTCGGGGTTTCTGCGCTCGAAGGTACCGGCGTGGACCGGCTGCTGCTTGCGATCGACGCGGCGCTGACGGCCGACCCGCTGGAGCAGGCCGAGCTCTGGGTACCGCAGGCCGATGGCGAGGTGCTGCCTGCGCTCGAGCGCGGCGGCACGGTGCTGACGCGGAGCTATGAAACTCACGAAGGGCAGGAGGGTGTCCGGGTCAAGGTGGCTGCGCCGCGCTCGCTGCTGGGCCGCTGGCGACGCTACCGGGCAGGCGCTTGATGCAGACAGCCCACCGTTGCTGACCTGGGCATGTTGGCTTGAAGGTACAAAGTTCCCACCGCGGGGGTCGCCTTTCTCGTACCCCCTATGGTATGTATAAGGAGCGCACGACGGAGCGGTGTGCTTTCCCGTTCCAACGGGCAAGCCGTGGCCTGCCTGGGTTGCTCCCGGTTCCGCATACAAATCTATGGACGACATCTTCCGCCAACTCGGTGAACTGTTTCTTGGCTCCGTGCCGACGATGATCCTGTTTTTGCTGCTGCTGTTTTGCTACACCACTCTGATCGACCGGCCTCTGCGCCGCACCCTGGCGCTGCGGCGCGAGCGCACCGCCGGGGCGGTTGAAAAGGCGCAGGCGGCGATCGCGCTGGCGGAAACAAAGACGCGGGAGTATGAAGACAGGTTGCGTGCCGCGCGCCTGGAGATCAGCCGTGCCCGCGAACAGCAGGTGGCCGGCTGGAACGCAGCGCGGGAAGCGGCGCTGAGCGAGGCTCGCGACCGGGCTGCCGCGCAGCTGAGGGAAGCGCGGGCGACGCTCGAGGCCGATGCGGAGCAGTCGCGCGCGGCCATGAGCGGCTCGATTGACGCGCTGGCCGCGCAGATTGTGGCGACTGTAGTCCCGGCCGCGGCCCGCGGCGCGGAGGTGCGGTCGTGATCGCCCGCCTGCTGCTTGCGCTTCTTGTTCTTTTGTCGGGTTCCGCTCTGCACGCGCAAGGCGGCAACCGGCAGCTGCCGATCACCACAGGCACCACCAAAACGGCGATGGACGCGCCCGACACCAACAACGACCTGGAACAGTACGCCCACGCGCCGGCGGTGCAGTCCCTGGCCCGGCACCTGGGGCTTTCGACCAACCAGGCTTCGCGCTTCTTCGAGGATTTCAACTCGGGCGTCATCATCCTGGTCGTGCTGTATTACCTGTTCAAGTATCTGCCCGGCAAGTTTCGCGCGCGTCGCGAGCGGCTGGCCCGCGAGCTGGTCGAAGCGCGCACGGCGACCGAGGACGCCCAGGCTCGGCTCCTTCGCATCGAGACCCGGCTGACGTCGTTGGGGGCCGAGGTGGAAGCCCTGCGGCGCCAGGCAGGCGAGACCGCCGAGGCCGAGCGCGCCCGCATGCAGGCGGCGACCGAGGAAGAGCGCCAAAGGATTGTGCGCACAACCGAGATAGAGATTCGCGCGGTGCAGGCGAGCGCCGAGCGCGGCTTGAAGCGCTATGCGTCCGATCTCGCCGTGGATCGCGCCGCGGAGCGGATCCGCCTGACGCCGGATGGGGACCGTGTCATGATCGACGAGTTTCTGCAGAGTCTGGCCGGGGAGATCGGCAAACGGGGGCAGAACTGATGGCCGTCGCTTATGCCGCCCGCTACGCCCGCGCTCTGCTCGACGTGCTGGAGTCGACCGGGGCCGACGTGGAAACCGCAAGCCGGGAGCTGGGCGACTTCGCTTCGTCCTGGGATGAAAGTTCCGCCTTGCGAAACGTGTTTCTCGACCCGTCGATCACGGCCGCGAAGAAGGTGGAGATCCTCGACAAGCTCAATGCCCGGATCGCGATGAGCAAGCCGGTGCGGAACTTTCTTGCCGTTATTGTGAACCATGAGCGCATGGAAGGCTTTGGCGAGATCCTGGGCGAGTTTCATCGCATGGTGCGCGGTGACTTGGGTATCGACAAGGTGGAGTGGACCACGGCGCGCGCCCTGTCGAGCGAGGAGCGCAGCGCGGTCGAGGCGAGGATTCATGAGCTGACCGGCAAGCGGCTGGAGGCGACCTTTCGCGAAGACCCGGCGCTGCTGGGCGGCGCACGGCTCCGCATCGGCTCGACCGTCTACGACGGCAGTGTGCGCGGGCGGCTCGATCAACTGAAAGAACAGCTGGCGGCAAGCTAGCCTGAAAGAAGATTCAGAAAACACATGGCAAAGATCAACGCAGACGAAATTACAAGCCTTCTCCGCGAGGAGATCGGGAACTATGACAGCCGCATGCAGGTGGACGAGGTCGGCACTGTCATCTCGGTCGGCGACGGCATTGCGCGCGTCCACGGCCTCGACAAGGTGATGGCCGGCGAGATCGTCCTGTTTCCGCACGGCATTGAAGGCCTGGCGCTGGCGCTTGAAGAAGAGCAGGTCGGCGTGGTGCTGATGGGCGAGGCCGACCAGATTCGCGAGGGCGACGAGGTCAAACGAACGGGCCGCATCATGAGCATCCCGGTGGGGGAAGCGATGGTCGGCCGTGTGGTCAACGCACTCGGCGAGCCGATCGACGACAAGGGCCCGATCGCGACCACCGCGACCCTGCCTGTCGAGCGCCTGGCCCCCGGCGTGATCGACCGCCAGCCCGTGAAGGAGCCCATGTCGACCGGCATCAAGGCCATCGACGCCATGATCCCGGTCGGCCGCGGTCAGCGCGAGTTGATTATCGGCGACCGCCAGACCGGCAAAACCTCCGTCGTGCTCGACACGATCATCAACAACGCGAAAAACAACCTGATCTGCATCTACTGCGCGATCGGGCAGAAGCGCTCGTCGATCGCGCAGGTGGTGCAGACGCTGACGGAAAACGGCGCGATGGACTACACCATCATCGTGGCGGCTTCGGCGTCCGAGCCCGCGCCGCTGTTGTATCTCGCGCCTTTTGCGGCGACCGCGCTGGGCGAGTTTTTCCGCGACAGCGGCCGGCACGCGCTGGTGATCTACGACGATCTGTCCAAGCACGCGGTGGCGTATCGCGAGCTGTCGCTGCTGTTGCGCCGTCCGCCGGGTCGCGAAGCTTATCCGGGCGACGTGTTTTACCTCCACTCGCGGCTGCTGGAGCGCTCGGCCAAGATGAGCAAGGAAAAAGGCGGGGGATCGTTGACCGCGCTGCCGATCATCGAGACCCAGGCCGGCGACGTGTCCGCGTATATTCCGACCAACGTGATCTCGATCACCGACGGACAGATTTTTCTCGAAACCGACCTGTTCAACTCGGGCATACGCCCGGCGGTCAACGTCGGCTTGTCGGTCTCGCGCGTCGGGTTTTCGGCGGCGATCAAGGCGATCAAGCAGGTGGGCTCGACGCTCAAGCTCGACCTGGCGCAGTACCGCGAGCTGGCGGCGTTTTCACAGTTCGGCTCAGACCTGGACAAGGTGACGCAGAACCAGCTGAATCGCGGCAAGCGCCTGACGGAGCTGCTCAAGCAGAAGCAGTTTCAGCCGCTGTCGCCGGCGCACATGGTCGCGATCCTGTTTGCCGGCACGCAGGGCCTGCTGGACGAAGTGAAGGTTGAAGACGTGCAGTTGTTCGAGGCCGGGTTCCACGCGTATCTCGACCGCTCGCAGCAGGCGCTGCTGCTCGACATCGAGCAGAAAAAGGCGCTGGACGACGACATTCGCGGACGGCTGAAGGCGGCGATAGAGGAGTACAAGCGCGATTTCCTGTCAGAGCATGCGCAGGCCGCCGGCAAGGACGGGGTTGCGACGTTGAGTGAGAACGAGAAGCGGCAGCAGGGGCAAAGGATTCCCGGTGGGGCGCCTGCCGGGGCCGCGACCACGCCGGGCGGGGCCGCCGGCTCAAACCAGACACAAGGGGTGACGCGCTAGATTTGCCCCGGCTTGCGTATTCTGAAGGAAAGGGAGGGTGGCGATGAGCTCCGCAGAAAAGCTTTCGGTGGTCGGCGATGTACGCAAGCTGTTGCAGGATATTGTCACGCCGGATCTGAAGGCACTGGCCGGTGAGGTGGCCTTCGTCAAGGAAAAGCTGCTCGCCGTGGAGGCACAGGTGCAGAGGCTGGAAGACCGGCAGGAGCGTCGCTTTGAACGCATCCTGTCGGCCATCGACGTTTTTAAAGACGTGCAGGAGCTCAAGGAGTTCCGCATTCGCATGGAAGAGCGGCAGAGACCGGGCGAAGCGGCGCACTAGGGCACTCGGGATTGCAGGAAAGGGAAGCAGGGGCAGCATGGCGAACGTACTCGATCTTCGGCGTCGCATCCGCAGCGTCCGCAACACGCGCCAGATTACCAAGGCCATGAAGATGGTGGCCGCGGCCAAGCTGCGCCGCGCGCAGGAGCGCATGACGACCTCGCGCCCGTATGCCGTGATGCTGGCGAGTGTGCTGGCCTCGCTGCGCCGCCGCGTGGAGGCGATCGACCCGGCCACGAACGAGCTGCGGAGCCCGCTGCTGGCAGCCCGGCCTGAGAAAACAGTCCTGCTGCTGCTCGTCACCGGCGACAAGGGGTTTGCCGGGGCGTTTTCGACCAATATCGTGCGCGCCGCGACCCAGTTTATTGCTGCCAACAGCGCGAGCGGCAGCGGCAGCAAAAAGATCGACGTGGAAGCGGTGGGACGCAAGGGTCGCGATTTTCTCCGGCGTCGCTACCCGACGGCATCGTTTTCGTCTGCCGTTGACGGCGGCCGGCCCGGTCGTACCCGCAGCGGCGAGGTCGAGTTCCTCGGCTCGGAGCCGGCGTTGCGCGTCGCGCTCGACAAGCTGCGGTTTGAGGATGCCCGGCTGCTCGGTGAGGACATCGTCGCCCGCTATGGCGCGGGCGAGATCGACGCCGTGTACCTGGCGTACAACTCGTTCCAGTCGGTGATCTCGCAGCGCGTGGTGGTCGAGCGGATCCTGCCGCTCATTTCAGCCGCCGGCGGCGGGCTCGCGGAGCCGGAAGTGGCCAGCAGCATCGAGCCGACGCGCGAAGAGCGTGAACGCACGGCGGAAGCCGCCTTGTCGGCCGGGCTGACCCTGCGCGATGACGAGCAGGACGCCGTGCGCGCGCAGTATGAGGATGAATCGCGGCGCTTCGGCACGGCCAACGTGGACTACCAGTACGACCAACCGGCGGCCGAGGTATACGGTTCGCTGCTGCCCCGGTTTGTTTCCTCGCTGCTGTACTACGCGATGCTTGAGTCGGTCGCGAGCGAACACGCGGCGCGCATGACCGCCATGGACGCAGCGACAGGCAATGCGTCCGACATGATCGACGCCCTGACGCTCACGATGAATCGTGTCCGCCAGGCCGCCATTACCAAGGAAATTATCGAGATTGTTTCAGGGGCGGCCGCGGTTTAGCTGTGCCCCGAACGGAGAGTCTTTTATGGCAGAACAGGCAGTGATACCGCAAGCCGGTCCCGACACGATGGCCGAGCACTACGGCGAGGGTGGCCAGGACCACGAGAGCACCCCGGCAAACCTCGGCAAGATCGTCCAGATCTCCGGCCCGGCGGTCGATGTGCAGTTTGACCCGACGAAGATGCCGGGCATCTACCAGGCCCTGCGGGTGGTGAGCGAGGGCTTCAACGTTCCGAGCCCGATCAACGTGGTGCTGGAGGTGCAGCAGCATATCGGCGATGGCCGGGTGCGCTGCGTCGCCATGGAAGCGACCGAGGGCATGGTGCGCGGCATGAAGGTGATCGACACCGGGGGCCCGATCATGGTGCCGGTCGGCCGCCCGACGTTGGGCCGTATCCTCAACGTGATCGGCCAGCCGGTCGATGAGCTGGGGCCGGTGCCGGCCACCAAGTACATGCCGATTCACCGGTCGGCCCCGACGTTTGAGGAGCAGTCCACCTCGGAGGAGATGTTTGAGACCGGCGTCAAGGTCATCGACCTGATCCAGCCGTTTCTCAAGGGCGGCAAAATTGGCCTGTTCGGCGGCGCGGGTGTCGGCAAGACGGTCATCATCCAGGAGCTGATCAACAACGTTGCCACCAAGCACGGCGGCTTTTCGGTGTTCGCCGGGGTGGGCGAGCGGACCCGCGAGGGCAACGATCTCTGGCTTGAGTTCCAGGAAGCAGGCGTGATCGACCTCAACGACCTGCCGAAGTCAAAGGCCGCGCTGATCTACGGCCAGATGACCGAGCCGCCAGGGGCGCGCCTCCGCGTCGCGTTGTCCGCGCTGACCATCGCCGAAAGCTTTCGCGATGAAGAAGGCGCCGATACGCTCCTGTTTATCGACAATATCTTTCGGTTTACCCAGGCCGGCTCCGAGGTATCGACGCTGCTGGGCCGCATGCCTTCAGCCGTCGGCTACCAGCCGAACCTGTCGACCGAGATGGGCGAGTTGCAGGAGCGCATCACGTCGACCAAGAAGGGTTCCGTCACCTCCGTCCAGGCCGTGTATGTGCCCGCCGACGACTTGACCGATCCCGCGCCGGCGACGACGTTTGCCCATCTCGATGCAACGACCGTGCTGTCGCGACCGCTCTCCGAGCTCGGCATCTACCCGGCGGTCGATCCGCTGGCCTCTTCCTCGCGTATCCTGTCGCCGCGCATCGTCGGGCAGGAGCATTACGATGTCGCGCAGGGGGTCAAGCGGATTCTCCAGCGCTACAAGGATCTCCAGGACATCATTGCCATCCTGGGCATCGACGAGCTTTCGGAAGAAGACCGGCTCACCGTCAATCGGGCGCGCAAGGTGCAGAAGTTCCTGTCGCAGCCTTTCCACGTGGCCGAGCAGTTCACCGGTATTCCGGGCTCATATTGCAAGGTGGCCGACACGGTCCGTTCGTTCAAGGAGGTCATTGAGGGTAAGCACGATGACGTCCCGGAGCAGGCTTTCTATCTCAAGGGCACAATTGAAGACGTGCTCGAAGCGGCTGAAAAGCTGAAAGCGCAGAAGTAACGCCATGGCTGAGACGACCCACACCGATCCGGTGCAGTTTGACCCCAACCGCCTGAAGGTGCGCGTGGTGACGCCTGAGCAGATTCTGCTGGACGTGGACGCCGCCTCCGTGACCTTGCCGGGGGAGGCAGGGGTGCTCGAGCCCTTGCCGGGTTCCGCGCCCTTGCTGACCGCGATCGGCGCGGGCGAGCTGATTGTTTCAGGCGGGGCGGGCGGCGAACAGCGGCTGATCGTCGCACGCGGCTTTGCCGAGGTGTTGCCCGACCGCGTGACGGTGCTGGTCGAGTATGCGGAGCGGCCGGAGTCGGTCGACAAGGCTGCGGCTGAACAACAGTTGCAGCAAGGGCAAAAGCTGGTGGCCGATGCCGGCGATGACCCGGCGCGGTACGATGCAGCGCGCCAGGTAGTCCTGGAGGCGGAAGCGAAGCTGGGGCGGGCCGGGCAGTAAAGGCAGCACAAAGCCCCGCTGTCGGTGCAAACTATCTGAATTGCACAAATCGTCCGGTTCACGGCTTATACTGGCCGCGAGTTCGGAGACACTTCCATGCGGCGCTTCAGCATCCTCTCGCTTCTGCTAGCCACCGGCGTAGCTCTTTCCCAGTCTCCTGCTCAATCCAAACTCAATCCCGTGGGGATTGTCACCGGCCATGTCTTCTGCGGTGATACGAATGGGCCTGCCCGTCTGGCTACGGTGATGCTCGAGCCGGTGCAGGCGATCGACGGCTACGCATCCGGCTCGAAAGACGGGGTGTCCGCACACCTGAGCGGCGTCCAAACACTTCCTGACGGCTCGTTTGCCCTGAACCATGTGGCCCCCGGCACGTACTACGTGTTTGCAACGGAGCCGGGCTATGTTTCCCCACTGGCGGCTCTTGGGCTTACGAGTGACCAGCTTGCAAAACCCGACAAGACGGTCAAGGAAGAGATGGCAAGGGTAATTCCGCGCGTAACCGTGCAGGCAGGCGCGCCGGCAGCTGTCGATGTGACCTTGCAACGTGGTGCGGCGGTCAGCGGAACGGTCCTGTACGACGACGGCAGTCCGGCGGCCGGTCTTAGGGTGGAGCTGCTGGTTCGTCAGAAGGGGCAAAAAGGGCAACACGACCAGTGGGTCGTGCCGCGCGAAGGGCCTGTACAGGGTACGCCCCCGGTCACCACCGACGATCGTGGCACTTACCGCATCCCCAGCCTGCCCGCGCGCGAGTACCTGCTGGCGGTAAAGCTCCATATCGGTAAAATCGGCTATGACATCCAGTCCAGCGGCGGCTACGGGACGTCGACCGAGGGCGATTACCAGATTCCCATTTACTCCGGCAGCCGCTTTCGAGCGAGCGACGCAAGCCCGTTCACCCTGAAGCTGGGCGAGGAACGCCCCGGCGAGGACATCACCGTACCGCTCGGCAAGCTGCACAGCGTTTCCGGTTCGGTGGTGGCGGCTCGTGACGGCCATGCCATCAATGGCGGCACTGTTTCGTTGCTTTACGCGGACGACCGTTCTGAACTGGCCAGCGTCGAGCTTTCCAAAGGTGACACCTCGTGGACGATGAACTTCGTCCCGGAAGGGGACTACCTCCTGACAGTGGGCGGCGGTGCCGATGTGGAGTATGAAGAGATCGCTTATCCGCCCGGCACCACGCCGCCCACCTACTTCAAGACTCATCCGCTCCACCAGTATGGTTCCGGCGAGCAGCCCATCCACGTCGATGGCGAGCTCACAGGAGTTGCGATTTCTGTTCCTGAACCGGCAGGGAAGAAAACAGTGGCAAGCGAGTAGCCCCGCCATTCGGAACCGTTGACAGGATTTTCCCGTTCCGGGAATCGTTGCAGGAATCCTTGCTCGAATCCTCGCGCAAGGTGCTTTTCGGCGTGTAAAGTAAGTCCCGTGCCCGCTGCTCTCCATACCGCCGTCGCTGCCCTGAGCCATACCGGCTGGGTGCGGCGCAGCAACCAGGATGCCTGGAGCCATTCGCTCGAAGCCGGTATTTTCGCGGTGTGCGATGGCATGGGCGGTGCCGCCGGCGGCGAAATCGCCAGCCGCACCGCGGTGGAAGCCTTTGTTGAACATCTGAGCACGATGACCGAGGCTCAGCGGACCGACAAGGCGATCGCGCAGGCCGTATGCGCCGCCAACCGGCGGGTGCAGGCCCGCGTGGCGCACGATCCTGGGCTCGAAGGTATGGGAACCACGCTGGTCGCGCTGGTGGCCTGCGGGAACAACCAGTGGAAGCTGGTGCATGTCGGCGACAGCCGCTGCTACCGGTGGAGCGGCACCGTTCTGACTCGCGAAACCGAGGACCACTCGCTGGTCGCCGAGCAGTTGCGGATGGGCGTGATTGATGAAGCCCAGGCCGCCGTTTCGCCGATGCGCAACATCATTACGCGCTCGGTCGGCACGCGGCGCTCGGTGGACCCGGAGATACAGGCGCTCCCGGTCGAGCCCGGCGATGTGCTGCTGCTCTGCTCCGACGGGCTCACCCGGGAGCTTTCCGATGACCGGATCGCCGCGTTGCTGGCACTGTCCGGATCGATCGAGGAGCGGAATGCCGCGCTGCTGGCAGCGGCGCTTGAAGCAGGCGGGCGCGACAACGTGACTTCGCTGTTGATCGAGATTGCATGACTTTCCCCGCGCCCGGTCGTAGTGCACCCGGTCCGGCGGGTCGGTCGCGAGGAGTATCGTAAAAGCATGGTGCGGATGACAGTGCTGGCCAGCGGCTCCCGCGGCAATTGCACGGTGGTGACAGGCGGGCGTACCTCGGTGCTGGTCGATGCCGGGGTGAGCTGCCGCGAAGTGTTGAAGCGCATGGCGCAGGCCGGGGAAGACCCTCAAAAGCTCGACGCGATTTTGATCACGCACGAGCACCAGGACCATGTGCAGGGACTTTCCGTGCTGGCCCGCAAGCTGGGCATCCCGGTGTACTTTACCGAGGCGACCCATCGCGCATGGATGCGGTGGATGGTACCCCAGCGACGCATGACCTACGCCGACTGGCTCGCGGCACGGAAGGCGGAAGCCGCGGCAAAAGCCGGGGAGGCCGAAAAGGCCGGTACGTCCCCGGGGCCCGAGGCCGCGAACCCGTTTTACCGCGAAGCCGCCCTGGCCGAGTGCGCGCAGGAGTCTGAACAGTTCACTCGGGAAGCTCCAGCACCGGCGGGGGAGGTGCCCGTTGCGAAGGAGCTATCGGACGTGCAGGCTGTTTCGGGCCCGGACCCCTGCGCGCTGCCGGGCGTCGAGTACTTCCGCGCCGGCAAGCCGTTCGCGATCGGCGACCTCCAGGTCACCGCGTTTACCATTCCCCACGATGCCACCGACCCGGTCGGGTTTGTGCTTGAAAGCGAGGGCATCCGCATCGGCCTTGCCACCGACCTTGGCTATATGCCGGCGAACGTGTCGCAGCAGCTGCGCGGCTGCGATGTGGTGATGCTTGAGTCGAATCACGACCTCGAGATGTTGCGCGACGGCCCTTACCCATGGTCGGTCAAGCAGCGTGTGCTGTCGCGGGTCGGCCATCTTTCAAACACCGCGGCTGCCGATTTTCTTGAAAAAAGCTATGACGGGCAGGCGGCGTACGTCGTTCTGGCGCACCTGTCAGAAAGCAACAATATGCCGGAGCTGGCGCGGGTGGCCGCCGAATGGGCCCTGCGCGACCGCATGAAACTGCTGGCGAACCGGCTGGTCGTGGCACAGCAGCACGAGCCGACCGAGTCGATCTGTTTGTAGCAGGGGCTGCCGGAGCGATGGAGCCTGGTCCTGTTCTTCGGATCCCCGCGTTCAGGGCCGACTCCCCTCCCGCGCTGCTTATTTTGATGAGTCGGGCTGGTCGCCCTGGTCGCTGCCCCGCAAAGCTGTACAGTTCCCAGGGATGCCGACAGGCAAGTGAACGTGTGGTGTAGGAGATTCCCCGGTGGAACGATGGGGAAGTCACCGCCATCGGTCGGCTGGAGTACTGGGCTGGAGTACTGGG
>CAXSBW010000044.1:0-3741 GCA_964235795.1 uncultured Acidobacteriaceae bacterium | reverse complement strand
GGCTGGAGTACTGGGCTGGAGTACTGGGGAGCCAGTCGTCCCGTTGCGGGTTCCGCCGTTTCACATTCGGGGTGCGAACGCTTACAATAAGGTTACAGCGCGAAGGAAAATGGCAGAACAGCGTGAACAGGCCGCTGCAACGATCGGCAAATCCAGACCGCTTGCTCTTGTTCGGCGGCGCCCCCAGGAAAGGAACGGCATGAGTCATTGCAGCGATCCCGTCGTAGGTGCCATCCTGTCATCGTGGCGCTATGATCTGTCCGGCTCGTCCCCGGAGATGCGCGGCGACCTGGAGGATCATCTTGTCGCCTGTCGCAGGTGCCGCGGGCGGCAGCGGCTGCACCGAACCATCGACGTGACCCTGATCGGGCTGGCCACGCTCTCGATCCTGGCTTTTCTTCTCGCGATCGCTGTGATTCACCACCTTGAGCCGCTGCGGACCTGGGCCATCGCTCTCCATATGCGGCAGGTCCAGTTTCCGCTCACCTTGCAGGACCTTGCCGTCACCGGCCTGCTGGCGTCCGTGCTGCTGTGGCTGCTGGTCGCGCTGATGACTCCGGCTCCGACCTACCTGAGCGAGGTCGCCATGGCCCAGGCTCGCGAACTCCGCAACCGGACCCCGCGAAAAGCCGCTTAGCTTTTTGAAACACAAAGGCCCAGGCTTGAAGCCTGGGCCTTTGTGTTTCAGAAGGCGAAACCGCCTGCGCGGCTGGCGACCACTTCGTGGCATGTGTTGGTTTGTGCTTGCCGGGAGGCATGGGTTGCGCTTCCGTTGGTCGCGATCAGCGTTTTTTAATAGTTTGATCGCGATACTGAATCGTTCGGAAATAAGCTTTTTAGAGAAAAGCGAAAGTCTTAAACTTTCCTAAAAAGCTGCTTTTCCGGGCTCGCTGCTTTCAGCGCTCGTAGGTTTCAGCTCCGGCGGCGCACCGTCGGGCACACTGCTGACCATGCCGGGGGCGGGCGGCCTGGCCGTCCCGCTTTCAAAGGATCCTGTCAGGCTCCGCACCTCCGCAACTCCGTTTCGCGCGCACCAGTGTTCCAACTCGCCGGCGATCCGTTCCACGGCGCGCGGGTCGGCATAGCTGGCTGTACCCACCTGCACGGCGGTCGCGCCGGCCATCAGGAACTCGACCGCATCTTCCCCGCTTGCTACCCCGCCCAGGCCCATGATCGGGATCGTGACGGCCTGCGCCGCCTCCCAAACCATGCGCACGGCAATGGGCCTGATGGCCGGGCCCGACAGCCCGCCAGTTACATTGGCGATCTTTGGGCGGCGTGTTTTGATGTCGATGGCGAGTGAAAGAAAGGTATTGACCAGCGTGAGCCCGTCGGCCCCGTTGTCCTCGGCGACCCGGGCCATGGCGGCGATCGAGGTCACGTTGGGCGAGAGTTTCACGAAGATGGGCCGGTCGCTTGCCTTGCGGGTCCTGGCAACCAGTTCGGCCAGCTGCCGCGGGTCCGCGCCGAAGACCATGCCGCCGTGGGCCGTGTTGGGGCACGAGGCATTGATCTCGTAAGCGGCGATGCCGTCGGCGGAGTTCAAAACGCGGATGACCGAGAGGTAGTCCTCGACCGTGTAGCCGAAGACGTTGCAAAGGATGGCACAAGGGGGCGGGAAGTGGCTGAAGGCCTGGAGCTTTTGCGTGACATAGGCATCGACGCCGACGTTCTGCAGCCCGATGGCGTTGATCATGCCGGCGGCGGTCTCGATGATCCGAGGGGCGGCGTTGCCCGGCATGGGCTCGGTGGAAAGCCCTTTGGTGACAAAGCCGCCGATGCGGTCCAGGCGGACGACGTCCTCGAACTCGACCCCATAGCCAAAGGTGCCGCTGGCGGCGAGCACCGGGGTTTGCAGGGGGAGGCCGGCGAACCGGACGCGCATGTCGGGTTTCAACGAGAGCTCCGGCGATGCCCCTTGCTCGGTGCAGGCGCGAGTGGTTTCGGGTAGACGAACTCCGGCGCGGGCTTCAGCGCCTCCGTCAGGACACGGCCGGTGGCGGCGGAAGGCAGGTTGACGCCGAGTACGGAGGCCAGGGTGACGGCAAGGTCGGTCGGCTCAACCCGCCCGCGATACGTGCCGGGGGCAAAGGGCGCGCCGTAAAAGCCCAGCGGCACATGCCGGTCGTAGTTGTAGGGCGAAAAGTGTGTCGTTCCTGTGCCGCCGGCCGTGCCCTCCATCTGAAAAGCAAGGGGGATGGCGGCGACGTACCAACCGCCATTCGGTGTGTAGCTGTGGGCCAGCAGCCGCCCGAACTCGGTGGGCGGCAGGTCGTTCGCGGCCAGTTGCTGACGGGTATACGTGCGAAACAGCTGGGGGCTGGGCGCCGGGCGCTGCGGGGCAGTCGCGGGGACCGGGGCTGCCGGCTGGGGCAGGCTGCCCGGCGGGGCAAGGGACACACCTGTATCGGTTCGGGCTTCGGCCGGAGGCCTGCCCAGCGTGGCAAAGGCTGGTTCCATGGCGGCCTTCACGGCGTCCTCGGCCTCCTGCTCGTTGATCCCGGCGCGCTCAAAGGAGGGCCGGTTCAGCGACAGGTAAGGCAGCTCCTGGTGCGACAGGAGGTATTCGACGTTCTCGCCGGGCGAGAACTTGGCGTTCATTGCCCGGTTCAGGTCGGCCACCAGCTTCGTGGTGTCGATGTAAGCGCCGGGCAGGCCCAGCGCCGATGAATCGGCCGGGGTGGGTGCGATGCCGTGGTCGGCCGAGAGCGCCAGCACGACGTTCGCGAGACCGCCCGGCACATGGGTGTCGAGCCAGGCGGCGAACCCGTCCAGGTCGGCATCCAGGCCGATGACCATGGCGTGCTCTTCGGGCGAGTCGGGCCCGAACTGGTGGCCCTCGAGATCGTTGGGAGAAAGCGAAAGGGTGAGCAGGTCGGTGGTGTCGTGCGATCCCAGGGCTTCGCCGGCGATCAGGGATTCGGCAAAGGCGATTTCGTAGCCGTTAGCGGCGTCGGTTGGGCCTACCTGCTTGTAGAAGTCGGTCAGGTTGGCGACCCCCGCGACTTCGGCGGCCTTTGTGGTGGCGGGGCTGCTGTTGAACTCATCGGCCCAGCCCGGCAAAGCGGTCATGTAATAGGCGGAAGTGATGAACCGTCCGCTGGTCGCATCGATCCAGAACGCGCCGTTGGCGGCGGCGCCGGCAGGCAGGATCGCCGCGCGGTCCTTGAGCGAAACGCCGTACACGCGGGATGCGCCGCCGGTGGCCAGCCGCAGTTCATCGCCGAAGGTCGAGGCCAGCAGATTGCGCGGGGACGCGCCGGCGGTCGCGGCTTTGGCGGCTGCATCGGGCGCGGCGCCGGCGGTGCCGGGTTTCAGGCCTGGGGACGAAGCACTGCCGGCAGCCGCGCCCGATCCGGCAGAGCCCGGATTTTGCTCAGCCTGCGCGTCCGCGGGGGGCGGTGTGGCCGTGCCCAGCCCGACGACCGGGTAGCGCTCATCTTCGACGGAAGACACGGGCCGCTGCTTGTTGCGCGCGAGATCCCACCACTCGTTGGAGCCGATGCCGTGCCCGTCGGTGTAGGCGCCGGTACCAAGGGTGGCGTGGCCGGGCGCGGTTTTGGTGTTGGCGTAGCCGTAGTAGCAGTCCGGGAAATACGCCCCGCGGTCGAGAAACAGGCGAAACCCGCGCCCTTTGAACTCCGCCCGGTAGCGCTGGAGGTAGTCGGCCCGAAACTGGTCGATCACCAGCAGGACCACCAGTTTCGGGTGGCCGTCATAGACAGCCGCGCGGGCGGCGGG
>CAXSBW010000043.1:18869-24808 GCA_964235795.1 uncultured Acidobacteriaceae bacterium | reverse complement strand
GCGTGCGAGGCGGAGCCGCAGCTACTGGCCGGAACATTCATGCACCAGAAGTTTCCTCACCGTGCCCCCGAAGGAGCGGTGTTCCTGCGCGGCTTTTTCGGCGAAAGTGCCTCTGCGCAGATGGAACAATGGCCCGACGCCCGCATCGCCGAAGCCGCCCGTTCAGCGTTCGCGAAGCTGCTGGGCCCACTGCCCGTGCCCGCCCACGCCGTTGTGCGCCGCTGGCCGCGGTCGCTGCCGCAGTACAGCATCGGCCACCCGGCCCGCATGCGCGCGCTTGCCGCCCGGCTCGTTCAACTGCCCGGCCTCGCGCTCACCGGCAACGCGTACGGGGGCGTCGGCCTGCCCGCGCTGATCCAGCACGCGCGTGCGGCGGCCCGCGCCGTCCTTCGGTAAGCAAGGCACCGGGCACCCGATGCGCGCAGGCACCAACAGGATGCTTTCAGTGGAGCCATCCACCACTCGCTGAGCAGCACAATCGAGCGCGAATGCGCTTTTGCTGCCGTGCAAAACAACATCGTCGCCATCTGCGCTTCCCCTCTACCGCTGGGCCGTCCGCATCTGTTTAGATGAGATGAACGGCCGGGCTTCCCAGCCGGCAGGCAGCACACTCAAGGGATGGTGGCATGAGGAAGGTCGCAATTGTAGGAGCCGGGCCCGGCGGCCTGGCGGCAGCTATTTTGCTTGCGTGCTCCGGGGTCGACGTCACTGTGGTTGAAAAGCGTTCGCAGGTCGGCGGCCGTACGTCCACCATCGAGCGCGACGGATTCCGCTTTGACACCGGTCCCACGTTTTTTCTGTACCCGCGCGTGCTGCGCGAAATCTTTCTTGCCGCCGGTTTTGATCTCGAAGCTGAAATCCCCATGGCCCGGCTCGACCCCCAGTACCGACTCGTCTACGGCTCGGGCGGCGAACTGCTCGCGACCCCCAACGTCGAAAAGATGCGCGCCGAGATCGCGAAACTCTGCCCGCAGGACGCCGACGGCTTTCTCCGCTTCCTGTCGGAAAACCGCACCAAGCTCGAAAAGTTCGTCCCCTTTCTCGAGTCGCCGTTTGAGTCCTGGCGCGACCTGGTGCACCCCGACATGCTGCGCCTGCTGCCCTTGCTGCGCCCCTGGCGCTCGCTCGATGCCGACCTCCGCTCCTACTTCGACGACGAACGCATCCGGCTCGGCTTTTCCTTCCAGTCCAAGTACCTCGGCATGAGCCCGTTCTCCTGCCCTTCGCTTTTTTCCATCCTCTCGTTTCTCGAGTACGAGCACGGCGTCTTCCACCCCATCGGCGGCTGCGGCTCCGTGACGGAAGCCATGGCCCGCGTGGCCCGCTCGCTCGGCGTGCGCATCCTGCTCGACGAGCCCGTCGAAGAGATTCTCTTCGAGGGCCGCAAAGCCGTCGGCCTGCGCACCGCGCAGCGCAGACTCGCCGCCGATTCCATCGTCGTCAACGCCGACTTTGCCGATGCCATGCGCCGCATGGTGCCCGACAAGCTCCGCCGCAAGTGGACCGACAAGCGCATCGCCAAAAAGCGCTACTCCTGCTCCACCTTCATGATGTATCTCGGCATCGAAGGCCAGTACGACGACGTGTCGCACCACACCATCTATCTCGCAAAGGACTACCGTCAGAACCTGCGCGATATCGAGGACGACCATCGCCTGTCCGACGACCCGTCGTTCTATGTGCAGAATGCCTGCGTCACCGACCCCTCGCTCGCGCCCCACGGCATGAGCACCCTGTACATGCTGCTGCCCGTCACGCACGACACCGGCGGCATCGACTGGCAAACCGAAGGCCCGCGCTTCCGCAGGCTGGCGCTTGAGCAGATGGAAAAAATCGGCATCACCGACGTCGAACGCCGCATCCGCACCGAAAAAGTCCTGACCCCGGAAAGCTGGCGCGAAGACTACGGCCTGTATCGCGGCGCCACTTTTTCAATGGCGCACTCGCTGCGGCAGATGCTCCACATGCGCCCGCACAATCGCTTTGAGGACCTCGACAGTGTGTACCTGGTCGGCGGCGGTACCCACCCCGGCAGCGGTCTTCCGGTCATCTTCGAGTCGGCCCGCATCACCGCGCGCCTGCTGCTTGAAGATCTGCATATGGAACCCATGTGGAACACCGACCCGGTCATGCCCGGCACCCCGCCCCCCGACTCCGTCTTCCAGGCGGTCAGCTAGGCGCATGGCCACCCTGCCGCATCTGCCGTTGCCGGTCGCGACCCCTGTTTCACAGGGTTCGACCGGCACGCCCGTCGCCGTCGCCGTCGCCGTCTCGACGGATGCGGCGCGCGCTGCGGGCCGGGCCTGGACGCAAACGCCGGTACGCACCCGCCTGCGCATCCTGCGTCGCTTCCGGGCCGAGCTGGCCGCCGGCGCGCGCGAGCTCGCCTCCACCGTGCCGAATCATTACCCCGGCAGCCTCCGCCGGTCCGAGGCCGACACCCTCGTCGCCGAAGTGCTCCCCCTCGCCGAGAGCTGCCGCTTTCTGGAGCGCGAAGCGGAGTTCATCCTGCGCACCCGTCGCGAAAGCACCCGCTCGCGTCCCTTCTGGCTGCGCTCGGTCGACGTTGAAATCGAACGCGTCGCACTCGGCGTCGTCCTCATCATCGCCCCCGGCAACTACCCGCTGTTCCTGCCCGGCGCGCAGGCGCTGCAGGCACTCGCCGCCGGCAACGCCGTGCTCTGGAAACCCGCGCCCTCCGGCGTTTCCTGCGCCCATGCCATGCGCGTCATGCTCATCGCGAGCGGCCTCCAGCCGGAGCTGCTCACTATCCTCGACCCCGCCCCCGCAGCCGCCGCAGCCGCCATTGAGGCCGGCGTGGACAAGGTCTTTCTCACCGGCTCCGCCGCGACCGGCGAGGCTGTGCTCCACGCGCTCGCGGCCACCGCCACCCCCTCTGTCATGGAGCTTTCGGGCTGCGACGCCGTCTTTATCCTGCCCGGCGCCGACCTCCATCGCGCGGTCGAAGCGCTCACCTTCGGCCTCCGTTTGAACGGCTCCGCCACCTGCATGGCACCGCGCCGCGTCTTTGTCGCTGAAGAGCTTCGCGACCGGTTCACCCCCATGCTCGCCGCCGCGCTCGCCGGTCTCGGCCCCGTGCCGCTCACTCCGTCCACGCGCGAGCGCCTGCGCGACCTGCTTGCCGATGCCGCTTTCCACGGCGCTCACACCCTGCTCAACGGGCTCGACGACGGCATCTCCCGCAACGAGGAAGCCGTGTTCAGCACCCTGCTCGCGGACGTCACGCCGGAAATGCGCATCGCGCAGGCCGACCTCTTCGCGCCCGTACTCTCCATGCTCTCGTTCCGCAGCCTCACTGAGGCCGCCGCCATGCACAGCCGCTGCCCCTACGCCCTCACCGCCGCTATTTTCGGGCCCGAAAAACCGGCACGTCTGCTGGCCCGCGATCTCACCGCCGGCACCGTCCTGCTCAACGACCTCATCGTCTCCACCGTCGATCCGCGCATACCGTTCAGCGGGCGCAAGCGCTCGGGCTTCGGGGCCACGCGCGGTCGCGAAGGGCTGCTCGAGATGACCGCGCCCCGCGCTATTGTGCGTCAGCGTAGCCGCGGCACGGTGCCCTACCAGCCCACCACCCCGGCCCACGCTGCCTTGTTCGCGGGTTTTGTGCAGGCACTGCACGGCGGCAACTGGCGCTCGCGCCTCCACGGCCTGCGCACGCTCGCTGCAGCGCTGCCCGGGCTCAAAAAAGTTCAGTAGCACACACAAGAGGAGAAGCACATGCGTATCGCAGTCATCGGTTCCGGACTCGGCGGCCTATCCGCCGCCTGCACACTCGCCGCGCGCGGCTACGCGGTTTCCGTGTTCGAGAAAAACCCCTGGCTCGGCGGCAAGGCGGCCGTGCTCCAGGAGGAGGGGTTCCGCTTCGACATGGGCCCCACCATCCTGATCCAGCCGTCCGTGCTGCGCCGCGTCTTCTGCGAGGCCGGCCGCAACCTCGACGACTACGTTCAGATGGTCCGTCTCGACCCCCAGTGGCGCTGCTTTTTCGATAACGGCTCCGTGCTCGACCTCAAGCACGACATCGGCGAAATGGCCGTCGATCTCAACGCGCGCAAGCCCGGCATGGGCGACAAGTACGTGCAGTTCATGCGCTACTCCGAAGAGCTTCACGGCATCTCCGACCGCTTCTTTTTCTGGAAGTCCGTCGGCTCCATCCGCGACACCTTCGACATCAACGGCGCGTTCGACAAAAAAGTTCTGCACGACCTGCTCCAGATGCGCCTCGGCTCCACCGTCGCCGCGACCATCCGCAAGTACATCGACGACCCCGACGTCGCGCAAATGCTCGACCACTATGTCCAGTACGTCGGCTCGTCCCCCGATGCTTCCCCGGCCATCCTGTGCTCCATCGGCAACATGCAGGCCGAGGAGGGGATCTGGTACCCCATGGGCGGCACCCGCGCCGTGCCCGAAGCCCTCGTCAAGCTGGGCCGCGAACTCGGCGTCGAATACCACACCTCGACTGAAGTCGAGCGCCTGCTAACCGAAAAGCAGGGGAAGCGCGACAAGGTGACTGGCCTTATCACCACCGCCGGCGAGCGCTTCGCGTTCGACGCCGTGGTTTCCAACGAGGACGCCGTGCGTACCTACCGCGAGCTTGTCGGCGGCGCGGCGGCGGCTCGGTTCAACAAGGAAGGCAAGCACGAGCCCGCCTGCTCCGGCGTCGTGCTCTACCTTGGCCTCAACAAGCGCTACGATCACCTCGCGCATCACGACTTCGTCTTTTCCCGCGACCCCCACGAAGAGTTCCATCACATCTACGACCTCGGCGAGCCCGCGCCCGACCCCACCTGCTATATCGCGTCCACCTCGGGCACCGAATCCGCAACCGCGCCCCCGGGCGGCGATGCCTTCTACGTGCTCGTGCACACGCCCTACCTGCGCCCCAACCACGACTGGTCGCAGATGTTCCCGCGCTACCGCCAGGTCATCCTCGACAAGCTCAAGCGCACCGCCGGGCTCACCGACATCGAAGACCGCATCGTGTTCGAGCACCACCTCACCCCCGTCGACATTCACAACCGCTACAAGGTGCTCAACGGCGCGATCTACGGCCTGTCGAGCCACGGACGCTTCAACGGCGCATTCAAGCCGTCCAACACCTCGAGCGAGGTCGATGGCCTGTTTCTCGCGGGCGGCGCGGCCCACCCCGGCCCCGGCATGCCCATGGTCCTGATGTCCGGCTGGATCGCCGCCGATGCCGTCGACCAGCAGTTCCGCGGCACCGCGTCGGCGCTCAACTCGCGCATGGAAGCCGAAACCCTTCTGGCGCAAAGCCGGGCATGACGGAAGCGCAGGAGGTTGCACTGCAAACGAGGGCCAGGGGCCGCGCGCCCGACCGGCCTTCGCGTGCCCTTCTGCGCTTTTTCGACCTCTACCTGTACCTGTTCGTCCGGCGACACTTTCACGCGCTGCGCCTGGCCGGCGCGCACCACTGGCCCTCGTCCACGCGGCCGCTCATCGTCTGCCTCAATCACCCCTCCTGGTGGGACCCTCTTACCTCCATCCTGCTCAGCCGCTATCTCCAGCGCGAAGGCGACCACTATGCCCCCATGGACGCGCTCGCCTTCAGCCGCTACGGCGTGCTGCGCAAGCTCGGCCTGTTTCCCGTGGAGCAGGGCACGGCGCGCGGGGGCGCCCAGTTTCTCCGCGCCGCCGCCCACCTGTTTGCCGATCGCAACGCCGTGCTCTGGGTCACCCCGCAAGGCCACTTCACCGATGTACGCACCCGCCCCATGGTCTTCCGGGCCGGGCTCGACGCGCTGCTGCGCCGCACCCCGCAGGCCACGGTGCTGCCGCTCGCCCTCGAGTACACCTTTTGGGACGAGCGCCTGCCCGAAGCCCTTGCCCTGCTCGGCGAGCCGCTCGTCTTCCAGCACGGACACCTGTCCGGCGTCCAGCAAAACCGCACCCCA
>CAXSBW010000043.1:16640-18769 GCA_964235795.1 uncultured Acidobacteriaceae bacterium | reverse complement strand
GACCGCAGCCCGGGCGAGCACGTCGCCGCCGCGCTGGAGCACACGCAAAACGCGCTGGCCGCACTCGGCGCGGCCCGCGACCCCGCCCCCTTTACCTCCGTGCTCGCCGGCGCGGCCGGCATCAGCGGCATCTACGGCGGCTGGCAGCGCCTTCATGCCTGGACCCGCGGCCGCCGCTTCGCATCCAAACACAGCAGCCTTCAGACTGCCGTCCCTGCCGCTTCTGACCACGGCGATGCGTAAACTCATCCCCGGCGGTCGCCCTGTGAGTGTGATCCTGTGAGTGTGATCTCCATCCCCCGCCTGCTCGCGCTGGCCTGCTCCGTTGCCTCGCTCGGCCTCTTCGTCGTGAACCTGCGGGCCTACAAGCCGCCGCGCGCGCCCAGGCACAATCCCGACCCCATCCCGCAGGTTTCCGTACTCATCCCCGCGCGCAACGAGGAAGCCGGCATCGTCGCCGCCGCCCGAAGTGTGCTGGCCTCCACCGGCGTCGAGCTCGAGCTGCTGATCCTCGACGACAGCTCCAGCGATCGCACCGCCGAACTGGTTTCCGCGCTCGCCCAGCGCGACCCGCGCGTGCAACCCGGCTCCGCCCCGGCTCTGCCCGCCGGCTGGAACGGCAAGCAGCACGCCTGTTTTGAGCTGGCCCGTCGCTCGCGATTTCCTCTGCTGTGCTTCCTCGACGCCGATGTACGCCTCGCGCCCACCGCCCTGGCCTCGCTCTGCGCCGAGCTCGAAGCTCGCGACGCCGACCTGCTCAGCGGCTTCCCGCGTGAAGAAACCTTCACATTCCTTGAAAAGCTGCTCATCCCGCTCATCCACTTCGTCCTGCTCTGCTACCTGCCGTTGCCGTTGTCCGACAAGGATCCGCGCAACCCGGCGCTCGCCGCCGGCTGCGGCCAGCTGATGCTCGTGCGCCGGTCTGCCTACCAGGCCTGCGGCGGCCACGGCAGCATTCGCGCCACCATGCACGACGGCCTCCTGCTGCCTCGGCTTTTTCGCCGGCACGGCTTTTCCACCGCCCTCTGCGACCTGACACAGCTGGCCAGTTGCCGCATGTACTCAAGCGCCGGCGACGTGTGGCGCGGCCTCGGCAAAAACGCGACCGAAGGCATGGCCGCGCCACGCCGCATCCTGCCTTTTTCAGCCCTGCTTTTTTTCGGCCATGTCGCGCCGGCGATTCTGCTGGTTTCCGCTCTTCGCAGGCGCAAGCCGCTGGCTGTACCGGCTCTCGCCGTCGCCGCCGGGTACGCTGTCCGACTGACGGCGGCCCTCCGTTTTCGGCAAAGTTTTCTCAGTGCCCTGCTTCATCCCGTCTCCGTCGCCGTCCTGCTCGCCCTGCAATGGTCGGCGCTCGTCCGCAAACTCACCGGCCGCCCCGCGGTCTGGAAACAGAGGGTTTATGAAGTGGGGTAACCAGTCTCTCCGCCTGCTCGCGGCAGCCCTGCTTCTCACGGCGCTGCCTGCCGTCGCCGATCAGGACACACACTCCCCGGCCTGGCGCGACCAGCTCGCCCGCGCACGCGCCTCCTACTACGCCGGGCTTGAGGGCGACCGCTCCGCCGACGCCGAAGCCCACCGGCGCTTTGACACGCTGGTGCGCGAGCACCCGCACGATCCCACCGTCACGGCCTACGTCGGCTCCCTCCAGCTGCTCGACGCCGCGCGTACCTGGGCCCTGTGGCGCAAGCACTCGCTCAGTGCCGAAGGGCTCGACCAGATGGACGCCGCCGTGCAGATGGACCCGTCCGACCTGGAAGCCCGCTTTGTGCGCGCGCTCACAACCTGGCACCTGCCCTTCTTTTTCCATCGCAAACAGCAGGCCGAGGACGACCTGCTTTATCTCGGCCCCCGCGCCGAACAGGCCGCGCACACCGGCGCCTTGCCGCCGCAACTGGCCGCCGCCGCGCTCGACTACTGGGGACAGGTCCTGGCCGATCGCAATCAGTCCGACGAAGCCCACCGCGCCTTCATCGCCGCGGTTCGCGTCGACTCCGGCAGTCCCGGCGGCCAGGACGCCGCCAGGCGTCTTCACTAGGCCCGCCGCCAAACGTCTTCACTAGGCCCGCCGCCAGGCGCCTCCACTAATCCCTTGCGCGCTCCCCGCGCCCCGGCTCCCCGCGCCCCGG
>CAXSBW010000043.1:3819-16540 GCA_964235795.1 uncultured Acidobacteriaceae bacterium | reverse complement strand
GCAACCTCCCCGGCCCGCAGCACGCTTGCAATCACAAACAACGGCCGCTGCTTCACCTCGGTGTACACCCGCCCCAGGTACTCACCCATGATGCCGAGCGAGATCATCTGCAGCCCGCTCAAAAACAGCATCCCGACAAACAGGGTCGCCCAGCCCGCCACCCAGTGCCGGGTCAGCACCCGCACCCCCAGCGCCCATACAATCCCGGCAAACGACAAGGCCGCCGCGCCAAAGCCCGCGTAGGTCAGCATCCGCAGCGGCACCGTCGAGAACGAAAAAATGCCGTCCAGTGCCAGCTGCAGCATCTTGCCCAGCGGATACTTGGTCCGCCCCGCAAAGCGCGCCGCCCGCTCGTACGGAATCCCGATCTGCTGATACCCCACCCACGCGCACATGGCGCGCAGCAGCCTGTGGCGCTCCGGCATCCCGAGCAGCGCGTTCACCACCTTGCGATCCATCAGCCGAAAATCGCCCGTATCGAGCGGAATCTCCACGTCCGACAGCCTGCGGATCAGCCGGTAAAACAGCCGCGCCGTCACGAGCTTCACGCGCCCCTCGCCCGCGCGGTGCGTCCGCACCCCAAACACCACGTGGAACCCTTCCTGCCACTTGCCTACCATCGCCGCGATCACCTCCGGCGGGTCCTGCAGGTCGGCGTCCAGAATCACCACCGCGTCCCCGCGAGCCATTGTCAGCCCGGCCGAAACCGCCTGCTGGTGCCCGAAGTTGCGCGACAGGTTCACTACACTCACACGGTTGTCCGTCTCATGCAGCGCGCTCAAAACCGGCAGCGTCCCGTCGCGCGAGCCGTCGTTCACAAACAACAGCTCATACGGCAACCCCAGCCGCCTCAGCACGGCCGAAACCTCCGCATGGCAGGCCGGGAGGCTTTCTTCCTCGTTGAAGCAGGGAATCAGGATGGAAAGCACCGGCCTCGGCATCCCGGGTCGCGAAACCATCTCCCGATCTGGTTCCCGATTCGTCACGGTCGCCGGCACACAGCATACGAGCCCGGCGCGACGCAGTGCCAGCCGTTTGCCCCGGCCGGCAGGTACCGCGGTACCGCCCGCGCCACTGCAGCCGGGCTTGCCGACGGGTCTGAGTACAACAGAAAATCGACTCCCTCCAGCGCCCGCGCCGCCCCCGGCCCGCGTGCTGCCAGCAGTTCGCCCAGCGCCACCGGGCTTTCTGACCAGCTGCCGGGCAAACGGTCCCGCAGCAACCCCGCGCGCCCTCGCTCGCGCACCGGCACAATCGTCAGCTGCATCCACGGGCTGTTCACCAGGACGTCTCCGTGTGCCGCAAAGGCGCGCGCGCCGCCCCAATCCAGCAGCTCACCCGCCAGATGCTCGCGAAATGGCCCGCGTACCGCCGGTTCCGCGACAAACAGCCCGCGCTGCCCCTCCGGCATCGGTCCCTGCGTCATCGCGGCCTCCAGGCATGCGGCCGGCAGCAGGTACAGCAGCGCGCAGGCCACGCTCGCCCCGGTCGCCAGCCCCGCCAGGCTCCGGCTCCAGCCCGCCGCCTGCGCCGAGATCGGTATCGCCGCGACCCCCGCGAACAGAAACGGCCACAGCAGCGGGACCATCCGGTCCGCGAACAAAGCCGAGCCATTCATGCTCTGCGGAAAGATAAGGGTCAACAACAACAGCGTCCAGGCCACACACCAGAGCCGGTCCGCCGGCCCAGCCACGCCTCGTCGAAGCCGCCCCACCGCCCCATCCCGCACCATCCACCAGGCCGCCACCGGCGCCACTGCCACCAGCATCACCGTCAGCAGCAACGGCAGCGGGGCCCGCCCGGCAAACACGCTCAAACGATCGCCGCTCGCGATCGCCCGCACCTGCTGCCAGTGCGGGCGCACATCGCGCAGCAGCGAGTCCGCGACCGAGGCCTTGTCCGCGATCAACACCGGCCCGGCAAACGCCAGCAGCGCCAGCAGGAGGCATACCCCCTGCGTCCGCAGCCCGCGTCGCCGCGACAACACCAGCAGCACCGCGTCGCCGCCAAGCAACAGCAGCAGCAACAGCAACGGCACCGGGTGCGAAAACACCAGCAGCGCAAGCGCCCCCGCATACCCGGCCAGCGTCGCCAGGCTCCAGCGCTCGTCGAGCCGCAGGTACAGCCGGTAAGCGACGAACAACACCCCCGCCGCGAAGCAGAAGTTCAAAAAACCCGAAAACAGCGCCCAGCTCAGCCCCAGCGGCAAAATCCACAGCGACGCCGTTCCCGCTCCGTCTCCAAGCTGCCGCGCCAGCGCCCGAAATCCGAGCGCGTTGATCAGCAGGATCGCAAGAACGAAGCTTTTTTCCGCCCACTCCGGCGACAGCCACCGTCCCGCGCCGTCAAGCCAGAAGTAGTGCAGCGCATACGGCTGCAGCCAGTGCCGCACCGCGTAAACCGGCGCGTACACCCCGCCCGCATGCCGCGCCAGCAGAAACAGAATGCGCGCGAAGTAAACATGCACCGGCCCATCGCCCGAAGGGAACACCGGCAGCGCGCACACCGCCGACACGACCAGCGCCAGCCCGGCGCCAAACAGCGCGTCGTCGCCGGACAAACGCCCCCGCCCGGCCAACCCGCTCAACCCTTCAACGGCTTGCGCGCGAAGTACCACAGCGAAAACGCCAGCAGCGCGAACATCAGCACCGAAACTCCGTCGTGGTACAGAAACGTGTGCGGCACGCTCGGCAGCAGCGGCTGCCCCATCTTCGCCTCGTACAGCTTCAGCACCACGCCCAGCAGCCCCACAATCCCGCCGGCCGCGATCAGCCCGCTCGCATAAAGCGACCCCGGGCTGATCTCGCTTTCGGTCTCGCTTTCAGTTTCTGGCCCGCGAACCGCGGCCCGGTCCGCCATCCACCGCACCACCCCACCCACAAAAATCGCGAGCGTCGTCGCGATCGACAGGTACGACCCCACCGCAAACGACAGCGAGCGAATCCCCAGCAGCTCCACCGCCACCACCAGGAACACCCCCAGCAGCACCAGCCCCCACGGCAGCTGCCGCGTCAGGATGCCGTTGATCACCGTCGCCATCAGCCGCGCCTGCGGGGCCGCTGCCTTTTCACTCCCGATGCCCTGGATCCACTGCACCTCGATGCGTCCCGTCGCCGGATTGAACAGGTACTTGCCGTCCGGCAGCTCGTGCGAGCCCAGCGCATTCAGCAGGATGTACTGCCCGGCCGGTCGCTCCCCCGCGCCTGCGCCGGCAACATGGATGCCCGCCCGCGGAAATCGTCCTTGATCTTGTACGCCCTGCACCCCCTGCGCGCCCGGCACACTCAGGCTCCACGGCTTATCCATCGCGTGGAACTCTTCCAGTCCCCGGTTCATCGCGTTCAGCGTCCCGCCGATCGCAAACGTCGAAACGCAAACCCCCACCATCAGCGCCAGCTGCTGCTTCCACGGCGTCGCGCCCAGCAGGTAGCCGGTCTTCAGGTCCTGCGAGGTGTCGCCCGCGTTCGCCGCCGCGATGCACACCACGCTGCCGATGGTCAGTGCCAGCGCCGCGAACGCCGGTGCCGTCCAGCCCTTCACCAGAAAGATCGCCGAGGTCGCCATCAGCGTCGCGATCGTCATGCCCGACAGCGGGTTCGCCGACGAGCCGATCAGCCCCACGATCCGCGACGACACCGTCACAAACAGGAACCCGAACACCACCACCAGCCCCGACGCCGCCCCGTTTGCCAGCAGGCTCGTCTGCGCCCCCGGCACCGGCCTGAAGGTCAGAAACAGAAACATCAGCACGACCAGCACCGCTGCCCCGCCGCCCACCACCCAGCCCGGCAGGTCGCGGTCCGTGCGCTCCGACGTCGTGGTCGAGCGCGCGCCCATGCTCCGCAACCCCGACCGCAGCGCGCCGAAAATCGTCGGCAGCGTCCGCAGCAGCGTCAGCAGCCCGGCCGCGGCCACCGCGCCCGCACCCATCGGCCGCACATAGGTGGACCACAGCTCCGACGGGCTCATCCCGGCGATCGGCTTCGTGCCCGGATACAACGGCCCCGGCAGGTGCGAGCCGAAAAAGTAGATCGCCGGCATCAGCACCAGCCAACTGAACACCCCGCCCGCAAAGATCGTGCCCGCCACCCGCGGCCCGATAATGTAGCCCACGCCCAGGTACTCGGGCGTCGCATCGCAGCGGATCGCCGCGCCTCGCAGGACGTGACTCGCGCCCCCGTCCGGCTCGTAGTTCGGCGTGCCCGGCCACAGCCCCAGCAGGTTTTCATTCTGAAACAGCGTGTACACGCCGCCCAGCCCCAGGCCCAGAAACACCCGGCTCGCGAACGATCCGCCCCGCTCCCCGGCCAACAGCACGTCCGCGCAGGCCGTGCCCTCCGGGTAGCTCAGCGTTGCGTGCTCCTCGACAATCAGCTGCCGCCGCAGCGGGATCATAAACAGCACCCCCAGCCAGCCGCCCACGAGCGCCAGGAAGAAAATGCGCGAGTACTGGAGATCGAACCCCAGAAAGATCAGCGCCGGCAGCGTAAAGATCACCCCGGCGGCGATCGACTGCCCGGCATTGCCGGTGGTCTGCACGATGTTGTTTTCAAGCACCGTCGCCCGGCCGAACGCCCGCAGGATCGAGATCGACAACACGGAAATCGGGATCGACGCGGCCACCGTCAGCCCCGCGCGCAGCCCCACATACACCGTCACAGCGCCAAAGATCAGCCCAAACACCGAGCCCAGCAGCAGCGCCCGCACGGTCAGCTCCGGCCGCGACTCGCCGGGCGGCACAAACGGCAGAAAGGGAGCCTGCTTCGGTTGGGGTGACAGGTTGTGAGCCATCGCGAGCGCCAACTCCATCCGCGCTCGACTATACTGGCCGAGCACACCCGCCGAGTGTATCAGGCGGATCAATGCCTGCTACGACCCGGCGAGACGCGTTTGCAGCGGCACCTTGTGCGCCGCGGGCTCGCGCTCGGGCAGGGGCCGGTCATCGCTGAAGTGCTGCACGCGCCGGTACCAGGCCGTTGCAATCACGCCGAACAACACAAAGGTTTCGACGACGGCTCCCAGCCAATTGCCCACCAGCTGCATGTGCCAGTGAAAGACCAGCAGGTAGCTCGTCGGAACAGCCAGCAGCCAGGTGCAGACCGTCGATGCGATAAACGGCAGCTTGGTATAACCCATGCCCCGCAAAGCGCCTTGCAGCACCAGCTGGATCCCGTCAAACACGCGATACGACGCGCAGATAAAAAAGATCGGCACGGCCGCGGAAACAACGGCTGGATCGTTGGTATAAACGCTCGCCCAAAAGTGAGGCGCGGCCACAAAAAGGAGCGAAGCGACCAGCATGGCGCCGCCGCTGATCACCGCGCTGGCGTACCCGGCGCGGCGCACCTGCGCCCCGTCGCCCCGCCCCGCTGCCTGCCCGGTACGCACCGCGGACGCCGCCTGGATGCCCAGCGGAATCATGACGCAAAAGGCATTCAGGTCGATCAACACCTGGTTGGCAGCCAGCAGCGTGATGCCCAGCGTGCTGGTCAGCACGGTTGAAAAGCTGGCCAGCGACAGATCGCCCACGTACTGCAGGCCGATCGGCCAGCCGATTCGGTACAGGGCCCGCATGCGGCTCCAGTCCGGTTTCCAGGCGCCGGCACGCAGCCGGATCGGCTTTTTGCGCAGGCTCAGCCCGACCGAAACGACCAGCAGCCCCAGCATGTACAGGCGCACCACGCACGTCGCCCAGCCTGACCCGGCGATCCCGTAGGCGCGAAAACCTCCGTGCCCGTAGATCAGCAGCCAGTCAAACAGCCAGTTCACCAGGTTCGCCGTCAGCAGCGAGACCATCACCCATCCGGGCCGGTCGATCGCCTGGAGATAGTGCCGCACCGCCATGTACAACAGCAGCGGCGCGGCCGACCACCGCAGTGCGGCCATGTACTGCGTCGTAATCGCGATCAGGTGCGGGTCCACATGGAACAGGGCGAGCGCCGGCGGGGCAAACGTACTGAGCAGCATGACCACGGGCGTGCAGATAGCGACCACAAACAGGGACTGCACCAGCGAAAACAGCCCATCCTCGGCGTCGCCCCGGCCAAACGCCTGCGAGACCAGGGTGTCCAGTCCGAACAGGAGGCCGACGCCGGCGAAAGCGATCGCATAGAAAAGACTGTTGCCGAGCGAGGAAGCCGCAATCGCGACCGCCGAGTGGGGAATATGGCCCACCATGATCGCATCGACAATATAGGTCGACATCCAGCCCAGCTCACCCAGCGCCAGCGGCGCGCCCAGGCGTGTGGTCAGCCGCAGTTCCGACCGAAAGGATGTGGAAGGTATGGCGTGGTCGGCCACCCGGCTCATTTGAGAGTCCATGCTCCCTTTCCGGGCGCTCGCTGCGCGCCTCTTTCCGTCAATCCGTCGATCTGTCCGCGCCGCCCGGGAGGTGAAAACAGCGGCGCTGCCAGGGCTTTTTGAATGCCCAATGACAGCCTACGGCCCGGGCGAGCGAGTTCCAAGAAAAATTCGTTCCTCTGCCCGGTATGAGACGCACAAGCGCGCTGGCGCGTTTCGCGCCCGGGCCGTATACTTTGAGGCAATTGAGCCCGCGAGCTCCATGCTCACGGGCTCCAGAACACCCTGACCTCCTGGAGGTGTGCCTTCCCGAGCCGGCCGGACACGCTCGACCGCAGCCAAACTCTCCGCCCGGCGGCGGACTCCCGCTGGCGCGCCGTGGTTCGCGTCCTGCGAAGTCACACTCTCGCCCCGGTCCATGCTCTTGCCTCCGCCGTTTTTCCAGCTTCCTGCGCCTTGTGCGACACGCCGCTCGCCCACATTGGCCTGGCCCCGGTCTGCCGGGCCTGCTGGGCCGACCTCCCGCCCCAATCCGCAAATCAATCCGCGAATCAGTTCGGTACCCTGTGCCTCGGCTGCGGCGAAGCCCTCGGCGAGCACCTGTTCTCGACCGACGACCGCGCGCCCGGCGACTGGCTCTGCCGCCCCTGCCGCGTCTCACCCCCGGCCTTTGAGCGCGCCGTCGCCCACGGCCTCTACGGCGGCACCCTGCGCACCCTGCTCCACCTGCTCAAATACGAAGGCATGAGTTCCATTGCGGGCCCGCTCGGGGCTCATATGGCCGCGCAGGTCGCCGCCCTGCCGGGGATTCCTCGATCCATGACGGTCGTCCCCGTGCCGCTCTGGGCCGCGAAGCGCCGCCGCCGCGGCTTCAACCAGGCTGAACTGCTCGCCCGCGCCCTGAGCAAAGCCGCCCGCCGCCACGGCCTCGAGCTCCGCGTCGCCCGCAACCTGCTCGTCCGCAGCCGCGACACCGCAACCCAGGCCGGCCTTTCCTCCACTCAGCGCCGACGCAACCTCCGCGCCGCCTTTGCCGTGCCCGGCGCCTCACTCAATCAAGACAAGGGCGCCCAGCCGCTGCTCGGCCGCGACATTCTGCTCGTCGACGACATCTTCACCACCGGCGCCACCGCGCGGGCTGCCTCCTCCGCCCTGCGCCTCGCCGGGGCCGCCCAGGTCTGGGTCTCCACCGCCGCCCGCGTCCAGCGGCAGGAGCTTGCCGAGCCGGTTCATGCCGTCGAAACGCCCATGGAGGAAGATATCGCTTTCTGGGGTTAAACACTTCAACCGGTCGGCAACAGCGGTCGCGTCTTAACAAACAGAGGACAGGGGAGAAACGGATGTCGCTCGGAAAAAGCTCAACGCACACCCGCAAAGCGAAGCTGCTCACCAAATCGCACGCCGTCCGCGAAGCGAGCCCGGCCCCCGGCCTGCCCGACGACCGCACCGCCCCCTTTCAGCAGCCCATGCAAACCCCCGTGCTCGTCCTCAACGCGTCCTACGAGCCCATCAATATCTGCGGCGCTCGCCGGGCGCTGGTGCTGGTGCTCAAGGGCATCGCCCGCACCGAAGAAGAGCAGGGCGCGACCCTTCACGCCGCGCGCGTCCGCATGGCGCTGCCCTCCGTCATCCGCCTGCTCGAGTACCGCCGCATCCCTCACCAGACGCGCGCCCTGTCGCGCAAAAACATCCTGCTTCGCGACCGCAACACCTGCCAGTACTGCGCCGTCGTCCTCACCGCGGCTGAGCTCACCCTCGACCACGTTCTGCCCCGCTCCCGCGGCGGCGCCAGCACCTGGGAAAACCTCGTCGCCTGCTGCCACAGCTGCAATCGTCGCAAGGGCAACCAGCTGCTGGGCGAGCTCAGCAGCATGAAGCTGCTCCGCGAACCGCGCCCGTTCTCCCTCCATACCTCGCGCCACATCATGCGCATGATCGGCAACTCCGACCAGAAGTGGCGCAAGTACCTGTACTACTGAAGCCGCGAATCGAAAGCCGCGAAAACCCTATCCGCATCGGAGATAAACATGAGCTCTCCGTTGTCTGAACAAATCCTCCCCGGCCTCCATCGCCTCCCGCTCGGCATCGTCAACGCCTTCTACATCGACGACCCCGCCGGCGGCATCCTCATCGACACCGGCTTCCCCGGCAACGCCGACAAAATCCTGGCCGCCCTCGCCGGCCTGGGCAAACAGCCCGGCGACGTCCGCCACCTCCTGCTGACCCACACCCACGCCGACCACATCGGCAACGCCGCCGCCATGCGCAAAGCCACCGGCGCCCGCACGTACATGCACCCGCTCGACGCCCCCATCACCGAGTCCGGCACAGGCTTCCGCCCCATGCAGGCCGCGCCCGGCCTCAAGAACAAGCTCGTGACCGCCTTCATCCACTTCCGCATCGTCGTGCTCAAAATGAAAGTCGAAGGCTGCCCCATCGACCAGCGCGTCGAAGACGGAACCGAGCTGCCCCTCGCCGGGGGCATCACCGCCATCCACGCTCCCGGCCACTGCCTGGGCCAACTCGCGTTTTTGTGGCACGCGCATGGCGGCGTCCTGTTCGCCGCCGACACCTGCGGCAACGAAAACGGTCTCGACTTCAGCATCGCCTACGAGGACATCGAGGAAGGGAAGCGCTCCCTGCGCAAAATCGCCGCGCTTTCCTTCAACAACGCGGTCTTCGGTCACGGCAAGCCCATCGTCGGCAGCGCCGCCGATAACTTTCGCCGGCGCTGGGCCACCTAGGCCCCGCCACCCGGCTACTGCGGCTTGCCCGAGGCAGCCGGGGGCGCGGCAGGGGGGGCTGGCGCTGTCCCATCCGGCACATCCTTGCCCACCTCCTGCCCGTCAAAGGTGATCTTCACCGACGAGCCGAAGTGCTTGTAGTTCGTGTACTTGATCAGCTCCCGCATGTGCACGTCCTGGCTCAGATAGCCGCTGCCCGGCGCGAAATGCAGCACCCCGTCGCCCCGGGTATACACCGGGAACCAGTACTTGCCGTCCACCTGCTGCCGGTACGTGATAAACGGCGTCGACAGGTCTTCATGCCCCTTGCGCGTATCGTCCGGCACGTTTTTGCCGTTCGTCACCACAATCTGGTAATCCTCGGCGTCCACCCAGATACGCCCCTGGAAGTAGCGCTTGTTCTTTTCAAGCACCTTCGGCTTCACGTCGAACACATACGTCGCGACTTCATCCACCGGCTGCTTGCCCACATACGTGATGTTGTACTGCCCCGCGTCCTCGCGCGTCAGCGCAAACGGCAGCCGGTGCTCAATATCCTGGAAGTCCGCCGGCGACATCATCACCCGCTGGAGCGAGCTTTCGGGCGCCTCCACCACGTGCTCATACAGCCGCCCATCCGGGTCCGCGCTGATGTCCGTCACCTGGTAATACTCGCCGTCCACTTTCTTCGTATCGTCGTCGATCGTATCCACGCGCACGCTGCGCTCATACGTGTAGTTCGCCATGGCCACGCGAAACTCTGATTCCTTGGCTGTAAACCGGTCGATAATCCCCTGCGCCGGCACCGTCGGTGCCGTCAGGTCCAGCTTGCCGAATCCCGAATCAAGCGGCATCGGCGTGTATGAAACCTGCGCGAAGACAGGGGCCGCAAGCAGAAATGTCAGGCAGATCCAACGGAAACGCGAGCAAAAGAAAGACACGGATGGAAAACCTCTTCCTATGAAATGCATGGGCGACCAGAAAGTTGCACCCCGCCGGGACACGGCACCCACCACCCAGGCTATCTCCCGATCGACCCGAACAGCACCGACTCCATCGTCGAGGCCGTTTGCGCGCTCATCGGCAGGCGGCTATACGGCAGGGTCGAGTGCGGCCGGTTCGGCCCAAACAGCGGGTCCGCCGCGGCTACCGCCGACACGTCCACCGCCGGCACCGGGCTCGGCAGCAACCCACCAAGCGCCGTGTTGGTGCTCGCGATAAACAGGTTCGCCAGCAGCGCATAGCCCGTGTTCGAAGGATGAATGCCGTCCAGCCCGAACAGACCGCCCAGGTACAGGTCCGACGCCGCGTAGCCGTTGATCGTGATCCCGTTCCGCGCCAGCCCGTTGATGTAGCTGTGCACGTCGACCAGCGTCCCCCCATTCGCCGCCACCGCCTGCGCGATCGCCGCGTTGTAGCTGTCCACCATCGCCTGCACGGTCGCCACCTCCGCCGGGGTCAGTACATCTTCAGTCGGCAGCGCCGTCGGAAGCTGCAGCCTGGCGATCGCCTGGAGGTTGGCCTCCACCGCCACCAGCCCGTTCGGCGTGATCAGGTCTCCAGTCGAGATGCCGAGCAATGGGCCCAGGATCTCGGCCGACACCCCTGTCAGCTGCTGCGCATAAGCCAGCAGCTCCGTCGCGGTTGTCAGGTAGGGCACCACCGTTACGTCCGGCAGATTGGCCACAAACAGGTGCGCGCTCGTGTTGTTCTTCAACGCCGCCATCATCTGCGCAAACTCCCCGCTGAACGTCGCCGCCGGCGTCATCGCGGCCGGGTCGCCATGCGTATCGGCGGCCAGCGCGTCGTCCGAGCCGATCCACACATAGACCGTGGTGGGCTGCTGTCCCAGCGCCTGTTGCAGCTGTGTGCCCGTCAACCGGCCCGGCACACCCAGCACCAGGTTGGTAATGATCTGGTCCGAGGTCGCGGGCTGCGCGACCGGTGCCGTGTTCAGCAGGTCGTACAGCTTGTGCCCCGGCACGGCCAGGTCGTTCACGGCAGCGCCGGGGTTTTCGCGGCCCGCGGAGCTTCCGGCGGCCTGCTGCACATCGGGCGGAAAGCTCGCCTGCACCAGCTCGATCACATTCGGAATGCCCGGAGCCGCGATCAGCGGCAGCGTCAGCGCAAAGCCCGCCTGCCCGGCCAACAGCGCCGCCCAGCCCCCTTTCTGTTGCCGGTCCAGCAGCGAGCCGTTTTGGAAACCCGCGGCCAGCGAATCCCCCATCACCACGACCCGGCTGAACGGGTTGACCCCAGCCGGTACCGGCGGCGCGGGCTGCGCCGGCGGGGCCACCGGTGCGGCGTTGTTTGTGCCGCCGCAACCGGTCCACAACAGGCACAGAAGCAGGCCCGGCATGAGTCCGGGAAGCCTGGAAAGCAGCGAAACGGGAGGGAACGGACGCGGAACGCGGACCATCATGGGGCATCCTTCAATTCGGCCGGTATGGCCCGACAGTAACATACTCGCCCTTCCGAAACGCCAAAAGTAACATGGAAATACCCAGTCGAAGAGCCATGCCGGCGACGATCCCCGTTGCAGCCGCTAGCATCGATCCATGGAGGGGCAGGTCGCATGGCGTGGAAAACCGCGAAAGTGCGTGAACCGCTCGACGAAGCCGGACTTTACGAGTACGCCGTCGCCGCCCTGGGCCGCCGCATGCGCACCGTCGCCGAGCTGCGTCGTCAGCTCAAAACCCGCGTCGAAAAAGGTGAAACCGGCGAGGTCCGCGTGGAAGCTATCCTCCAGCGCCTGCTCGAACGACGCTATCTGGACGACACCGCCTTTGCCGCCGACTACACCCGCCTGCGCCAGGAAGGCGCGAAGTTCGGCCGCCGCCGCGTCCAGCAGGACCTCCAGCAAAAAGGTGTCGATGGCGAGCTTGTCAGCACCACCCTCGACGCCGCCTACGAAAACGTGAACGAGGAAGAGCTGGCCCGGCAGTTCCTCGAGCGCAAACGCATGCGCAAGCCCGAAAACGAAAAGGAATCGGCCCGCGTCATGCGCCGTCTCATCGCCGCCGGCTTCTCCATGAAAGCGGTCTACAGCATTCTTAAGCGATGGAACGCAGGCGAAAACGTGCTCGCCGCCGTCGAAGGCATCGACGAGGACGAGTTGCAAGGCGACCCAGAGTAAATCACAGGAGCAAGTTCCAGGAGCAGCTTTCAGGAGCAGGTTTCAGGAGCAGGTTGCAGGAGCAGGTTGCAGGAGCAGGTTGCAGATACCCGAGCAGGTGTTCGCGGTCGACTGGTCCGGCGCACTGTCGAAGGCCGCGCAGCGTCGCGGCCTCCGAGCCGCCGTTTGCGATGTCGGAACCGGGGTCGCGACGGTCGAGCCCGGCGCGTTGCGGTCGGAAATGGAAGCGCGGCTGGTCGAGCTCGCCGCGCGCGCGGCCCCGGTGGTCGCCGGGCTCGATTTTTCTTTCTCCTACCCCGCCTGGTTTTTGCGCGAGCTCGGCTGCCGAAGCGCCCCGGAGCTTTGGGCGCTGGCCGCCGCGCAGGGCGAGCGATGGCTCGTCGAGCCGCACCCGCACTTCTGGGGTCGCCGCAAGGGCTCCGGCCCGCCGCCCAGCCATCGCCCCCCGGACTGGCTCGGTTACCGACGCTGCGAGCTCGCTTCTTACGTCCGGTCGCTGCCCGCCATCGTCGGCGTGCCGGGTAAGGCAGGGCCCGAGGCGAAAGGGGAACCGGCGAGCGAT
>CAXSBW010000043.1:0-3719 GCA_964235795.1 uncultured Acidobacteriaceae bacterium | reverse complement strand
GGCCCGAGGCGAAAGGGGAACCGGCGAGCGATTCCGGAGACGATTCTGGAGACGAACCCGGAAGCGATTCTGGAAGCGAACCCGGAAGTGAACCCGGAAACGAACCCGGAAACGATTCTGAAAACGATCCGGCGACCCGACGACGCCTGCCGTCCTCTTCCTTCCAAATCGGCGGAGCCGGCGCGGTCGGCACCGGCACCCTGCGCGGCATGCCGATGCTCGCACGCCTGCAGGCCGCCGGCTGGAGCGTGTGGCCCTTCGACGCCCCGCGGCTGCCCCTGCTGGTCGAAATCTATCCCCGCACCCTGACCGGCCCGGTGCGGAAATCGAGCGCCGAGGCTCGCCGCACCTATCTGCGACAGCCCCGCTTCGACACGCTCGCGCCGGCCGCTCGCGCCGAGGCTCAAGCGAGTGAGGACGCCTTTGACGCCCTGGTCTCCGCGCTCACCATGCGCGATGGTGCAGCGTCGTTTCGTCGCCTCGCGCAAGCCCGCGATGAGACCGAACGGCTTGAAGGCGCGATCTGGCTGCCGCCGCAAGCCTGAACCCGCCGCATAACGGCTTGCGCCGGCATCGCGAGCAGACAGAAGCAGGAAGGAGCTCTTGCGCGCAGCGCCGCTTGAACGGGCAAGTCTACCCGGTAAGATTGGAAAACATGCAATCGCGCACAGGCAATGAAATCCGAGAGATGTTTCTAAGGTTCTTCGAGGAAAAGGGCCATCGCCGCGTCCACTCCTCCTCGCTCGTCCCGGCCAACGACCCCACCCTGCTGTTTACCAATGCCGGCATGAACCAGTTCAAGGACGTGTTTCTGGGCCTGGAGCAACGCGCGTACACGCGCGCGACCACGTCGCAAAAGTGCGTGCGCGCGGGCGGCAAGCACAACGACCTTGAAAACGTCGGCTTCACGCGACGCCACCACACGTTCTTTGAGATGCTCGGCAACTTCTCCTTCGGCGACTACTTCAAGCGCGATGCGATCGCCTACGCGTGGGAGCTTGTGACCTCGCCCGAGTGGTTCGGCCTGCAGAAAGACCGCTTGTACATCACGATCTTCGCGGGCGAAAACGGTGCCGACGGCTCCGGGCTGCAAGTCCCGCGGGACGCCGAGGCGTACGACCTGTGGCGCGCGCAGGGCGTTCCGGCCGAGCGCATCTTTGAGCTGGGCGCAAAGGACAACTTCTGGCAGATGGGCGAAACCGGCCCTTGCGGCCCCTGCTCGGAGATCTTCTACGACCTGGGTCTCGAAGCCGCCGAGGTGCCGGGCGTCGATAAACCTTTCGGCGAGGACGACCAGCGGTATGTCGAAATCTGGAACCTGGTCTTCATGCAGTTCGACCGACATCGAATTGTTCGACAGGCATCGAACGGAATCGATTCCAATTCGACAACCATCGAACGATCCGGCGCAGAATCCGAGTTCACGCTCGACCCTCTCCCCAAGCCGTCGATCGACACCGGTGCCGGTCTGGAGCGCCTCGCCGCCGTGCTCCAGGGCAAGTTGTCGAATTACGAAACCGACTTATTTACGCCACTGATCGCAAAGGCTTCTCAACTTACAAATGTGACTTACACTGACGGCTCCGCGCCGAGCGACGCGTCACTGCGCATCATCGCGGACCACGCCCGCGCCGCCACCTTTCTGATCGCCGACGGCGTCAACCCCGCGAACGAAGGTCGCGGCTATGTTCTGCGTAAAATCTTGCGCCGTGCCATCCGCCACGGCCGCCTGCTCGGTCAGCAGCAGCCCTTTCTAGCGCAAATGGTCTTCGCCGTCCGCGATGAAATGGCGGGCGCGTATCCCGAGCTTCGCGATTCAGCCGGTCGGATTGCAAAAGTTGTTGAGACGGAAGAGCGACAGTTTGTGCGAGTACTGGAGGTAGGGCTCACAAAATTGGATTTGGCTTTGAGGCGAACTCATTTTGCAAACCTCAACGATTTTTTCGCGCTGGCTGACGGCATAGCCGCACTATCGGAACCTGTCCAAAAATTCCTGGAGAACGGTGACTACGATGCACTTCCCGCTTCTATCGAAAAACATCTACCCAAAGCGGTAGCGAAGCCACTTCTTCACGAGTTTTACAAATTCAGCTCACGTAGGGCAGTTTTCAGCGGTTCTATAGCCTTCCACCTGTATGAAACCTACGGCCTCCCCCTCGATTTCATGATGGACGCAGCCCGTGATGCGGGCGTTGACTTCGACCTGACCGGCTTTGAACAAGCCCGGGCGGAGGAGCAGGCGCGCGCGCGGGCTTCGTGGAAGGGCGGCGCAAAACAGTCCGCCTCGCCGGTTTATCGCGATGTCGCCAAAACAGACTTCGAGGGCTACACGCAGCTCGTTTCAACCGGCTGCGAAGTGCTGGCGCTGGTGAAGGATGGGGTCGGCGTTCCGGCGACGTCGGCGGGTGACGAGGTCGAAATCGTGCTCGACCACACCAGCTTCTATGCCGACTCCGGCGGACAGCAGGGCGACCATGGCGTGCTGTTGTCGGATGATCACAACGCCGTCGTGGCCGAGGTGCACGGGTGCTTTGCCCCGTTGCAAGGCGTGCGCGCGCATCGCGCTACGCTGCGGCTGCCGCTCAAAGTGGGTGACCGCGTCGATACTATCGTCGATGCCGAACGCAGGAACGCGACGCGTCGCAACCACACCGGGACTCACCTGCTGCATGCCGCGTTGCGCGAGGTGCTGGGGCCGCACGTCAAACAGGCCGGGTCGCTGGTCGAGCCGGGCCGCCTGCGCTTCGATTTCTCGCACTTCGCGCCCATCGCCGACGAAGAGCTGGCCGATATTGAGACCCTGGTCAACCGTGAAGTGCTGCACAACTTGAAGGTAGACACGCTGGTCGATGTGCCGATCGATGTCGCCGTGAACCAGTACAAGGCCATGGCGCTGTTCGGCGAAAAGTACGGCGACAAGGTGCGCGTGGTACGTATCGGCGACTTTTCAACCGAGTTGTGCGGCGGCACGCACACCGGGGCCACCGGCGAAATCGGCCTGCTGAAACTGACCGGCGAGTCGAGCGTGAGCTCCGGCGTGCGGCGCATCGAGGCGGTCTCCGGCACGGGCGCGCTGAGCGAATTTCGGCGCGGTGCCGGTGCCGCGCGGCTTGCAATCGAACTGGGCGCGAGCGCCGACATCGAACCGGCGGTTGCCCTACGACAACGCTTCACCGCTCAGGAGGACGAGCTGAAACGGCTGCGTCGCGAGCTGGACCAGGCGCGCATGAAGCAGGCCGCGAGCGCCACCGCCGATGCCGCGAGTGCAGCCGTCGAGATCAAGGGCGTGAAGGTGCTGGGGCAGCGCGTCGATGGGCTCGACCGCGGACAGATGCGCACCCTGGTCGATACGTTACGATCCAGACTCGGCTCCGGCGTGGTTGTGCTCGGATCGGTCGACGCGGAGGGAAAGGTCGCGCTGGTCGCCGGCGTGACCAGGGACCTGACCTCGCGGGTGCAGGCCGGGAAAGTCGTCGGTGCCGTCGCCAAACTGGTCGGCGGCTCCGGCGGCGGACGCCCCGACCTGGCCGAAGCCGGCGGCAAAGATCCCGCCGCCCTGCCGGACGCACTCGCCGCCGCGCCCGCGATCGTGGGCGCGTTGCTGGGCTAAGAGCGAAGACCCCCTGCGCGGGAGGCGCCCACTCCAGGCGCATAGCGCTAACGTGGGGGGTATACCTTCAAGTCAAAAGCCTCCCTCAGTTCCGAGGGAGGCTTTTGAC
>CAXSBW010000042.1:0-26688 GCA_964235795.1 uncultured Acidobacteriaceae bacterium | reverse complement strand
CAATCCGTGTTCAGCCAAGTCCCTCGTCAGGTGCAAAGGCCATAACAGGCTCTAGCGGTAAACACCAAAATCGTTCGCTTCCCCTGCGCCGCAAAACCGATGCGAAATGAACTTCGTATCGTTGATCTGTTGACACCTTTATGAAAGCTATTGCAGTTCACGGGCAAACAACTCTGAGCGCGGCAGCACTAAACGTGCTATCCCTCAAAGAGTTGCGCTGCCGGTGTACCCTTTCATCGCAATGCCGCATGGGTCATCGCAAGGTGAACGTGAGAGTGGCCGTCAAGGACCGGTTGTGTTTTCTGAGCCATGCGGGCAGCAGTACCTGAAGATGCCGATAGCCGAGACCTTGAAGAAGCGGCGCTTCGCCGCCGACGTGACCCGGCCGTTCACGGCGACCTACACGTATGAAGTTTCCGGCAAGAATAGTGATGGCTGGACGACCCCAGAGCCGAAAATCTACTCCCTGCATCTTGGAATCATGGTCCACCTGTAAAGCCGACCGTTATGTACACCGAGCGAACAGTCCCTCCAAGCATTGATTTCTTCCGGAAAGTTTAAGAACCGCCTTACCTGCGAGGTTCTAAGCCAAAGGTTTCGTCTACGCCTTCGCGAAAGTCACGAATTTTGCACTGCTTGGAAACTGGCACCTCACCCGAAAACTACAAAGCAGCAATACCATCATCAAAGCAGAATGTGCTTCGCCGTCATGGTTCGCTCGCCGTCAAGCAGGATGGAAGCGCGCTCCATCGTGTTACGAAGCTCACGAACGTTGCCCGGCCAATTGTGTGACGCGAGAACATCGACCGCGTCGGACGCGATGCGGACACCGGGGCAGAACTTTTGCGCAAAGGCTTCCACAAGATCGGGCACATCACCCTCGCGCTCCCGCAATGGCGGCAGTTGCACCGGGAACACCGCCAGTCGGTAATACAAATCCTCGCGAAACAGTTTCTGTTGAGACAAACTTTTCAGGTCCGCATTGGTGGCTGCGACCACACGTACATCCACCTTGAGGTTGTCGTTGCCGCCCAGCCGCTGCACCTCCCCCTGCTCTAGAAATCGCAGGATTTTGCTTTGCAGCGAGAGCGGCATATCGCCGATCTCGTCCAGAAACAGCGTGCCTCCATGTGCCGCGTGAATGCGCCCGATGCGCGACTGCATCGCCCCGGTAAACGCGCCCTTGGCATAGCCGAACAGCTCGGCTTCAAGCAACGCCTCGGGAATCGCGGCGCAGTTGACCACCGCGAACGGATGTTTGGAGCGTGGGCTGATCATGTGGATGGCCTGCGCTACCAGGTCCTTGCCGGTGCCGCTTTCCCCCGTGATCAGCACCGTCGTTTCCGAACGCGCGACCATTTCCGTCAAACGGTACACGCGCTGCATCGCCGGTGATCCGCCGATCATGCCGCGCAGCCCGGTGCGCTTGTCGCTGTGTTCGCGCAATTGCGGCACAGCGCGGCTCAGTGGATACACTATCGAGTTATCGGAGATGCTGCCCCGATAAATGAGGTCTGTCAACTGCGTCGCAAGCGGCGTGGGCGAGGCGTTGGCCAGCAGCAAGTGACCGGTTTGCGCGTTCAGCGTGAGTATCTCAATCCGTGGGAATCGCTGCAGCACCATAGCGCTGAACTCGTTGGCGACGATGTCCGGCAGCATCGGGTCGAGCAACAGGATTTCTATCTGGCTCTCAGCAAGGCGCTCGAGAGCTTCGGCCCCGCTGCCGGCTTCCACCACCGTCCAGCGCGGAGCTCCGATCTTTTCGCGCAACTGGGCGCGCAGCCGAGGGTGGGGGCTTACCAGCAACAGCTGAACAGGCTGCTCGTCACCCACTCGCATGGGTGGAAAGGCTGTTGAGGTCATCGCGGCTTCCCACTTCCTTTGGCTGGGCGATACCAGTCTGTTTCAGGCGCACGCAAGAGCATACCCCACGCCGCGAACCGTGCGAATCAACTTTTGTTCGTCCCCGGCATCGACTTTGTCCCGGAGATATTTCATATACACGTCAACGATGTTGGTTGATGGGTCAAAAGGAACATGCCAGACTTTTTCCATCAGCATGGCCCGCGAAACCGGCTTGGGTGCGTGCTGCATCAGGAATTCGAGGAGGTCAAATTCGCGTGGGGTCAACTCGATGCGGCGACCATTTCGCTCCACGCGATACTCTTCCCGGTTGAGAAGCAAACCGGTTGCGGTTTTTGGAAGGTTTTCGACGCCCTGCGCGGCCGAACGGCGACGAAGCAGGGCGCGAATGCGAGCGAGCAATTCAATGAGTGAGAAGGGTTTAACGAGACAATCGTCGGCCCCGTCATTCAGGCTCGTGACTGTATCCTCGGTTCGACTGCGCCCGGTCAGAACCATGATGGGCAGACCCGGTTTCTCGACATGAACTTTACGCATCAGGGTGAGGCCGTCCATGCCGGGCAGATTCAGATCGAGGAGAACCAACTGAAAGTCCTCGCACAACAGCTTCTGCAGGGCTTCGTCGCCATCGTGAGCTACGTCGCCTGCAAAACCTTCCGTGTAAAGCCATGAGCACAGAAGCCGCGCCAGGGGCACATCATCCTCAACGACCAGGATACGTACAGGGGCGGCTCCCTCGGCGATGGAAGGGGAAGCCGTTTCACCGGAAACGCTTCCGAGAAGCTCGTCATCGTTTGAGATGCGGCTGTCCAAAGGCTGCCCGAGATCATGCGGAGGCAAGTCATGTCCATTCATCAGGTGTGTTCCTGAAGGCGACTATACCGGACGGAAACAGTGCGCCAAACAGGGAAATGTCCGGCACGGTACTAACGTTTTTCTCATTTTCCCAAACTGGCACTTCCTGAGACAAAAGGGTGAATGCCTGCTTTTGAAGCGAGATCCGAACTCACTTGAACACTCTTCATTTTTTAGGCGCCGGCGGCTTCAACGCTGCCACTTCCGCCGGCTTTGCGGGAGCACTTCCGGGTATGTCTTTCCCGCTATCCGGGACGAAGTGCGCGGGCACCGGAATATCCTTGCCCATTTCGAGATACTGCACGATCAACGAGATGCGGCGGTTGGCTGCGTTGTACGGGTTTTTCGTGTCGCGCAGCCGCTGATCCGCGAAACCGCGCACCTGCGAAACCTGGTTCTGCCGGATACCGTTGATCTGCATCAATCGCCGTGTCACGTTGGCCCGGTCCGAGGAAAGCTCCCAATTGCCGTACACGCGGTCGCTGACGTACGGTTGGGCATCCGTATGCCCTTCAATGGAGATGCGATTCGACAACGTGCCCAGTTGCGGGGAGACAACCTTCAAAATAGAAACGAGCAGAGGGGTAGGCTGGGCGCTTCCCGTCTCAAAAAAAGTGCCGTGCGCGTCTTCAATCAATTCAATGCGCAACCCCTCCGGCGTGACCGTGATCTCGATCTGGTTTTTGAGCTTGTCCAAGGTGTCGATCCGATGAATGGATTGCAGCAGTTCGGCTTTAATCTTGGTCATATCCTGCTGCTTCAGCAGAATGCTTTCGCCTTTGACCTCCTGCTTGTCCAGCCCCTTGTTCGCGGCAGTGCCTAACGGATCACGAAAATATCCGGAGATCTGGAGCTGCTGCTGTTTGGTCGTGCTGCTCATCAGCCAGAGCACGATGAAGAGCGCCATCATCGCGGTTACAAAATCCGCGTACGCGACCTTCCAGGCACCACCATGGTGGCCACCGTGGGAGGATTGTTTCTTGATCAGCAGAATGGGCGGTTGCGGGGCCGGCATGGTTATTTTGCCGCTTCCGGGGCTTTGCCGCGGCACACGGCTTCCATTTCAGTAAAGCTGGGACGCACATGGGCCGGGATCGCCCGGCGTGCCATCTCCACCGCGAGAATCGGCGACATCCCCTTGATAAAGGAAAGCATGACAACCTTTAGAATGTAGTAATAGCCGTGCTCATCGCCCACGCGCTTGCTCATCGCAGAGGCCAGCGGGCCCAGCAGGCCGTAGCACAAAAGAATGCCGAGAAAGGTTCCAACCAGCGCGGCTGCGACCTTATGGCCGATCTGCTCCGGCGGGCCGCCAAGCGAACCCATCGTGATGACGATGCCAAGCACGGCGGCGACAATTCCAAGTCCGGGAAGCGCATCCGCGACTGTGTTCAGTGAGTTTGTAGGCTGCTCAGCACACTTATGGTGCACTTCCATATCGAGGTCCATCATCTGGTCCACGTCAAAGGTGCTTACACCGCCGGTGATCGCCATCCGCATGGTGTCGCACACGAAATCACGTGCGTGGTGATCCTTGAGGAAAATCGGGTATTTCTTGAAGATGTCGCTTTTGTCCGACTCTTCCACATCGTTCTCGATGGAAACCATGCCCTCTTTGCGGGCTTTCGTGAACAGGTCAAACATCATCTTGAGCGTATCGAGATAGCGCTGCTTCGGGAACTTCGGACTTCCCAAAACTCCGGCAAGCCCGCTGCCGATGCCTTTCAGGATGTGCATGGGGTTGGCGGCCAGGAGAGTACCGATCGCCGCGCCGCCGATAGTCACCAGTTCAGCCGGCTGGATCAGCACGGCCAGGTTTCCCTTTTCCATGAGAAATCCGCCGATAACCGCGCCGAACACAACGAGGATGCCAATAATCGAGAACATGCGTTGCCCCTCTGCAAAATACAACTCACCGGAACGCAAACCGCGCTCTGGCAAGTGACCCTGTTATCGGCTGATACCCAAAATCGTTCAGTCCTTTTGGCAAGCGACGGTAACCTTTTTTGTGAATGCCGGCCCGGGGAGTTGCCGCGACAAAAACATTGCGAAGGAACAGTCTGCCCCAAACACTTGTCGTTGATTACACCGGCCTCTTCTGGTTACCAACGGGCAAACTTTTTCTCAACAGCTCTGTTTCCGTGTGTCCCTTTTGCCGATGAGTGGGAGGAATCAGCTCGGCTTGGAGGCCCTGCTATGTCCCTGCGGTTTGTTGCCGGCGTGCTTTGGCTTGCGAAAACAACTCGGTGCGGCCCCGCAGACCTGCCACGCAACGGTGCCCGCGCTTGCATGGCTGCGCTCCTGCATGGTCAACGACGCACTTTGCGCCGGTTGCCGGGCCTTCTATGGTTGCTGCTGTCAGTAGCCGGGAGCTGGGCAGGTTCCGCTGCCGCCGAACCCTTGGTAGCGACTACCGCACAGCAGGTGCACCAGATGCCGCCCGACGAGGGCGAAGAGCATATCCCGGTGCACCTGGTTGCAACCGTCACCTACTACGAACCCGGGTACAACCTCCTCTTTGTTTCCGACGCAAGCGGTTCGGTCTTTGTTTGGGCCACGCAAAGATATGCGATTCATGTCGGCGATCTCGTCGAGATCGATGGCTCAACGCAAGGCAGCTTGTGGACGGAGGTGTCCGGGAACCCTCGTATCCGGGTCCTTTCGTCCGGCCATCGCGTATCTCCGATCCCAGCCGGTTTTGAACAGCTTATGTCAGGAAAAGTAGACTGCAGGCCCGTAACCATCCACGGCACGGTGCATTCCGCCAACCTGGTGGTGCAGGGTACGGATACGATCGCGCAGATCCAGGTCATGATCCGGGGCGGCATCGTACAGGTATACCTTCAGGATCCAGGGGGACTGGACGTTTCGGGTCTAATTGATGCTGAGGTAACGATTTCAGGCGTCGCCGGGGCCGAGTTCAACGCTGCGCTCCAGGCGATGCGCCCCAAGTTATTTGTCTCTTCGGGGTCGGATCTGAAGGTGGATCTCCAACCCAGAATCAAGCCCATCGATTTGCCCGTAACAGATATCGCCCACGTCATGGAAACACACTTCATCACGAGTGGAACCAGGCGGGTACGTGTGGAAGGCGCGGTCACCGCCTTTGATCCGGGCTACTCGCTCGTGATCGAGAACGCCGGCAAAAGCCTTCTTGTTCTTACCCGCCAGACCGGGCTCTTGCCTCTCGGAGAGGTTGTCGATGTTGTCGGATTCGCCGACGATCACGCTTACTCGGCTGTTCTTGAAGATGCCGAGTTCTACCCCACCGGCCAGCGGCAAACCGTCGTGCCCAAACCAGCCAGCTACGCAGAAGCGATCAGCGGCGTCGATAGCGATGCACTGATCAGCTTGACCGGGCGGGTTCTTTCCGAACTTCATGGAGAAATCTCCGATACCCTGGTGATCATGGTGGACCAGCATCCGGTGGACCTGGTGCTGCGAAGGAACGGCAGCATGACGCCGTTGCCGCCTCTGCAAACAGGAACGCTGGTTCGTGTTTACGGAATCTGCCGCGTCACCGCCGGCCTCGACTGGAACAGGCAGCCGCTCTTATTCCGGCTCGATCTTCGTGACAGCAACGACCTGCATGTGATCGCCAAACCTTCCTGGTGGAACGTCCGCCATCTGTTAGGCGTCGGCGGCGCGCTTCTGGCTTCGGTGCTTCTTGTCCTCATCTGGGTCATGGTGCTGCGCCGCAGAGTCGCTGAACAAACGGAGCAAATCGAGCGCTCGATCCGGGTAGAACGGGAACGCAGCCGGTTGCTCGAACAGATCAACTCCGAGACTCCGCTTGACGATGTGCTGATAGACATTTGCAGCTCCATGAACTCCCTGATTCCTGGGATCTGCTGCGTGTTCTCGCTCGATGCCCAGGCTGCCGAATGCCTCCATCGTGGTCCCGACCAGCTGCCCAGTCTCATCCCGGACCTGTATCAAGCCGCGTTGACAGATGGCCGGGGCAAGCACGCGGGAATCTTCCGCGCACAAAACCTGAAAGAAAAGCAGCTGTCCACCGAGGAGCGCGACATCCTCGTCGCCGGAGCCAGCCTGGCCAACCTGGCGATCCATCAGCGGCGCATGTACGCGGAGCTGAACTACCATTCGACCCACGACCAGCTCACCGCATTGCCCAATCGCAGGCTTGCCGATGCCCGGCTGGAGGAAGCCCTCGCGTATGCCATCTCGACGGGACATCGCGTCGGTGTGGCCTACATTGACGTAGACCATTTCAAGCAGGTCAACGACCGTTACGGTCACAAGATCGGCGATCTGTACCTGCAGCAGATCGCGTCGCGGCTGGGCTCAAAAATTCGCTCCGCCGATCTGCTGGCACGTATTGGCGGGGATGAGTTCCTGCTGGTTGCCACTGCATTGGGGAGCCTGGAAGACGGAGAAGCCTATAAACACCGTCTTCGCGACTGCTTCAGGGATGTCTTTGTTTTGGATGGAATACGGGTTCATGGGTCCGCGAGCATCGGCATCGCCGTATGTCCTGATCATGGAACCAGCTCCGAAGCCTTGAAGCGGCATGCGGATGAAGAGATGTATACCGCAAAGCACCACGGCCGCGGCCCGGACGAGTCTGTTCGGCACCCGGAACGCGGGACCCAGGTTTTTTCACCATCGGATTTACGTGCGGCGCTCGACGCTTCCCAGTTCCGCCTGTTCTATCAGCCGCAGTTTTCCTCGGACGGGCAGTTTCGCGGGCTGGAAGCACTGGTCCGGCTTGACGATCCCATTCTTGGCCTCGTCGCCCCGGACGCTTTTATCGAGGTAGCGGAGAACAGCGACGTCATCCTCCCGCTCGGAGCCTGGATCCTTCGCCAGGCACTCACGGACGCCTCCCGCTGGCGGCTCGGCTCTCACGACGATGCACGCATCGTGGTCAACGTCTCCGCCCGGCAGATCGCCCAGCCTCACTTTGCGGAAGAGGTGGCACAGGCCTTGTCTGAGGCAGGCGTGCCGGCCGGCATCCTGGAACTCGAAATCACGGAGCGCACTGCTATTGCCGACTTCACCCACGCGCACCGGCAGCTTTCCTTGTTGCAAAGCATGGGCGTTCACATCTCCATCGATGACTTCGGCACGGCCCACTCCTCCCTCAATGCCCTGCACCAGTTACCGATCGATACCCTGAAGATCGATCGCAGCTTTGTTCGCGCGCTCGACACTGAGCCTGGCGTGATGGGCATCGTGGAAGCGATCGTTTGCATGGCCCAAGCGCTCGGCAAGCGCATCGTGGCTGAAGGCATCGAAACCGAACGCGATCTCCAGGTGATGATTCGCCTGGGCGAGATGGATTTTCAGGGCTACTTCTTCAGCCGCCCCGTACCGGCCGAAGCCGTGGCCGTCAGCCTCGTCGACTGGCGCCGGGGGATGGGGGTTCACCAGGATGCGACACAAAGTGTGGCCGCGCCTTCGCATTATCCCGCTGTGACATAGAGGACGAAGCAAATTGATGAACTTCCATTCCAGATCTATCCACCCAGATCAATCCAGGGGAAACGGTTCAGCCCAGTCGACCGGATACCGCTTCCCACCGGGTCAATGACCTGTTGCCAGCACCGTCTGGTGCAGGTTGTAGCCGCGCAATCCCAGCACGGCCTCCCCGTGTGCAGATTTTGCCGGGTACCGCACCGTGACCGTCCGGCTTTCGCCCGGCAACAGCGACACATAATTGTCGCTGTAGTAGGCCGGCAGAATGCGCTGCGCAGCCTTTCCCGCTGCGTTCGCGATGCCGGGCGCTTGCTCGAGCGTCAGCTTCAGCTCGATCGCCGCCTGCCGGCCGCGGTTCAACAGCGATACCGTCATCACTTTTTCATCGCCGTCCTCACTCGCCGTTACCCTGGACCCGATCTGCGCCTCCGGCAGGCTGTTCAACTTGCGCATGTCTTCATCCCGGCCCGCAAGCCAGTAGAAGTTTGTCGAGATCTGCTTCCCGACAGCATCCTGCAGATTGAGCCGGACAAAGACCGGTGCCGCCATCCCGGGCTCAGCAAACATGGCCGCCAGCGGAAGCTGCAAAACCCGCGCGCTTTCGTCCGCCGCCACCGAGACAGGAACCGTGCGCGTGAACAACAGCCTGTTGTCGAGTCCATACACCGACGCGACTACCTTCGCGCCCGCGAGCGGCCCGGTCGTCGTATTGATCACCGAAACGTCGTAGGTCGCAAGGTCCAGCTGCACGTGCTGCGGCTCCGAGGCATGCATGACCCCGTAAAACGAGGCCTGCGTGTCGTAATCCCACGAGAACATCTGCCACATATTGCTCGGCCACGCCGGCTGCGTCATCCAGATCAGCCGGCCCGAGTTCGGCTGCCACAGGTGCGCGTTGAACCCCTCAAAGATCGCCTTGTGCAGTGTGTAGTTGAACATCTGCGCCTTGCGCTCAAAGTCCGGCAGATCCCGCGCCGCTCCAAACTGCTGCTCCAGGTGCTGCATCCACGGGTGCACGTCGCCGTTCCCGCTCTGGTGCCAGTCGTGGTATGCCCACGCGTCCGAGAGCGGCCACTGGTTCGCGGGCGCAATCCAGCTCTCAAAGCTTTCCAGCGTCGAAAACGACGGGATCCCGAGCTCGACCGAGAACCCGCGATCCAACGTGCTGAAGTACAGCTTCGGATCCATGTAGCGGTACGGGCCGCTGTCGCGCAGATTCACGCGGTTCGACGACGGCGTGTAATAACGCGTGCCGTCCTCCTCGTTCAGCACGCGCGTCAGGCCCTCGTTGACGATCGGCTGCGGCACCCCTTCATTGCGCGCGCACCACATCACGATCGAAGGATGATTGCGGTAGCGCTCCACCGTGTCGCGCGCATTTGCAAGCCACAACTGCGGGTCCTCGGCTTCCGCATTCCAGTTCTCGGTCGACTCCCAAAAATCGTTCCACACCATCAGCCCATACCGGTCGGCCAGTTCGTAGAACACGGGCTCATCATTCAGCCCCATCCAGTTGCGAATGATGTTGACATTCGCCAGTTTGTGCAGCCTGAAGAACGGCTCCAGGTGCTCGCGGCCAATGCGTTTCATCGCGTCTTCCATGCCCCAGTTGCCGCCACGCGCCGCGATCCGCACCCCGTTCACCTTGATCACAAGGTCCGTCATGCCGGGCTCATTCATCACCGGCTTCACCGCCGGCGAACTGTCGGCCGCCGCCGTCAGCGACGACGCCCAGCCGTTCGGTGTCTGCCGCATCCCGTCATGCGTCACGTTCAGGATCGCCTGGTGCAGGCGCTTCGCCATCGTCGGGTTCACTTCCACGCGGCGCATCGTTCCGTCCGCCCCGAACAGACTCTCCTCATAGGTCACCTCGCGCATGCCGAACTGCACGGTCTTCTCGTCACTCGCCCGACCCCCGGTTTCCACTGCCAGCTTCAGGTGATACAACTCCTGCGCCCCATAGCCATTCGGCCACCACAATCGCGGGTGATCCACATGCAGCTGTCCAAACTCCCCCGGCGTCAGCTGCACAATCGACCTGCCCGGCGCAACCGTCGCTTCTTTCGCAATCGCAACGCCACCCTCAAAGCTCGCCCGCACCGTCGCCTGCACCGGCACGGAACCCGTGTTCTCGACCGGTACATCGATCGTCACATTCGCCGAGTCGGTCTGCGGCAGCGGCAGCTCGGTCACAATCCGCGCGTCCCCCAGCTTCACCGCGCCAGTCTCCCGCAGCATCACCTGCTGCCAGATCCCCGAGTCCCGGTCGCGCTCCGCCGGAATCCAGTCCCAGCCTTCCGTATCCACAAACGTCGGCCCATCCATCAGCATGGCGCCCCCGTTGTAGCCCGGTCCCCCCTTGATCGACTGCTCGTTCGGCAGCCCGGGGTGCGGCGGCGGCGAGATCCTCACCGCCAGCGCATTCTCGCCCGAACTCTTCAGCAGCGCCGTCACGTCGAACATGCCGCGCAGAAACGCGCCCGTCACTGTGCCCAGCTCCTGCCCGTTCAGCCACACATCGGCCGCGTAGTTGATCCCGTCCAGGTCGAGCGTGTAGCGCCTGCCCTCGCCCGCCTGTCCCGGCGTCGCGAACTCCACGCGATACCAGTAGTCCTGCTTGTTCAGCAGCTCGGGAATCGCCAGGTTATTCAGGTCCCAGTTGGGATCCGGGTACACGCCGCGATCCACAAGCGTCGTCAGCACGGTTCCCGGCACTGTGGCCGCATACCAGCTTCCCGCTTCCGCCCCTGCGACAGACAGCTGCGGGCCGCCCGCCTTGACCTGCGGCGCGGCCTGCATCTTCCAGTTGCGTGCCAGCACCCACTCGCCGACCCCCGCCGGCTCCAGCGTCGGCCCGGCCGGGGGCATCGCCTGCGCCACCGGCTTGCCGAAGGGTGCCCGGCTCACCGGCAGGGTGTCGGGCGGCTGCGGGGCCGTGTAGCCGATCAGCTGCTTTTCCTGGAAGAACCAGCTCTTCGAGCCATCCTCATACAAGATTGTGTCGAAGTCGGGCCGCGCCTCGGCCATGGCGTGCACCGCGCCCGCCGAGGCCGGGGTGTGCCGCAACTCAAAGTCGGCGATGGTTCCGCCGAAGTGCTGCCACTCCTTCAGGCGCTCGGGCACCACCGACGGCAGGTGCGGCTGATCGTAAGCGTAGCGTTCTTCCTGGCTCGAGACGAAATCCGGCGCCAGCATCAGCTCAGGGTCCCCCACGGGCCCCAGCGCCGGACTCCCTGCGGCGACCTCGCTGCCGTCGAGGAAAAGGTGCGCGGTCACGCCGTCAAAGCTGGCTGCCAGATGGTGCCAGTCCGTGCCGCCGACTGCTGTCGGCGCCACCACCTCGTTGCCCTGCCCCAGCCGCAGCACCGGCCTGCCCGCGCGCAGGCCCAAAAAGCGCGAGTCCTCGTCCGCCGGATCGCCAAAACCGGCCAGCAGCGTCGTCATCCCCGCCCGGTCCGGATGAAACCACAGCGAAAGGGTCCAGGGGCTCCCTGCCGCCAGCACCGGCTCCGCGCCGGCTACCGGCTTTTCCAACCCGCGCCCACCCAGCAGGAACTTGCCGGAATACGGCCCGTAAACGTCCAGCATCGACGGCGGCTCCGCGCCACCGGCCATCTGCGCGGGCGCGGGCAAGGAGGCAAAAGCGGAGGACAGAGCAAGCAAGAGCACGACAGCAGGTCGAGAGAAAGCGGGAAAGGGACGCATGGACGCGAAAACTCCTCCAGGGAACTGACAGCCTGAAGGTCGAGGCTTCGCCGGCAGCGGGCCAGCGTCATCGAGCGCGATACCGTTACCATCGCGCTTCCCTTCGGGTTCCTTTGGAGCATACGCCGGGAGCAGCATTTCGGCGACTTTGATCCTGCCTTCAGACCCCATCAGGACGGTAGGCGCAGGCATGGCCCTCGCGAGCCCGCTCCCCTTTCTGCTATAAACGCGATGCTGCCGCGCCAGCCTTTTGCGCGTCCATCGGAGTTTCCTTGATGCCTTTTTTCGCCCGGTTCCAGACCGCTGCCCTGCTCCTCACCGCCCCCGCGCTGCATGCGGCAGCACCGGCACCCGTACGCCCGCCCATCACGGGCATCGCGCATGTCGCGCTCGCCACGCAAAATCTCGCCGCCGATCGCCTCTTCTACACCGAAAAGCTGGGCTGGACCGCCATCGCCTCGCCGGAGTTCGCCGACGGCATCCGCGTCTACGGCGACCCGCGCCAATCTGTCGAGATCCACCCCGCCGCGTCCGCCGGCGAGCCCGTGCTCCAGCACGTCGGGCTGGGGACGCCCGACGTGCAAGCCATGCGCATTTACCTCAAAAGCAGGGGGGTAGCCGTACCGCCTGCGCTCACCACCCTGCGCGACGGCGAGCAGGTCTTCGACGTCCGCGATCCCGAGGGCAACACCATCGAGTTCGTCCAGCCGGCGCCGGGCGGCCCCGCGGGGGCGAAAGCGCCCGGCAGCATCTCCGGACGCATCATCCACGCCGGCTTTATCGTGCGCTCCGCCGCGGCCGAAGACCGCTTCTACCGCGACATCCTCGGCTTTCACCCCTACTGGTCCGGCGGCATGAAGGAGGGCGTCGTCGACTGGGATTCGCTCCAGGTTCCCGACGGCACCGACTGGATCGAATACATGCTCAACATCCCGCCCAGCCCGAGCCACCACGAGGTCGGCGTGCAGGACCACTTCTCGCTCGGTGTCGCCGATATGGACACAGTGGTCGCCAGGCTCGGCGAGCGCGGCTGGACCTCCAGCCCCTCCTCGAAGAAGCAGATGGGCCGCGACGGCAAGGTACAGCTCAACTTCTACGACCCCGACGACGTGCGCGTCGAGTTCATGGAGTTCCACCCGCGAGAGACCCCCTGCTGCCATCCCATCACCGGCACGGAACCTTCGGCAGACCGCTAGGTGTTTAGACCTGAGGTTTGATGGATTGAATCCAGTCTGAGGCGATAGGGTTCTCTTGCCGATGTTGCAGATAACTCGTGGGGAGTTCAGCATTTGGCGACTTACAATTTCCCGACGAAGTTGGAAGCGGCGAGGGTCATGAAATCTCGCTGTCGTCCATGACTATGCTGTGTCGCTCGACAGATTTTCCTATGTCGTGCGGGTGCACACGCGCAATACCTGGCCCCATAATGCCTTCTTTCACTTTTACGAAAGGGTATGCGCCATTGAAGTGTGGACCCAACATCTAGCGAGCCAATGACGCGAAGCGAGACCACAGTCGCCACCACCTATTAAGGTTTTACTCAGAAAGTCGAGTAACAACCTCATTCATCGTGTAATGAACGAACTTGCTCCCAAGCTGTGTCAGAGTATAAGGTTTCGTGTCCTCGAATGCCGATTCAAGCGTTGTAGTCGTCCCTTTGTTCTTCAGCGGCTTTTTTCTTACAAATTGCCCAAGGCTATTGACGTCTCTCTCCTGACGAATCACTCCCCCTGTGCTGAGATCCCTGATGAGGAACTTGAAAAGATCGGCCTCCTCAGAGTCTTCTCTGGGTAGCTCGCCATAAATGGCCGACCAAAGCTCAAAGCGCGTCGAGCCTGGGCTATTGAAGATTTCGCGAATGACGGCGAAGTGTACCTCGTTGTAGAGCTCCGTCCAATCAATGAACAAGCGGATTACATCGTCGGAGCAGGCCCGAGTGCATCCCGCATTGATGACGATGTTACCCAGCATACGGCGCTTCTCCTCAGTATCCGATTGATCCCACGCGCGGAAAGCTTTTCGCACCAATGCCAAGTAGGCATCGCTTTGAATCCGCTCCTCTATTTTTCCCCGAAGTTCTCGAAGCGGGATTGAACTTCCTGAAGGGTTTGTGCCAGCTCGGTGAGCTTCCGCCGGTGCTCTTCCACCCATAATTGCAGGAGGTAGCTCTGGTGGGCGGCTTCCTCCTCGGAGTTCATACTGGTCACGGTGCTCACCAATATGCCAAACCAGGGAATACTGCTGAGGGCTGCCAGGACAAACTTTTCGACGGCACGCCCTGGTCCAGATGATTCGGACTTTTCTATACCTGCATGCATGGCCTCGATGACCTGCGCGTCGGTGATGGGAAAGATCGGTCTGCTCCAGCTCATAACTAAATCATAAGCAAGACCGTCGCCACTGGCATCGCAGAGTTTGAATGCAACCTTGTCCGCGAGCGCAAAAGCGTGGTGTTCCAAGCTTCAGCTCCCGGAAGGTGTTCCCAGGTAACTTTACTCAGGCCTTCATCAAAAGCGGTCTCATCCATAGCCAGGCAGCTTCGCAAGTTGCCAGCCCCGCTTGGATTGCGGGTTTCGGCAGGAGGCCCGTCCCAGCTTGCAGTTCGATGGGACCGCGTCCAGGCAACCTAAGCACCCACGCAGATCCGGCAAACATCCTCGCCGAATTTCGCGACTTTTGCCGGTCCCATGCCGTCGACGGAAAGCAGGTCGTCCAGCGAGCCGGGCCGCGCCTCCGCGATGGCGCGCAGCGTCTTGTCCGAGAACACGCAGAACGCAGGCTGGGCCAGCTTTGCCGCTTCCGCTTTGCGCCAGGCCCGCAGCCGTGTTTCCAGCTCCGCCGCCCTGCCGGTCAGCGGCTGTGCCTTGGCCGGTTCGCCCTTGCGCGCCGCACCCTTGCGGCTTCCCTTCGGCGAGGCCGCTCCGGCCGGCCCATTCAGCACCCGCAGCACCACCGTGTCCGCATCCCCATCGCTGAACGTCGCGCCCTCATGCGTCAGGCTCGCCTTGCGATACGGGATCGTCCTCCCATCCTTCTCAAATGCGGCGTCGTCCAGCCGCACAAACCCCGCCGCCGCAAGCGCACCCAGCAGGTCCTCGAACTCGTCCCGGCTCACGCCGTTTTTGGCACAAAGCTCCCCGTGCAGCTTGCCCGTCGACTTCGACCCGCCCCCATAGCCCGACCCGCCCAGCGCCGCCACGATCCCGTGCGCCAGCCGGCGCTCCGCGTCGTCCAGCCCCCGCGCGGTCTGCGTCCGCGAGGCCTCTGGAGCGCACGCATCGCAGATGCCGCAGTCGACCTGCCCGTCTTCCGTGTCGCCGAAGTGCCGCACCAGCTGCCGCATCCGGCACTCGCCCGACTCCGCGAACCGGATCACCCGGTCCAGCTGGCCGCCCCGGTGCGTGCTCTGCGCCGCGTACGGCTTGCGCCAGCCGTCGTGCCCGCGCGTCACAAAACCTTCGTAGTCCAGCACCGCCCCGCCGTGGATCAGCAGCTTTTCAAGCGCCTTGTCGAGTTCGTCGTCTTCAAGCCGCATCCGCTGCTTTTTCAAGAGCTCCGGCAGCTCCTCGCGGTGCAGCGGGTCTGCATCCAGGCATTTGAAAATTGCGTCCAGGCGTTCCACCGGCGGGTAATCCCGCTCAAAAAAGAAGTCGTGCTGCTTTCGGTCCGCGAACGAGTGCATCAGCACCGTGCGCGACGGCTCGCCATCCCGGCCCGCGCGGCCAATCTCCTGGTAGTAGCCTTCAAGCGTCGCCGGCAGCGCCATGTGCAGCACGGTGCGCACATCCGCCTTGTCGATCCCCATGCCGAACGCGATAGTCGCGACGACCACCTCCAGCTCGCCCCCAAGAAAGGCCCGCTGCACCCGGTCGCGGTGCTCCGGGTCCATGCCGGCGTGGTACGGCGCGGCCCTCAGGGTTCGGCCCAGCTCGCCGGCCAGCATCTCGGCCTCCTTGCGCGTCGGCGCGTACACAATCGCCGGCCGCGCCCCGCTGTCCTGCAGCAGGTCCGCCGCAAACGCCCCCCGCTTCGGCTTTGACACCTCTACGACCTCGATCGCCAGGTTGTCGCGACGAAATCCATGGATAAACACGGAAGGCTCGCGCCCGCCCTGCCCCAGCCCCAGCTGGGTCACGATGTCGCCCTGCACCTGCGTTGTCGCGGTCGCCGTCAGGGCAATCACGGGCGAAGGCCGCAGGCTGTGGAGGTGCTGCCCCAGCATGCGGTAGTCGGGGCGAAAATCGTGCCCCCACTGCGATATACAGTGCGCCTCGTCGATCGCGATCAGCCCCGGTTTGCGCTTGGCCAGCATCTCCGGGAAACCCGGCACACGCAGCCGCTCGGGCGCGATAAACAGAAATTCCAGCGTGCCGTCCAGGTAGCCTCGACAGGCTTCACGCGCCGCTTCGCGCGGCAGCCCCGAGTGGATCCGCGCGACATTCAGCCCGAGTGCCGCGAGCTTTGCCGCCTGGTCGTCCATCAGCGCGATCAGCGGCGAAATCACCAGCGCCGTGCCGCCGCGCGCCAGCGCCGGCAGCTGGTAGCACAGCGACTTGCCGGCACCGGTCGGCATCACCAGCAGCACGTCCTCGCCCTCAACCGCGGCCCGGCACACCGCCTCCTGGTTGGCGCGAAAAGCGCGAAAACCAAAGCGCTGCTCCAGCAGCCGGTGCAACGATGTTTTCTGGCCGGCAATGGCAGCAGTGGGCATCTCTCTACTATAAAGCTCGCTTCGCGGCTGCGCCATGAATCGCCGAACGCAAGAGTCTCCAACCGACAACTCGGCCAAACACTCGCATACGTTACGAACACGCTTTCTAGAAAATTGGATTCCTCGCGCTGCAAACGCTATTAGAAGGGAAGCAAGTAGCCTCACTTGCTTCCCTTCTATTAGTGACAGTTCTGTGCAAGGATATAGTGGTTATTATCTCTATACGAGGACACTTGTACAAACGGTAAGAATTTTGGAGCTTGCACGCTGCCATGGGCCTCCTGCAGAGGTTGCATGATCCACAGACCTCCGCTGTCTTGACTCACTAACGAGTTCAACACCTCGAAAACAGTATCATTGTCACCTGCACTGAATTCCAGATTGTGAGTATCTAGAGTGCCTAAAATCGATGAACCCCAACCCTGCCCCGGGTGCGTGGCCACCTCCATCCAACCTTCAAACAAGGCCCCAATTTCATACATCGTTTGAGGTATAGGCTTGAAACTTCCCAGCTTTTCCCCTAACAACATTTTCTGGATTTGCGTTTCCTCCAGCGGCATGACATTGAGAATCTGCCCGTGTTCCTGGGCGACATATTTCGTTCCTTCAAGAACAATTGCCACCGCGTTCTGAGGGGTGGACTGCTTTAGCTCAATTTCCGCAGCCTGCATAACTCCTGGTCTGGACCGATGACAATCCCAAGTGGCAGCTTTGCGACCCTTCCTATTCTGCTTAAAGCTTCCAGGGGGCTCATCGATTCCTCCAGGATAGTAATCGCCGGACCAGCCTGGGACTGGGCGGCCACCGTAAAACTGCACGCCAGGATGGCAATGCACCCGGCAAACACTTGTAAGTAGACTTTCCTTCTTGGATTTATGGCCATTCTCCATATCATTAAGACAGGTAAACAATATCGCGTTACTCCAAAAGGAGTTTAGGGCTCCCAGTAATATGGAATGACTCGCGAGTGCTGATCGAGCCTTCGAGTGATTTAGACAGACGCTTGCACAGCAGCCTGCAAGAAAGCCATCCGGGGTTCCCCGTCTTGCCTGGCGAAGCTACCTTTTATACTCTCCTCATGGAACACCTGTGGACGCCCTGGCGCTACTCCTATATCACCGGGCAGGCGGTATCCGGCAACTCGGGCGAGAGTCAGGCAGAAAGCCTCGAGCACCGCAAGGGTATTCCCCCGGAGCTTCGCGCCTACCCCGGCGACCTCGACTGCGTCTTCTGCAATCTCCTCGCATCCACCGATCACGCCATCGCTCACGGCATGCCGACGGATGAGGCCGAGCGAGCCTCCCTGCTGGTGTGCCGGGGCCGGCACGTCTTTGTCTGCCTGAACCGCTTCCCCTACAACTCCGGGCATATCATGATCGTGCCCTATGCGCACGGCCCGTCGCTCGCCGCGCTCCCATCCGAGACCGTTGCCGAGCTGATGCACTACGCCCAGCAGGCCGAGCAGGCCTTGGCAGCGACCTACTCGCCCGACGGCTACAACATGGGTCTCAACCTCGGCGCAGCCGCCGGTGCGGGCGTCGCCGGACACCTCCACCTCCACGCTGTTCCCCGCTGGGTTGGTGATACAAGCTTTCTCTCCACCCTGGGGGAAACGCGCACCCTTCCCGAAGCGCTGCCTGTGACCTGGGAGCGTCTGCGAAGCGCATTCCTTTCAAGAGCTGGGTAAACCTCACTGGCGGAAACGGCCGGCTGCGGTGATTGCATGGGCAGATTGCATAGGGCAGATTGCGGCGACCCAGGCCCACCATGCTTGTCAACCCGGCAGTTGTCCCAGGCGCATCCTATCGCTGACACAAGGAGACCAGCATGAGTGAGGTACATCCGCAATCCGGAACCAGGCAAACACTGGATCGGCAGCAGGTCGATGAGCTGGCTAAAGCTACCGCGCAGGCACCGCCCACCAGTGTGGAACCCGTGGCTCCGCAGGACCCGCAGGTACAGGGAGCGGCTACCGGGGAACAGCATGCGCTGCTTGAAAAGAACGTCAGCGGCTCAGAGCAGAAAGGTGCCGCCGAGATCGCCCGCGATCTCCAGGATGAAATGCCTGGCGGCAATCCCGGTTACCACTCCACCGGCTCCTTCACCGGTGCTTCGGGCACAGGTGCAAAGTAGCCCTGCCAGGCTGGCCTGCTTTCCAGGGTCATTGCGTCATCCAGGCACTCAGCCGATCTACTGAAACAGCTCTCCCCTCGGTGCGATGGGTGCTACCGGTGCAGATGGGAGCGCTTCCACTCGCGGCCCGTCCTCATCTTCACCGGATGCATCGAGCAGCTCCTTCGGAATCGGCTTGCTGGTTTTCGCTCCCAGCTTCCGCAGCATCTCGACCTGGCGTATGGCGTTGCCTTTGCCTCGCGCCAGCTTGCTGTAAGCCCCGTCATAGGCCTTTTGCGCGTCGCCCAGCTTGCTGCCGACATCCTGAAGGTCTTTGGCGAAGGCGGCAAACTTGTCATAAAGCTCCCCTCCTCGCTCCACAATCTCCTGCACATTGCTGCGCTGCCGCTCCTGGCGCCACAGGTGCGCCACCGTCCGCACAACGAACAAAAGCGTGCTCGGGCTCACCAGCAGCACATTGCGGTCCCATGCTTCCTGCCACAAAGCCCCATCGCGCGCGATGGCAAGCAGAAATGCCGGCTCGATCGGCACAAACATCACGACGAAATCCATCGTTTCAAGCTGGTAGAGCCCAGGGTAGTTGCGGCCGGAAAGCTCCTTGATATGGCTGCGCATCGACCCTACGTGCTTGCCCAGCGATACCGCCCGCGAGGTTTCTTCTTCGCAGTCGCAGTACCCGCTGTAGTCTACGAGCGACACCTTGGCATCGATGACCAGGTGTCGTCCGCCCGGCAGGTTCAGAATCACATCCGGTCGCGCGCGCCCGCCGTCCGCCCCGGTAAAGCTGGTCTGCACGCGATACTCGTGATCCTTCCGCAGCCCGGCCCGCTCCAGCATCTGCTCCAGCACAAACTCGCCCCAGTCACCCTGCGTTTTCGAGGAGCCTTTCAGCGCTCGCACCAGGTTGCTCGCCTCCGACGACAACTGCTGGTTCAGCTCCTTCAAATCGCCGATCTGCTGCCGCAACTCCACACGACCCTGAAGACCGTCCTCACGCAGGGCCTCCACTCGCTGTTGAAAATCGCCCAGCCGCTCTTTCAGCGGATTCAACAGGCCACCCAGACTGGCTTCGTTCTCCTCGCGAAACAACCTGGACTTTTCCTGGAAGATCTCAGCCGCCAGCACCTTGAACTGGTTTCCCAGCTTTTCCTCGGCATCGGCCAACAGCTTGAGCTTCTTTTCTGTTTCGCCGGATTCAATCTCAATCTGGGTCCGGGCGCTCCCAAGCGCTGCCTCTGCCGTTTTCAGCTCCTCCTGCAAGGAGGCAACTCGCTGCCCGGCCGCCCGAAGTTGTTCTTCTTTTTCCCGCAGGTGTTCCACGCGCGTTCGGCCTTCAGCCTCTGCCGCGGCAAACGCCGCCCGTGCCGCCGAAAGCTCTGCCGCCGCGACCGAAAGCTCGGCGCGCAGGCTTTCCACGTTCGCCAGCGCTCGGTCTCGCTCCCGCGCGACATTGCCGGCGTCCGCAAGGGCCAGTGCCAGTTTCTGTCCGTCCTCTGCCCTTCGGCGCTCTGCTTCCAGCCTCTCCGCGCTTCGAGCTTCGCCCGACAAACGCGCCCCTGCCTGGCGCCCGGCGAAGAAGCCGATCGCCGCACCAGCCAAGACCCCAAGCAGAAGTAATACGAACCCGACCACGCCCATGGAAAGAGTGTGCCATCATGGGCGAACAAAAAGCGAGCATCATTTCAAATTCCCGCGCCGGGGATTCCCATTTTGGGAAACAGCGCCGTAATGGAACGCTTCCCGGGCACTCGGCGGCGAAGAGGAGGCGCGCCCGCTTTACACGTTTGGGCACCGCCGTTAGACTTGGAGTTTCGGGGCCATCGGCACAGCCGTGCCTCCCCGCTCCCGCAGGGGAACAAGTGCAAGGCATCAACCAATTGAGGAGACAGCATGGCGGCGGTTGAGGACAAAGTAAAACAGATCATTGTTGAGCAGCTTCAGGTCGATGAGGCCGAGGTCACTCCCAGCGCATCGTTTCAAGAGGATCTGGGTGCCGATTCGCTCGACGTGGTGGAGCTCGTCATGCAGTTTGAAGAAGCCTTCGATCTCGAGATCCCGGATGAGGACGCGGAAAAGATCAAGACCGTGAAGGATGCAACCGAGTACATCGAGAAGCACGCGAAAGGCGGCAAATAAGCCTTGCCTTTTGTACCGAGAAGAGTGGTGGTGACAGGCGTCGGCCTGATCTGCGGCGTCGGCAACACAGCCCCGGAGGTTTGGGAGAGCCTGTGCGCCGGCCGCAGCGGCGTTGCGCCGATCACTGCTTTTGACACGGAAGGTTTTTCAGTCAAGTTCGCAGCCGAGGTCAAGGGATTCGATCCCCTGACTTTTATCGATAAAAAAGATGCCCGCAAGATGTCCCGGTTCATTCACCTGGGCGTGGCCGCGGCGCAGGAAGCAGTCACCCGCTCCGGCCTTGAGATCACCGACGAGCTGTCCGAGCGGGTCGGCGTCCACGTGGGCTCGGGTATCGGCGGCTTCGACATCATTGAGCGCGAGCACTCTGCTTTCATGGCGGGTGGCCAGCGAAAAATCTCACCCTTTTTCATCCCGGCGACCATCGCCAATCTGGCAGCGGGACACATCTCGATCCGGCACAATGCCAAGGGCCCGAACCAGACTGCCTCCACTGCCTGCACGTCCGGTGCTCACTCGGTCGGCGACTCGTTCCGTATCATCGAGCGCGGCGACGCCGATGTCATGATCGCCGGCGGGGCTGAAGCCGCCATCACTCCCATGTCCGTCGGCGGCTTTGCCTCCATGCGGGCGCTTTCCACGCGCAATGACGACCCTGCCGGGGCTTGCCGTCCGTGGGACCGCGACCGCGACGGCTTCGTGGTGGGCGAAGGTGCAGGCATCCTGATCCTGGAAGAGCTCGAGTTTGCCCGCGCGAGGGGCGCCCAGATCCTCGCGGAGATTGTCGGTTACGGCATGAGCGGCGATGCGTTTCACATCACCGGCATGGCCCCCGAGGGCGACGGCTGCTTCCGTGCCATGCGCGCTTCCCTGCGCAGCGCCGGTCTCCAACCCCGGCAGATCGGCTACCTCAACGCACACGCCACCAGCACTCCACTGGGAGACGCAAGCGAGAGCACGGCGATCGGCAACCTGTTCGGCGAACATGCGCGCAACCATACCCTGCGTATCAGTTCCACCAAGTCCATGACCGGCCACCTGCTGGGCGGCGCAGGCGGGCTTGAAGCCGGTATCACCGTCTACGCGCTCCTGCACCAGACGGCCCCTCCGACAATCAATCTCCAAAACCCCGACGAGGGCTGCGATCTGAATTACGTCAGCAACGGTGCCGACGCGATTCCAATTGAGTACGCGCTGTCGAACTCCTTCGGCTTCGGGGGTACCAATGCTTCACTGGTCTTCAAGCGCTGGCAGGAGTAAAGAGCCATGTACTTGCATCGCCCCCGCCGTCATTGTCCAGGAACGTAGATAGTCCGCGTTTTTGCGTCATCCCTATAAGTTGAAGCCATGGCGGTGATGCCGGGCCGGTGATCATCCAGCTCATGACTAACACTCGCAGCCTCCGGCCGGGCTGGAGAACGATTCCCGGCAGCCCCGCCCGTTCCCGCCTGCGACGATCAACTCTGCCCGGCAGAAACCCTGGCTCCCACGCGCCACCGGTTGACGCACAACCCGGCGCCGAGGGTGGTGCTCTAAGAAGACCAGGGAGTGACACCCATGCGTTCCTGGAAAATCCTTGCTGTTTCCGCTCTCGCCGTCGCTTCGGTCAGCGGCTCACCCTCGGTCCACGCCCAGGTTTCCATCAACATCGGATCGCAACCCGCCTGCCCCTATGGCTATTACGATTACGCTCCTTACAACTGCTCTCCCTATGGCTATTACGGGCCCGAGTGGTTCAATGGCGGAGCATTTATCGGGGCGGGTCCCTGGTTCCATGGCCGCCGAGAGTTTTACGGCCACGTCGATAACGGCTACGATCCTCGCCACGGATATCATGGCCCTTACCCGGCCCGGGGAGACAGGGCTTTCAACCACTTCCATGGCCAGGACATGCGTGACGGACGCGGCCACGACTTCCACGGAGGCGGGGACCGTGGAGGCCGGCGCTAACTCTTCAAGCGCGATCCCGGCACGAATGGAAAGCAGCCCGTTGAAGCTGCGCGATAGCAGTTGGATAACATCGCCTGAGGCGCAGCTCATCCAGGTACAGCGGCCTGTAAGTCATCCAATGGCTCCCTGCCTTCATACCGTTTGCTCACGCCTCAAAAGCCCGGTAAACAAAGGACCCCAGGTACCATCCGTCGATGAACTTATAAGGTGTCTCGCCCGTCGTGTAATGCCCGCACGGCAGCACACGCGACTCATACGGGATCCCAAACTCGTCGAAGCTCCGCAAAACCTCAAGGGAATAGCGTTCCAGAAAAGTCAGATCATACGTCGCATGCACCACCAGCGTCCTGCGCCCACGCTGCCGGGCAGTCGCCTCAAAACGCTCCATGTAATGCGCCGGACTGATCCCCGACCACACCGCCCGCAGCCGCTCCTGCGTCAGGCCCGCCTCCTCCATCCCCGCCCGGATATGCCGCGTACTCTGCCCCGTCCACACCACGTCTCCGAACGAGGTGGACGCATGGTTGAACGCGCACACCTGGAGGCGCGCATCGTGTGCCGCCGCCAGAAACGCATAGCACGAGCCCAGCGAAGTCCCCAGCACGCCCACCTGCTCGTAGCCCTGCGACTCGAGCCAGTCCACGCAACAGCGAATATCGACCACCGCCTGCCGCGCCGCTCCCAGCGTCCGCCCTATGTTCGACGACACGGCATAGTCCGAGCGCTCCAGCTCCGCCGGTCGCCGAATGTCATGGTACGGCTTTGACAGTCGCAGGGCCGACACCCCAAACCGGTTGAACAGCGTACACAGCGCATTGTGCGAAAACGCATCCGCGTTCCACTGCGGCATCACGATCATCGCCTTGCGCGACGGCTCCCCTGTTTGCGCATCGGCCCGTGCCGGGTACCATCGCGCGTTCACCAGGTCGTTCTCCGGGTAGGGCGTCCGCACCGGTGAGGTAAACCGCAGAAACTCGGCCTCCTCCAATTCGCCGCGCTCCGCGCGAGCCTTCCACTCCGCCTCCTGCGCCAGCGTTTCCGGCCTCACATTCGTGGGGAACAACTGCGGGTGCCGCCGCTCCAGTCGATAGTCCCCCGGCGGCACATACCCGAAAAAACGCTCGCTGTCGGCCAGGATCGCCTCATTCACCCGCAGCATCGCGGCCTCGGCCTCACTTGCCGTCAGGTTCCTTTCGGGCTCCGCCGGCCCTTCCATCCCCGCCGGCAGCGCATCCCGCAGCCACTCGAACCCCCACTCCACCGGACGCACCACCCGGTTCTCATCCCGGGTCGTTAAGTCCGTTTCCCACCGAAACATCCAGTCCGCATACCACTTCCTCAGCATCGCTTTCCATCGTACCCGCTTGCCTGCGCTGAGGCTTTCTCAGGCCTCCAACCCTTACTTTGACGCCCAGAACGAAGAGGGTTGTCTCACCAAGCTAGGCCAGAGCCGGGACGCGAGGGAAACGGTGAGCGGAAAAGCCTGGAAGTGCTCTCGTCCAGAGCTGCACAGCTTTGACAAACAATTGAAGTCTCGCTTGCATTGGCACAGAAAAAATTTTGTTTGCAGTTGACAGGTAAGGGTTCTACTGATTACCGTTAGGCCGTACTACTGATTACGTTTAATGACGCGGGTTAAGGGATAAGCTGATTTACTTGTAAGACCTTGAAGAAGCTTCAGCTCATTTCTGTCTTGTACGTAAGTTGCGGCAAACATCGGCTGACGCAATATTGCGTCAGCAACAACCACAGCAACGTGTACGACGACCATGCTATTGTTATGCCGCAAGCCGCATGGCAATCAGGATATTGATGAGCGTGGTGCCGACACCTTAACCCTAAAAGGTGAATTCATGTACAAACTCGCCTACGATGCAGGCTGTGCATTCTGCAGCAGCCTGAGCGATTCAGTGGCAACAGTGGCCGGCTCACAAATTGAGCCTGTAAACCTTTCAGACAGCACAACAGAAGCATGGCTCAATCAAGTTCGCCCGTTAGGCTGGAAATTTGCTCCATATCTGCTGAAAGTCACCGATAGAGAGGTGAAGGCTTGGACAGGGATGAGTGCTGCTGTAAGACTTGGCGTAATCATTGGACCGCGGAGGGCTATGAAGCTCTTGCGCATGATCGGGCAACTTACTCTTGAAAGCTCCAAGCCGGCAAGCTTACAGCGGCGGCGCTTCTTGAAATTGAGCGCGTATACGGCTGCTGCCTCAGGTGCATTCGCTCTAATTGGACTGCCGCGACTTGCCTACGCTCAGAGTTGCTCTTATGAGTCAAATTGCGTTGCTACAGGCTCCAGCTGTTATTCATGCGGGGCTTCAATAGGCTTCGGAAAAGGCACTCAATATAGTTGCCCTTCGGAAGGCTGCACAACATATGTTTTTTCATGTTGCAGCTGCTGCTGACTGCAATGCAGTCGATACTCAACTTCACGACAAATTAGTTCTAACGAGAGGGTGCCCTATGAATGAGATAACTTCAGGAAGTCTGGTGGTAAGAGTCGCACGACCGGCAGCATCGAAAGCTGCAAGCGAAAGAAACATTAGGAGGGTCATGCATAGCAACCCGGCAACGCTGAATGAGGCTCATGCCGGCATGCACAACAGGCTGAAGCAGCCATCCAGGATCGGGTCGGGAAAGTTACATTTGATAGACGTCCAATTATTTCGCTCGGACACTGGCGACGTTCTGGAGACGATACTGAGGTACAAGGGGCCTTCCGATAAGTTCCTTTGTGTACGGCAGTCCCCGCTTCGTGGTGGTTGCCAGACCTTAATCGAAGTTCCTTCTGCGCTTACGCAAGCTGATGTAAATGGCGTCCCTGCTGCTTGGTACACCGTCAAGCATCCGTCAAGAAGCAAGGAGGTGCTTGTAGGCACTTGGGAGTACGACGGCTTTCAGCTATCGACTCACAGTGAGTCCATGTCTCTGGAGGAAGCACTTGTTGTTGCCAAAAGTCTCGCGTAAACGTCTTGCAAGAGGGGACCGAAAGGTCCCCTTTGCAGGAGAACGATGAGTCAAGCTAAAGCTTGATATGAGAGCCAACATCGTCTATGCCCGGTTCCGCTCAAATAGTTCGAGGTCCTCGACAACCTGAGAGACGACCTCGCGCCATGAGTCGATCGGGTGGGCGAGGTTGGGAAGCTTTGTTTGCTGGTAAATCTGAATCGCCGGGTACCACGGACTGCCCTCTTGCCCTTGCGATCGCTTCACACGCGCGCCCCAGCGCCAGTCGGCGCACAGCGGCAGCAGCAGAAACGTCGGAACGCCTCGACTCGCCGCCAAATGAACCACCGCGGTGTCAACGCCGACCACAATATCGAGGGAGTCGATCGCCTCCAGAGTCTGAACGAAATCGTCGAGAGCAGGTGTGGCGATACGCAGTCCGGCCCTCGCGACCTGATCCGCAACTTGCTCTGCAGTGGGGCCTTTCTGGAGTGAAACGAACTCTATGTTCGGAACAGCAAACAGCGGATCGAGTGCCGCGAATGGCATGGAACGCTCCCAATCACGCGCGTGGTGCGCGCCGCCCGCCCACACCAAGCCCACGCGCAGTAGATCGCAATCCGTCGGCAAGGCACGCGGAGGAGGCAGCCGGAGCGGCGGGGGAATCGTGTGCGGGTCGGTGCGAAACGCCAGCGGAAGGCTGAGAAGCGGAGCGTGCCAGTCGAAAGCCGGCCTCGGCGATCCGGCGGCGATCATATGCGTCACGCGCGGATCATTCGCGAACGCCTGTCGCGCGAGCTTGAAAAGCTCCGGTTGAACCTCAACGACGGCATTAGCGCCAAGAGCCAGAACCATGGGCAGGTAACGCAGAAACTGCAGCGTATCGCCCAGTCCTTGTTCCGCATGCAGCAGCCCAGTGGACCCGCGCAGGTTTTCTGGAGCCTCGC
>CAXSBW010000041.1:0-26959 GCA_964235795.1 uncultured Acidobacteriaceae bacterium | reverse complement strand
GTCAATGCCGCAGGCCGGTTCCGCGGCTGCGCATAGACCGGCGCGCCGCTCAGCAGCGCCGCGCCTGAAGCATGCGCGGGCCCATGCCACTCCGGCACGTTGAACGCTTCTTCGGGATGCGCGCCAGGATGCGCACCCGCGAGCGGGTTGCGCGCATGGTGTTCCAGCAGCGCCGCCCGTACCGTCTCCAGCGCCTCCTCGCACTCCGTTTTGCCGCCGCGCGAGTAGTACACGCGGTAGCGCTCACCGCAGCTGGGGCATTGCACATCGCAGCGGTCGTCGGTGGTTGTCATGCATAGAACCTGCATCGTGAAACTCCTTTTCAGAGGAGGGGAGTGCGCACACAGTTGTTTCTACTCGGCGGGGAAAGGCAGCGGTGCTCCTGCCTGTTCTGCCGCGACTATAGCCCCGTTGCCGGTACGCTTGGCAAATAGTTTTTCGCACTTTTCTCCTGCCCCGGTACAAGCACGCAACACTGTTTTATTTCGCTCCAAATGGCGGTCGCTCGCATGCCGTGGCCGTGCCGGATCACTGACGCGAACCTCGCACACCGCAGGTTCGCCGCCCGAGCTTCCGTCTAACGCAGGCCCCGAAAAACACCTGCCGGTAAATAATTGTTCCGCCTTTTCCCGTTTTGAACCCACTGCCAACCCGCCGTTTCACTCTGGAACCGCGAACAAAAACACGCGTCGATTCCTCTCACAAGGCATGCTCCGCAGCCGCATGATGCCCATGGGAGACACACACCGATGCCGCGCAATCACAATCGCCAGTCCGCCAAAATCAATGGAATGATCCTGACCTGCCTGCTTGCTTTCCTGCTTTACTTCCCCCTCGGCTGCGCCGTCAGCGCCACCGGCCCTGCCTCCTCCAGCCTGCAAAAGGAAGCCGCCGCGCAGTCCACCGGTGTTCTTGCTCCTCAGTTCTTCGGCCTGGTCGTCAAGGATCCTTCCATGCACGCTGCCGTCGCCTCCGGCGCGCGCCGCCTGTGGGACTCCGGCGTGACCTGGGCCGCCCTCGAACCTGCGCAGGGCCAGTTCTCCTGGAGCACCCTCGACGCGGAAGTCGCCACCGCAAACGAGTCCGGGGCCGAGGTCACCCTGACCCTCGGCATGACCCCCGCCTGGGCCTCCTCGCAGCCCGGCCTGGCTTCCCCCTACGGCAAGGGTGCCACCGCCATGCCGGCCAACCTTGCCGACTGGGATACCTATGTCGCCGCTGTCGCCGCCCGCTACCGGGGCCGAATCGCCGCCTACCAGGTCTGGAACGCGCCCGAAGACAGCTCATCGTGGTCCGGCGTGACCGGTCAGCTGGGCTCCGATATGGCCACCCTCGCAGCCCATGCCGCCGATGCCATCCACTCTGCCGACCCGGCCGCGACCGTTGTCTCCCCCGCGCTCTCGCCCGCCGGCCTCCGTGCCTTTCTGTCCGCGGGGGGCGGTGCCCGCATCGACGCCATCGGCAGCTCGCTGACCGCACCCGGGCAGGCGCCTGAGTCCATGACCGCCACCGTCCAGGCCCTGCGCGCCGCCCTCGCCGGCACCGCCGCCGACGGCAAGCCGATCTGGAACGAGCAGGGCCGCTGGATCCTCCCGCAGGGCGGCCTGCCGGACGACGTACAGGCCGCTTACGTCGCTCGCGCCCTCCTCCTCAACGCCGGCTACGCGGTCGCCCGCATGCACTGGTACGCATGGGACGACAACGCTGCCGGCTCACTCGCCCTGTCCGCGCCCGACGCCCAGCCCACCCGCGCCGGCACTGCCTACGGTGTCGTCGAAAGCTGGCTCAGCGGCGCACGGATCAACGGCTGCGCCGCCACCGCCGAGGGAGTCTGGACCTGCCAGATCGCTCGCAACGGCAGCACCGGCTCGATTCTCTGGTCCGTCAACGGCATCTCCCACAGCAGCGCTCTCGGCGCCTCCACCGTCACCGACCTCAGCGGAAACACAACCCCGGTCGGCTCCGAAGGCACCGTCGAGGTCGGCGGCAGCCCCGTCCTCCTGATGGAGTAAGCTCTTCCGCGCTCGCGAACGTGGGTGTTCGGCGGCATCATCCACGTCCGCTCTGTCTTCCACGCCGCCGCTCGGCACAAAGATCCTTTACCGGGTCTGCGCCAGCGGCGGCGTCGCTTTCCGAGCGAAAACATCGGTCAGCGACACAGGCTCCGTCCCTGCCTGAAGCCTTGCCAGTGCTGCCCGCAGGTCTCCCACGACCTGGTCCGTCCCTGCTTCCATGCCGAACCGTCGACGCAGCTGTTCCGGCTCTGCCGTGCTTCGCCACAGGCCGATGACCAGCGGGTTACTGGGCAGCTCCGCCCGCAGCCGCGTGTACAGCGCACGCGCCCCCGTAAAAGCAAACGGTGGCAGTGCCGAGATGAAAATCACCGTCTCCGGCTCGCTGCTCAAGCGCCCCAGCAGCTCCAGGCTCAGCGCCGCCGGCGGCAGCAGCAGCGTTTTGTGCCCGCCGGCTTCCAGCACCTGCGCCAGCATCGTCGCCGCGATCTCATCCGCGTGGTCGCTCGCCGGCACACACACGACCGGACAGCCGGGGCGCGCGGGTTCTCCGCCCGGCACAGCTTCTTCACCCGCCGGCCCCGCATACGTCGTCAGCTCCGCCACCAGCTCGGCGATGCTCTGCATCAGAAACGAAGCCTGCGGCTCCTCCAGCAAGCCCCGGTGGCGGTCGTTTTCCGCCAGCGCCAGCGCCGGCAGCAGCACCGTCTCGTACAGGTCCAGCGTTGTTCTTGGAGATGTTTTCGGAGCCGCCGACGAAGTCGCCCGCGAGATGGTCCGGCCCCCCGACCCGATGCGCAACCCGCGCCCGTTCACGCCTCGCCCACTGGCCCCCTGGTGCAAAAACCGCTCCGCCAGCGTGCGCGCTTCCGGCAGATCCATCGCCAGCATTCGCTCGTAAAAGCCTGCCTCCGGTGCCAGTTCCGCGTCGTCGCCCAGCATTACGTGCAAAAACGACATCTGCGGCATCGTGCGTCCCACCACAATCAGGCACACCGTCAGCGGGGTCGATAACGCCAGCCCCGGCCAGCCCCACAGCAGCGTCCACACCACCGCCATCGCCAGCAGCGCCAGCTCTGAAATACCCGTGTGCGCCCCGTACAGCCACGGCTCCAGAAAGTTCGACACCAGGATCTCCAGCAATCCGATCATCAGCAGTGAACAGCCGGCCTGCCACCACGTCGGAAAATAGATCAGCGCGAACAGCACCGGCAAACCGCCCCCGGCCAGCGGTCCCACATACGGCACCGTCCGCAGAAGCCCCAGCAGCGTCCCCCACAGCGCCGCGTACGGAATCCCGATCGCATACAGCCCCGCCGCGAACACCACCCCGAAGCCCGCATTCACTGCCACATTCGCGATCAGGTAACGCGAAATCCGCTCTCCCGCGTCGTCCAGCGCATGCGACACGAGGTTGATGCGCCCGATGCCGGCCAGCAGCAGCAGCCGGTTCCGCAGATCGTCTCGCTTGATCAGCATGTAAGTGGTAAAAATCAGCACCATGCCGGTCGTGCCCAGCGGCCCCACGACCGGCCGCACCAGCTGCCGCAGGTAGGCCAGCTCCGACGCCGGTGCCTGCACCACCACGACCGGCGTCGGCTCGCTTTTGTCTGCCGTTGCCGCGGCTTTGCGCGCTGCACTGCGTGCCCGCGCCGTGGCTGTTGTCGTCAGCGCCCGTTGCTGGGCATCCTGCTTGTCCGGGTCGGCCGACAGCTCTTTTGAAAGCCCCTCGATGCTCACCAACGCCTGGCCCAGCGCGCTGTCGGCCGGCACATGCGTCCGTGCCAGCTTCGTCCGAATATTCGATGCGTGGCTCGGCAGGTCGTTGACCACCGTCAGCAACTGGCCGCCGACCAGCCACATGATCCCGCCCAGCAACGCCGTCGCTGCCACCAGCACCAGCCCCACCGCCGGTGTGCGCCCCACCCGCAGCCGCTCCAGCCGTGTCAGCAGCGGCGTCAGCAAAAACGTAAAGGTCAGCGCCAGAGCCAGGGGAATCAGCAGCGGCCGCCCCAGGTAGAACACCCCCAGCAGCAGCCCGAGCAGCAGCAAAGGCTCCCGCACAAAGACGCTGCCCTCGCGCGCCCTCGCCGGTTCCGGCCCCCCGCCTACTCTTCGTTTCGTCTGCATCCGCGTCTAGGTAGATGCTAGGCCAGGCGCTCCGCATCGCCATCGGAAATCATCGCGGGCGCGGTACCTTCGTGCGAGTAGCCCTGGGTACTCTACCCAGCCCGCCCGCTCGGCCCGCCTGGCACGGCCTGTCACATAGATCGCGTAAGTCGAGGCAGAAAACAATGCACCAAGTGCAACCCAGGGATTCGGAAACGATGTCGCATTGACCAGAGCGATCATCGATAGTGCCTGGAGGCAAATAAGTGTTCCCGCGACCGCGCCGACGAAGCCGTGGCGCAGGTCGCAACGTAGCCGATCATCATGGTCGGGATCAGGGTCAGGAACAAACCCAGGGAAGGCGAGAGATCCATCATGCGGCACCCCTATCATGTCAATAGAATGGCTTGAAAGACGCTGACACCGCAGCACAGGTTGCCCTCGGACCACAGCCCGCGTTCCTGGGCCGAGCTCGCCACCTACATATTCGTTTGCCCGGCCCGCATGCTCTCATTAAACGCCGGCTTGATGCTGTCGATCGCTCGCCCCAGCTCCGCCCGGTACTCCGGCTCCCGTGCCATCAGCGCCGGCGTCGCGGCCCCAAAGCTTCCATCCTCTGACAGGGTCACGAATCCACCCTCTGCCAGCGCCGACGCATCCCGCTTGAGCTCGTCCTCCGACGCATTCAGGTACTGCGCGTCGCGCGGGTCCAGCAGCCACACCGGCGCCAGGCCCCCATGAACCCCCGACAGCCAGAAAGCCTTGCGCGCCAGGAACTCCACCCGGGTCCGGTCTGTTGTGTCCGTGAACTGAAACTTCTTGCCCCAGCGGCTGTAGTAGCGCGTCGTCACCGGTACCGGCTGCCGGTTGCCGCTCTTCAACAGCTCCAGCTGCCCATAGTCAAACGTGCGCCGAATCGCGTTGTAGATGAAATCTTCCGCGTACGGCTGCTCCGGCGCGGCGACAATCTCCGCAAACGTCACTGTCATACTCGCCGCGACCTTTGCATGCAGCGGGCTTTCCGTCCCATCGGCGAGCCACGCCGTCCCATGCACCAGCAACGTATCCGCCCCCGAGGTCGACTGGTGAAATGGCCAGGCAAACCCTGTTAGCCGCAGCGGCAGCCCTTCAAAGGTCACATACAGCTCCGGATGCGGGTTCCGCAGCCGCTGCGCGAGGTCTCGCATGTGCCGCTCCAGCCCTTCGCGCAGCGGTCCGTCCGTCGGCACAAACCCTTCCGAGATCTCCAGCGACAATGGTGCCGCTGCCCCAAACAAAAGCCGGGCCGTCGGGCGCCCATGAAAGTCACTCCCCGGCGCCGCCTGCGTCGGCTTCAGCCCTGCGGCCCGCGCCGCCTCCAGCAGCACACGTCCGGTCGGGGTTGCAAGTTCCGTCGTTATCGGGTCCATCGCTTCCGTTGTCAGGTCAGGCGTCATCAGCAGTTTGTCCTCTTATCCGGATACTTTCGCACTTTCATCCACGCTTTGTGGCATATGCGTCATCGCATAAGCCACACGTAAAATTCACGGGGAGGCGAGGAGCGCGCGTCGAAAAGCCGGCTTTCTCGCTCTTGCGCCCGGACCGATCCCCATCCGCATCGCCGCAGCCCACAACCCGTCGGAGAAGGAAGTAGTGCCGGTTCAGTGTACCGTCTCCGGTCCTTTCCTAGGAGCCATCCCATCCACATGCGTGCTCTCATGCAGGGTTCCGGAAGAGAATCCGGCAAGGAAGTCCGAGGCCATTCTCTGCCTGCACACACCATGAAGCTGCCGCGCCCCGCGACGCTCTACGCATCGGCAATCCCCCCGGCAGCCGCAGCAGCCGACGCCCACGCCCACTGAAAATTGAACCCGCCGAGGTGCCCCGTCACATCCACCACCTCGCCGATGAAGTACAACCCCGGCACTCCCCGCGCCTCCATGGTCTGCGCCCGCAGGTCGCTCGTCGCCACCCCACCCGCGGTCACCTCCGCCTTGGCATAGCCTTCGGTCCCGGCCGGGGTCAGCGGCCACCGGTGCAGTCGCGCTTCCGCCGCCAGCAGGGCATCGTTGCCGTATCCAGCGGGCGGTTCGAGCTCCAGCAGCCGCTCCGCCAGCCGCCGCGGCAGCGCCCCCGACCATGCCCCCAGCACCGTTCCCGCATCCCGCTGCGACGTCCGGAGCAGCGCCCCCGATATCTCTCGTTCCGGTGCCAGATCCAGCAGGATCTCCGTCCCCGCCTGCCAGTACGACGACAGCTGCAGCACCGCCGGCCCGCTCAGCCCGCGATGCGTGATCAGCAGCTTGTCCCGAAACCGCACCTCCCGACCCCGCCCCAGCGCCTTCGACCGGCCAGCCGGCCCTGCACCCGGCCTCGCACCGGCACCGGATTCTCGCTCGGCATCCGCAGTGGACCCCGCACCCGGCCTCAAACCGGCCTTCCGCCCTCGGTCACCGGGGCCGGCCCCCAACCCCGCCGCCAAGCACCCGAGTTCCGCCTCTGTCGCCACCCCGCTCAGCCCCGCAAACCGCGCCGCATCCTCCGGCCCGAAGGTGAACGGCACCAGCGCCGGCCGCGTCGGCACCACCCGCAATCCGTTCTGCCGGGCCAGCTCATAGCCCAGCCCCGTCGCCCCCAGCTTCGGAATCGACAACCCGCCGGTCGCCACCACCACCGCCCGGCTCTCCACCCGCTCCGCCTGCCCGTCCCGCGTCAGCCCAAGCGCAAATCCCTCGCCCAACCGCTCCACCCGGCCGACCGCCGTACCGAGCCGCAGCTCCACCCCTGCGCACTCCCGCAGCAGCATTTCCACCAGCTGCCGCGCCGACCCATCGCAAAACAACTGCCCCGGCGTCTTCGCGTGATACGCAATCCCGTGCCGCTCCACCAGCGCCACAAACTCTTCCGCCGGATACCGCGCCAGCGCCGACTTGGCGAAGTGCGGGTTCTCCGACAAAAAGTGTTCAGGCCGCGTGTGGAGGTTGGTAAAGTTCGCCCGCCCCCCACCCGAAATCAGGATCTTCCGCCCCGCCTCCGGTGCATGATCGACCAGCAGCACCCGCAACCCGCGCTGCACCAGCAGCCCCGCGCAAAACAACCCCGCTGCTCCCGCCCCCAGCACTGCTGCGTCATATTGCATCTGTACCCACCCATCACATGCCCGATCGGTTCTTCATCTTGCAGCTCGTGCTCGCCGCTGGACCGCCGTCAGGTGCTGACAGCCTTCACCGATCCACTGCATCACAGGCGGCAGCATGACCTGTCCCCGAAAACTCTACCAGTCGAGATCGGAGTTTTCTCGGGCTGTGAACGGGAGGATGGAACACAAAAAGAGCCTGCGGAGCGAAGAGCAGCTAATCGAGGCGGGTCAGGTCGACTCGCGGCAGCACCTTCGAGAGGGCTGGGAGAGGGCTGCGAGAGGGCTGAAGGTGCCAGCCTCCAGAGCCAAGGGGGTTTTGTATCAGTGGTTCGCGATTTGGTGCCGGGAGGGGGGGTCGAACCCCCACGAGGTTGCCCTCGGCGGATTTTGAGTCCGCTGCGTCTGCCAGTTCCGCCATCCCGGCCAGGAAGGGTTGGTGCGGATAGTATCGCATAGGCCTGAACTGCCTGGCTTACCCCTCGGCGAGAAAGCTCCACACGGCGGCTGCGGTCGCTTCCGCCTGGAGACGGGTGGCCTCGGCGACCTGCCGGCGGCGGCTCAGGTCGAAAAAGTTGCGGCCAACGGCCTGGGCCACCCTTTCATCCGGAACATGAGCCATGGTTCGACTGCCGCGCGCTTCAAGTTCGGCGCGCTCTTTGTCGAGCGGCGAAGCGCCGCTTTGAAACATGCGCCCGAGCGGGTCCAGCACCAGTACCCGCTCATAACCTCCGGCCAGCGATGCATTTGTAGACGAGCCGATCCCGCCGTCCATGTAAGCGCGACCGCCGTGGTGGACCAGCGGGTAAACGCACGGCATGGAACAACTCGCGGCGATCGCCAGCGGGAAGGGCACACCGGACCCGGCACTCCAGGCATGGAACTGCCCGGACGCGGCATCCACGACGGTGACGGTGAGCGCACGCGCGGCCGGCCAGCCTTCCGAGGTGCTTTGAGCGGCGTAAGTGCGCCGAATGCGCTCGATCCAGTCGAACTCACCCGGTACAGCGGCGCGCAGGGCGCTGCGACCGAGTGACCGCCGAAAAGCACCGGTATCGCGAGTCAGCAGGCGCGCTTTCAAATAGGCCAGAAAAAAGCGCGCCAGTTTTGGCTTGCGGGCGTTTTCTGCGTCGAGCGGCTTTTCTTCAAGCGCTGCCAGTTCCCGCAGCGAGCCATGCACGGCCAGGTGCGCGCCGACGATCGACCCCGCTGAGGTTCCGATCATGTGAGCCTCGGCCAGCGGGTCCGCTTTGTGCACGGAGCCAGGCGGATCGCCATGCATCTGCTGCCAACACGCGGCCCAGCCCTCCAGCAGCCCTGCCTGCCAGATCACGCCGATGGGGCCGCCGCCGCCCAGTACCAATGCCGTGTTTGCCCCTGCCATACGGGCTTGGGATGCAGTCGTTGCAAAGGCCGAAGCAGGGCGGCTTCCATGCGCTACACCGAACCCTGGTGCAGCCGGAGCCGATCAGTGCTGCATGGCGGGTTCGGGCGTTTCCGTCACAACCGGCAGCGGCGTGGGCGGTCCATCGACCCGCGGCCTGGTGCCGCGCCCGCCCGCGCCCAGCAGGGTTTGCAGGACGACATAGAGCACCGGGATAAAGAACAGGTTCAGAATGGTGGAAAGCAGCATGCCGCCCACGATGCTGGTACCCACCGAGTGACGGCCGTTTTCGCCGGCTCCGTGCGCGAACACGAGCGGCATCACGCCGAGGATGAATGCGAACGAGGTCATGAGGATGGGCCGCAGTCGCAGCTCCGCGGCCTCAATCGCCGCTTCCGCGATCGACCGGCCCTTTTTACGGAGCTGCTCGGCAAACTCAACGATCAGGATCGAGTTTTTCGCGGAAAGACCGATCAGCATCACCAGGCCGATCTGGCAGTACACATCATTCGGCAGCCCGCGAAGCGTCTGCGCCAGCAGCGCGCCCAGCACCGCCATGGGCACTGCGAGCAGGATGATGAACGGCAGCGCGAAACTCTCGTACAGTGCCGACAGCGTGAGGTAGACGACGACGATGCCGAGCCCGAAGATGATGATGGTTTTGCCGGCGGACTCAATCTCTTCAAGCGCCAGGCCGGTCCAGCTATAGGTCATGCCCTGCATCATGTTCGCGGTCGCCAGCTTGCCCATGTCGGCCAACCCTTCACTTGAGCTCAGCCCCGGCGCGGCCGAGCCGTCGATCTCCGCCGAACGAAACAGGTTGTAGTGCGAGATCACCGACGGCGCGGAGGTCTGCTCCAGCGTGACGAAGTTGTCGAGCGGAATCATCTGGCTGGTTGCCGAGCGCACATAAAACTGGCGGATATCAGCCGCTGTGCGCCGAAACTGCTGATCGGCCTGCGCGTACACGCGATAGGAACGATTGTTGAAGTCGAAGTTGTTGATGTACTGCGAGCCCATGTACACGCTGAGCGCGTTGGTGACCTCGGCAAACGACACACCGAGCGACTTGGCCTTTTCGCGGTCGATCGAGACCAGTACCTGCGGATCGTTGGCGCGATAGGCGGTAAACAGGCCCACCAGTTTGCCGCTCGCATTGCCGCGCGCGATGACCGTGTGCGCGACGCGATCGAGATCCTGAAGTGTGTTGCGGCCCAGGTCTTGTAGTTCAAACTGGAAGCCGCCGAAGGAGCCGATGCCGGAGATGGCCGGCGGCTCAAACGGGATCACCAGCGCGCCCGGAATCATGAGACATTTCGGGCGAATGCGCAGAATGATTTCGGCCGCCGAGTGGCCCGCACCCTCGCGCTGCGTGATGGGTTGCAACGGCACAAAGGTCAAGCCATAGTTGGGGGCGTTGCCGCTGAATGAAAAGCCCGCGATCGAGAATGTACCGAAGATGTCCTTGTCCGTCGAAAGCACCTGTGCCAGGCGGTCCTGGATCGACCGCGTGTAGGCGAGCGAGGCACCCTGCGGAGATTGCGTCTGGATGATCAGGTAGCCCTGGTCTTCCTGCGGCACAAACGCAGTCGGCACGGACTGGTACACCAGCACCGTGGCAGCGAGCCCGCCGATAAACAGGAGCAGCATGAGGTAGCGGAAGCGGATCACGCCGTGGATCAGCCGTGCGTAGCCGCTGCTTGTTTTGCGGATGCCCGTGTCGATGATCCGAAACAGTCCGTGCTTTTCCTTTTCCGGGCGCAGCAGCAGCGCCGCCAGGGCAGGGGAAAGGGTCAGAGCGTTGAACGCGGAGATCGCGATGGAGAACGCGATGGTCAAGGAAAACTGCTTGTAAAGAAGCCCCGTGGTGCCGGGGAAAAACGATACCGGAATGAACACGGAGATCAGCACCAGCGAGGTCGCGATCACCGCGCTGGTGACCTCGCTCATACCGATCGAGGTCGCCTCGTGGGCGTCGGCAATGCCTTCGGAGATATGACGCTGCACGTTCTCGATCACGACGATGGCGTCGTCGACCACCAGGCCGGTAGCCAGCGTGATGCCGAACAGGGTGAGCGTATTAATTGAAAAGCCGAAGATCTTGAGAAATGCAAACGTGCCGATCAGTGAGACAGGAATTGTGATCGCCGGAATGACGACGGCGCGCCAGTCCTGGAGGAAGAAATAGATGACCAGGATGACGATCACGATCGCTTCAAGCAGGGTCTGCACGACATCGCGAATGCCTTGTGCGACCACGGTCGTCGTGTCGAATGCGACGACGTATTTCAGCCCCGGCGGAAAGCTCTTCGACAGCTCGGCCAGCACCGCTTTGCCCTGCTTGTCGACATCGAGCGCATTCGCATTCGAAAGCTGCTCCACGCCGAAACCGATCGCCGGAATCCCGGAGTACTTCAGCTCGGAACCGTAGGTTTCCGCGCCCAGCTCGGCGTGGCCCACATCAATCAGCCGGACAATCCCGTTGGGCGTACTCTTGACGATGATGTCGTTGAACTGCTGCGGCGTCGAAAGCCGGCCGATCGCGTTCACGGTGATCTGGAAAGATTGCTTGTCGGTGTTGGGCGGCTGGCCCAGCTGGCCGGCCGGCACCTCGACGTTCTGCTCCTGGATGGCGGCGATCACGTCGGTCGCGGTGAGCTGGCGCGCGGCCAGCCGGGTGGGGTCGACCCAGACGCGCATGGCATATTTGCGCTCGCCGAAGATGATCACATCGCCCACGCCGGAGATGCGCTTGAGCGCGTCTTTCACGTAAACGTCAATGTAGTTGGAGATAAACAGGTTGCTGTAGCGGCCATCGGGCGAGTACATGCCGCCGGCGAATACAAAGTTCGAGTTGGCCTTGGTGACGGTAATGCCGGTCTGGTTGACCTGCGCCGGCAACTGCCCGGTGGCGGACGAGATGCGGTTCTGCACGTCGACCGCGGCGATGTCCAGGCTGTAACCGGTCTGGAAGGTCGTCGTGATGGAGCTGGTGCCGTCGCTGCCGCTGGTGGACGAGATGTAGCGCATTCCCGGTACACCGTTGATCGCTTCTTCAAGCGGCGTCGTCACCGCCGATTCCACGACCTGCGAGTTGGCGCCGACATAGTTGCTCGAGACCGTGACCTGCGGCGGCGCGAGCTGCGGGTACTGCGAAATAGGCAGGGTCGGGATGCAGACAGCGCCCGCCAGGATAATGAGCAGGGCGCAGACCGAGGCAAACACCGGGCGACGGATAAAGTAGTCAACCACTCGAAAAGATCCCTTTCACCGGTTTGGAAAGCGCCGGCAGTTCGATTCCCTGCAACTCTGCGATTACGACCCGAGCGGATGCACCGGCACGCCTTCAGACAAGAACGCCAGGCCCGACAGGATCACCCGTTCACCCGTCGCCAGCCCGCTTTCGACCGCGTAGGCATTGCCGACTGTGTCGCCCAGCTGTACCGGCTTCTGGTGCGCGACAAACTTGCCGCCGCCGCCATCCTGCGCCACATACACAAAGCTTTGGCCGCCCAGTCGCGTGACCGCGAGTACCGGCACGGTCGGCATCGGCTTGTCAGACCAGATCACCCGCGTCTTGATCAGCTGCTGGTTTCGCAGGCGATCGAGCGTCGAAGACTGCACCGGTGCCTTGACCAGGATGCCCTGAAGTCCGTTGTCCACCTGCGGCGACAGAAAGTCGATCCTTGTCGTTTCAACCGGCTTGCCGTCGTTATCGAGCACGTTGACCGGAAGGCCCAGCTTCAACTCCGACGCGCGCTCGGTCGGGACATAAATGTAAGCCTCCAGATCGGTGCTGGCATCGACCGTCGTCAGCATCGAGGTGGAAGACACATAGTCGCCGATATGCACCGGCACATCGCCGACCACGCCGTCGAACGGAGCCACAATGCGGTAGTAGCCGAGCTCGCGACGCTGGGTCGCCGTCGTGGCCACGGCGGAATCGTAATCGGCCCTGGAGTTGCGGAAGCTCTGCTGCGCCTGGTCATAGGCGTCCCGGCTGGTGATGCCGGCCTCGAACAACTTGCGCTGGCGCTCCACTTCCGACTGGTTGTACTGGTAGACCGAGAGCTTCTGCTGCTCGGTCGCGGCCGCCGACTCGACGGTGGCGCGTTGCTTGACCGGGTCGATCTCCATCAACAGCTGCCCTCGGCTCACATGCTGGCCGGAATGAACAGCGATCCCGGTCAGGTTGCCGTCCACCTGGGGGTTGATGGTGGCGGAGCGTCGGCTCTTGATGGTTGCAACGTAAGTGTCGCCTTGCGGCACGGCGGTGGCGGCGACAGTCTGGGTTTGCACCGGCAGGCCACCGGGGGGCATGGCGAAACCGCCTGCCTCGGCCTGTTTTGCCTTGCAGGCGGCCAGGGGGCTTAGGAGGGAGACGGCAAGCGCGGACGCAAAAAGGGAGCGCGAAATCTTCATTGAAAGTGCGAGCCTCGGTACGCTCTGACCCAGGCCTCTCGAATCAATCGGGCGCTGAGTAGAGTCGGCTATAGGATGTGCGGTGAGCCGTTTCGCTGCAAAATAGTTGCCCGGCTGTCGTTACTTTTTGCCGGGAGCGGCTTCTGCGCGCACACTGCGTCCGGAAAAGTGAAACGGGTTGAAGTCGGTTCCGCGATCGAACGTATCGACCCCTTCCGCCTTTTTGAGCCGGCCCACCACCAGGTAGGTCACGGGCGTCGCCAGCACCTCGTACAGCACCTTGGCCAGGTACGCCGAGCCGATCAGTGTCAGCACGGTGCGCAAGGGGTAGCCCCAGAAAGCGACTGTCATGATCACGACCGTGTCGACGAGCTGGCCGGTCACGGTGGAGCCGATGGTGCGCGTCCAAAGCCAGCGCCCGCCGGTCGCCAGCTTGAGCCGGGCCAGGGTGTAGGAGTTGGTGAACTCGCCGGCCCAGTAAGCCAGCAGGCTGGCGATCGCGAAGCGCGGCACGAGCCCAAACACAGTCGCGAACGCAGACTGGTTGTTCCAGTCCGGTGCCGGGGGCAGCGCGACGACCAGGGCGCCCATGACCGAAAGCAGCGCCATGGCGAAAAAGCCCATCCACACCGCGCGCCGCGAGGCCGAGTAGCCGTACACCTCCGTGAAGATGTCGCCGCAGATATAGGTGAGGGGAAACAGCAGTTGCGCGCCTGAAACCTTGAACGGCCCGAACTGACAGATTTTCGGGCCGAGGAGGTTTGAGACCATGAGCACAACCACGAAGCCGATCGTCAGCAGGTCCAGAAACCGGAATCGCCGGACGTCCTCGTTTTCGGGCTCCATCAAAGAAACGCGACCGACTGCACCCCGGCGACGTCGAAGCCCTTGCGGCAGCGAATGTTTTTGCAGGCCAGCTTGTCATCGCGGCGCACCATGTAGGACTGCGCCTTGGCAAAACGCGCCCGGTCGCGTTCATCGGCTCCTCGCCCGAGCTGGGCTTTTTTGCGGCGCACCAGCCAGCCCAGCTGGTACTCGTCGGCCTTGCCGCAGTGCGGGCAGGTCAGGGTGTGGGTGCGCTGTTCAGGCTTTTCGTCGAAGAAATCGCGCTCTTCCATAAATCCTCCGTGGGCTTCGGCGCTTGCGGTCAGGCCTTATTATCCAGCATGGCGATGTCGGAATCCCGGCAGGGTAAGATGGTCAAAGGGATCAGGTTCGGCGGGCATGGCAACCGGCTGCGACTCTTTCTCCAGAAAAAGAGGATTATGCGCTCACAGTTGGTTTACGCGGCAGGACTCAAGATGCAGAACCGGTATTTGTTATCCGTTGTGACCATGCTTGCCGTACGCAAGCTGCACATCGTTTCTACCCGTACCGAAGACACCGCGAACCATGTATTTTCGGAACTGGCCGCCGGCCGTGCGCTGGATGTCACGATGCCCGAGATCAAGCCGCAGCCGCTGATCGAGCCGTTACTGTTGCCGCTCGGCGTTTAGCGTCGTTTTTACGTGACTTGATTGACGCCGGAGCCGCGGGAAGCTAATCTATAAGTCTTGCGCGGTCCAGCGTCCGTTCAGGACGCTGGACCGTTGCCGATGGACCGAGCTTCGCGCCTGTTCCGTCATCCATGCTCTGTTCCTGTAGGAATGCGGCTGTGATTGCGGCCGGCTATGCAAAAAGATTTTGTGTCGAGCCTGCGCCGCGACGTCGCGCGCAGGGCAGGAATTGAGGAGAAACAATGTCGTCGACGTATATTCCAAGCGCGCTTGAGATCGACCGGAAGTGGTTTGTGGTCGATGCCAGCGGCAAAACCCTGGGGCGGCTCGCCACGGAAACGGCCAGCATCCTGGCCGGCAAGCGCAATCCCAAATATGTGCCGTACATCGACATGGGCGACCATGTCATCGTGCTGAACGCCGAAAAGGTACGCCTGACCGGGCTCAAGAGCGAGAAGAAGGTCTATCGCCGTTACACCGGCTTTCCGGGCGGCCTGCGCGAAGAATCGTTTCTGCGCCTGATCGCGCGCCGGCCTGAAAAGGTCATCGAGGAAGCCGTGCAGGGCATGCTTCCGAAAACCAAGATGGGCCGGCAGATGGCAACCAAGCTCAAGGTGTACCGCGGCGACCAGCACCCTCACCAGGCACAGCAGCCGCAGGTCCTTGAAATCGATACGACGTTGGGGAAGAAGGCGTAATGGCAGATTTGGTGCAGTACTACGGAACGGGTCGTCGCAAAGCGGCGGTCGCACGTGTGTTTCTTCGCCCCGGCAACGGCGGATTCACAGTCAACGGCAAGTCGCACGAAGAGTATTTCGTTACCGAGCAGCAAAGGATCGCGGCCAAGCGCCCGCTGTTTCTGACGGAGTTGGGCGGCACCTTTAATGTCATCACCACGGTACGCGGCGGCGGCATCAACGGCCAGGCGGATGCGGTCAAGATGGGCATCGCCCGCGCCCTGCTCGAGTTCAACGCTGAGCTGCGCAAGACGCTCAAGGCCGATGGCCTGCTGACCCGCGATGCGCGTATCAAGGAGCGCAAGAAGTACGGTCAGAAGGGTGCGCGCGCCCGGTTCCAGTTCTCCAAGCGCTAGTTTTGATGGGCTCAGGCTATGCCTTCCCATATAGACCTGCTTTTCTAGTTCTACCTACTTTCCTGTTTACGCGGGAATCAATCCGGTTCGGGATTCACCCGGCCCGGATGCACTTCAACAAGGAGGCTGTTTGGCGAACATCACCATGAAGGAGCTGCTTGAGGCGGGCGTCCACTTCGGACACCAGACCAAGCGTTGGGATCCGCGCATGAAGGAGTACATCTTCGGCGAGCGCAACGGGATCTACATCATCGATCTGCAAAAAACCCTGAAGATGTTCAAGGAAGCGTCGAAGTATGTGACGGACCTGACCGCGACGGGCAAGGTCATCCTGTTTGTCGGCACCAAGCGCCAGGCACAGGATGCGGTGGCTGAAGAGGCGAACCGCTGCGGCATGTTCTACATCAACCAGCGCTGGCTGGGCGGCCTGCTCACCAATTGGGTGACTGTGCAGAAGTCGGTGAAGCGGCTCCAGGAACTGGATGAGATGGCGACCGACGGCCGCTACGACCTGCTGACCAAGAAGGAAGTCATCAAGCTCGAGCGTGAGCGCAAGCACCTCCAGGCGAACCTGGCCGGCATCAAGAACATGAAGCGCCTGCCGGATGCCTTGTTCATCGTCGACTCGAACGCCGAAGCAATCGCCGTCAAGGAAGCCCGCAAGCTCGGCATCCCCGTCGTCGCGGTGGTCGATACCAACTGCGATCCAACTGTGGTCGATTACGTCATCCCGGGCAACGACGACGCGCTGCGCGCGATTCGCCTGTTCACCTCGAAGATTTCGGATTCCGTAATCGAAGGCGTGCAGATGGCGAACGACAAGCACTTCATGGATGTCGCGGGTGTTGCGCCCGAAGCACAGTTTACCGCGAGCACGTTTGAAGGCGGAAGCCTCGAAGCGGGCGCGGACTCGCCGGCGGCCGACGCCACCGAGGGTGATGGCGATATCGTCGATCTCGAGTCGGCTCTGGGCGGCGGCATTCGCAAGGCGCCGGTCGGCGTTCATGCTATCACTGAACCGGAAGTTGCCGAAGGCACGGTCTAGCTCCATTCGGGTTCTCCGGCAGGGGCGTGATCCGGATCTCCGGCGCACGCCCTTTGCCGTGTCAGGATTCAAAAATCAAGCGCTTTAAAAGCGGCGCAGACAAAGAGGAAAACAGGATGGCGGCAGTGAGCGAGAAAATCGATGCAAAGCTGGTCAAGGAGCTCCGCGACAAGTCCGGAGCTCCGATGGGCGACTGTTTGAAAAGCCTGCAGGAGGCCAAGGGCGACATGGAAGCTGCCTTTGTCATTCTCCGTAAGCGGGGCATGGCCTCCGCCGCGAAAAAAGCCACGCGCGGCACCAACGAAGGCGCGGTCGGCACTTATATTCACGCGGGCGGCAAAATCGGCGTGCTCGTCGAGGTGAACTGTGAGTCGGACTTCGTCGGGCGTACCGTGGAGTTTCAGGACCTGCTGAAAGACATCGCCATGCACATCGCCGCGACCGACCCGCGCTACATTCGTCCCGAAGACGTGACCGAGGCCGATCTCGCGCGCGAAAAAGACATCTACCGTGCGCAGGCCGCCGCGACCGGCAAGCCCGCCCCGGTGATTGAAAAGATCGTCGAAGGCAAGATGAGCAAGTTCTTCGAGGAAGTCTGCCTGCTCGAGCAGCCGTTCATCAAGGAGCAGTCGCTCACCATCAAGGAGATGATCGCGCACAAGGTCGGTAAGCTCGGCGAAAACATCACCGTTCGCCGCTTCGCTCGCTTCAAGGTTGGGGACCCGACCTGGACCGTCGCCCAGGTCAGCGCCGAAGCGCTGCCGAGCGGCTCGGCTGAGTAGGAGGCGCGAAAACGTAAAAAGGCCCGGCCAAAAACGCCGGGCTTTTTTACGTTTGGGAGGACCCCGTGCGCGGGAGGCGGCCACTTCGTGGTGTGCTCTCGTTCCAGGTGGCGCTTCCGTTGGTCGCGATGCGGACTTGTTGGATGGCGACCGATGGCAGGCTCATTTCCACCGAGTCTCCGCCACGAAGTAGCCGCATCCTCGCGCAGTGAGGGTTACTCGCATCTGATCTAAGCAGGAGCTGCCATGGCCGCCATCATCCGAGCCGCGCTCGGCTATCTTTTTCTGGTCTTCATGGTTCGTGTGGTCGGGCGCAGGCCCGGCAAGCAGATGAACCCTTTCGAGTTTGTGCTGATCTTTTTCATCGGCGGCCTTGCGCTGACCTTTATCGTGGCCGACGACCGCTCGCTGACCAATGCGTTCACGCAGATTTTGACCATCGGCCTTGCGCACTATTTTCTGGTGATGCTGCGTCAGTACTCGTCTCGCGCGGCGCGCCTGCTCGACGGCACACCGCTCGTGTTGATGGAAAACGGCAAGTGGCGGGAAGAGGTCATGCACGGCATGGCGATTGAAGCCGAAGACGTGATGACCTCGGCGCGCGATAAAGGCATCTCTTCCATAGACGGCATCGCGTATGCCGTGCTCGAACGCAATGGCGAGATCAGCGTCGCGCCGTCTTCGAAAGGGTAAGGGTCTACCATGGCGATTGAAACACCGACCAGGCCTGTACAAGATACTGTCGCCAAGTTCAACGATGAGGTCGCGGTTGGCGAAGACCTCGAGTTCCAGCGCAAGTGGTGGAAGTTCGAGAAAGCGATCTGGATCTTCTTCGGCCTTCTGGTGCTGCTCGACCTGGCCGGTTTATTCGGCCGCGGGCCCCTGGCCAACGCGCACAAGCAGACCGCCGACGGGGCCATGACCATCAAGTATGAGTGGGTCGAGCGCTTCAGCACACCTTCTATCCTGACGGTCCACTTCAGCCCGGATGCCGTACGGAATGGGCAAATTCGCCTTTGGGTCAGCGAGTCGGTTGTGAAAACACTGGGCAATCAGCGCATCATTCCTCAGCCGACGACCTCCCTTACCGGCGACGGCGGCGTACTCTACATCTTTCCTTCAAGCAGCAAACCCGACTCGGTCGAGTTCGCGCTGCAGCCCGCGGAAATCGGCCGGTCCCGCTTTGAACTGCGATTGATCGGCGACGGCACTGTGGACCGCCCGCGCGACTCACTCAACGCCGGCGTTTTCGTGATGCCTTAACGAGCGACTATGTACACCATCATTCACGCCATCCTCGGCTACTTCTTTCTGCTTTTCGTGGTGCGCCTTTTGTCGCGACGCCCGGGCGGCCAGCTCACGCCGTTTGAGTTCGTGATCGTTTTCCTGATCGGCGGGCTCATTATCCTGGCCACGGTGGGCGACGACAAATCCGCCACCAACTGCATCGGCGCCATCCTCACCATTGGGCTGATGCATCGGGTGACAGCGCAGGTGCGTACGTCCTCGCGGCGCATCAGCACGTATGTGGATGGGGTGCCGGTGATGCTGCTGCAGCGTGGGCAGTGGCACACCGAGGTCATGCATGGCATGCGAATCGACGACCAGGATGTGATGGCGACGGCTCGATCCAAGGGCATCCGCAGTCTCGAAGGCATCAAGTACGCCATCCTGGAACGAGTCGGAACGATTTCCGTTATCGCGAGCGACGAGAAATCGGATGGCGGTCAAGAAGAGCCGGAGCGCTGAGATGGAGTCGGGTGAACGCATTGTCGAAAGCATGGTGCCGGCACGGCTCGACCGGCTGCCCTTCAGCCGATGGCACGTGCGCATCATCACGGCACTCGGTACGTCGTGGCTGCTGGACGGCCTGCAGGTCACGCTTGCCGGGTCGCTCGCCGGCATTCTTGAAGACAAGCGCGGACTCGGACTGTCGGGCCCGCAAGTCACATTCGGTGCAAGCGCCTACCTGGCCGGAGCCGTGCTGGGGGCGCTCTTTTTCGGCTACCTGACCGATCGCCTGGGCCGCCGCAGGCTTTTCCTTGTCACACTCGCCACTTATTCCATCGCGACGCTTCTCACTGCACTCTCGTGGAACTTTTGGAGCTTCGCCTTGTTTCGCGCGATCACCGGCTTCGGCATCGGCGGGGAGTACGCGGCCATCAATTCGGCCGTCGACGAGCTGATTCCGGGCAAGGTGCGCGGCACCGTGGATCTGGTCGTCAACGCGACCTTCTGGCTGGGCGCGGTGTTCGGCGCACTGGCGTCGTTTGCGCTGCTCAACGGCCATGCGGTCTCCACCAATGTCGGCTGGCGCCTGGCGTTTTCAACGGCGGCAGTGCTGGGCGGCGGGGTACTCATCCTGCGGCTGGCCGTGCCTGAAAGCCCGCGCTGGCTGATGCTGCGCGGACACGAGGATCAGGCTGAGGAGGTCGTCAACGCGATCGAGAAGGACGTGCAACGCAACGGCAGGCAGCTGCCGGAGCCGCAGGGCTCGCCGCTGCGCCTGGCCGTGCGCGATTTCACCCCGTGGGGCGACGTATTCCGCAGCATGCTGGGCGACAACCGCCTGCGCTCCCTGCTCGCGCTGGTGCTCATGGTGGCGCAATCCTTCTTTTTCAACTCCATCTTCTTCACCTATGGATTGATCGTGAAGCAGTACTACGGGGTCAGCGACGCGCACCTGCCGCTGCACCTGCTGCCGTTCGCGGTCGGCTGTTTTTTCGGCCCGGTCGTGTTGGGGCCGCTGTTTGACCGCTGGGGCCGCAAGCCGATGATTGCCGCGACCTACGGAATCTCCGGCCTGATGCTGCTGGCCGTCATCTACCCGTTCGTTCATGGCATGCTCACGGCCACCACGCTCGATCTCTGCTTCAGCGCCATCTTCCTGGTGGCGTCCTCCGCGGCCAGCGCGGCGTATCTCACCGTGAGCGAGATTTTTCCGCTTGAGATTCGCGCCTTCGCCATCGCCATTTTTTACGCACTCGGCACCCTGGCCGGCGGTGTTGCCTCGCCCGTGCTCTTCGGCGAGCTGATCGCCTCCGGCCATCGCAGCCATGTCGCCTGGGGTTACGCACTGGGTGCCGGACTCATGCTGCTCGGCGCGGCCTGCGAGCTTGCGATCGGTGTCGAGGCCGCCGGCATGGGCCTTGAAGCGGTTTCAAAACCGCTCCAAAGCCGTTAAGCCGTTCTCTACTGCGGCTGCAGGTAGCGTGCCACCGACTTCAGCAGATCGCCATTGGCGGTGTCGCCGCTCAGGCTCCAGGCCATCACGCCGCCCAGCCCCGCCACACGCACAGCCGTCGCCTTGTAGCCGAGCGAGATCGGGTCGTCATAGGTCCAAAAGCTGGTGCCGTCGTACATCCACGGCTCACCGGTGGTCGCATCGCGGTACTGGGTAAACGTGCTCGCGAGCGACACCAGCTGGTTGAAGTTTGTGCCCTGGCCGACCGGCGTTCCCGGCTGGAACAGCCCGTGGTTCACGTTCGGCACATGGGTCCACTCGTAGCCGTAGAACGGCACGCCGAAGACGATCTTGCCTGGTGCGACCCCTGCCTGCAGATAGGCCCAGACGGCCGCGGCGCCGTTGTTGGCGGGGGCAGGGTCGGTCGCTGTCTGCACGGCCGGGGCGACAAAACCCGTTGCCTTGTTCCAGGGTCCGTCAAAGTCGTAAGCCATAAGCCCGAGAAAGTCGAGCGACTGCTGGATCGCATTCAGGTCGATGTACTGGTACGCCCAGCTGCCCGCCGGGGCGGCGATCGTCAACGTCAGGCCGGGCTTCACCGCGTCAAGCTGTTTGCGGAACTCCGCCAGCAGCCCGGTGAAGTTGGTCCTGTCCGCGGCGGAGGCCGGGTACTCCCAGTCGACATCGAAGCCGTCGAAAATGCCTGCTTGTTGCAGGCCCGGCGCGAAGTTGCCGCGCACAAACGTGTCGATGCAGCTTTTCACAAAGGCCGCCCGGTTCGCGGGCTGTGCCGCCACGCTGAAGTCAGCCGGGTTCGCACTGCCGCCGCCGATCGAGAGGACCACTTTCAGCTTCGGATACAGCTGCTTCAGCTCCGCCAGCTGGTTGAAATTGCCCGCCGGCGCCCCCGGTGCTCCCGAGTCGGCGGTGCCGTTCACAGCTTCCGCGGCAACAACAGGACGCTGGTAGTCCGCCCAGGGGTCGACGCTGACGCAGCGGTTGTTGCTCAGCTCCGCAAAGGCATAATCCACCTGCGTAAGCAGCGGAGCCGAACCGCTGGTGATGAGATTCTTAAGAAAGAAGCCGTTGTAAATGCCCCACTGCGGAAAGTAGCCGACCACCCTGGGGGTGGCCGCCACGGCCGGTGCCTGGCCCGTTACAGGGGTCTGTGCCGTCGCCGCAAGCCCAGCGAAAACCATCGTTGATACCGCTGCTACGCGTGAAACACTGCCCACCGCTGCCCGCATCCGCATATTTTCAAACCTGCCCAAGGAAGTAGTTACCGATGCGGCCACTATACGCGCGAAACCATTCCCTGCAAGCAGTATGTTGGGCCAATGGTCTCACCAGCGCAGCAGCACCAGCTGCGAGCAGAAGCCCGGTCCCATCGCCGCGAGAATGCCGTAGCTGCCGGGCGCGGGCCGCCGTTCAGCGATCGTATCCTCGAGCACAAACAAGACCGACGCCGACGACAGATTGCCCACCTTGCGCAGCGACTCCCACGAGAGCGCGCACTCCTCGCGCGTGACCCCGGCCGCGTCCGCCATCGCTTCCAGCACTTTCGGGCCGCCGGTGTGCAGCACCCAGCTCGTGATGTCGGAGCGCTCAAGACCATTCGCGGCGAGGAACCGCGCCAGGTCCACCGGCAGGTGCTCACGGATAATCGCCGGCACCTCCGGCGACAAAACCAGCGTAAAGCCCTGCTCGCCGATGTCCCAGCCCATCGCTCTTTCGGTATCGCGGTAGAAGCTGGACGCGGTGGCGACCACAGCCGGGCCGGGTGGCCGGGGCAGTTTCACCTGGTCGCCGGCCACAATCACCGCGGCGGCTCCATCCCCGAACAGCCCGGTCGCGATAAAGTTCGCGACCGACAGATCCCCACGCTGCCAGGTCAGCGAGCACAGCTCGACCGACAGCAGCACCGCGATCCTGTCCGGGTAAGCGCGCACGTAGTCCGCTGCCTGAGCGATGCCCGAGGCCCCTGCCACGCATCCCAGCCCAAAGATCGGAGTCCGGCGCACGTCCGCAGGCAGCCCCATCCGGTTGCACAGGTGCGCGTCGAGCGACGGGCTCACCACGCCCGTCACCGTGACGGTCAGCAGCGCGCCGATCTGCTCCTTGTCGAGGCCGGCCTGCGCCAGCGCCCGGCAAACGGCCTGCTCGCCGAGCTCCTCGGCCACGCGCAGCCATGCCGCGTTGTACTGTCCCCAGCGCTCCAGCTCCGCGTACTCTTCCAGCGGCAGCGCGAAGTAGCGGCCGTCCACGCCGACCCGGTGATGGAAGCGCTGCAGCAGCGCCGGGCTCTCCAGCCGGTCGCCCCAGTGCTTCACAAGCTCATCGAAAATCTCCTGCTGGGTGTAGTAACGCGGGGGCAGGGCAGTGGCAACAGCGGCAATCTGGCTCAAAGGCACTCCGTAGGTATCTGTCAGTACAGTATTGAGACGACCGCGCGTAGTAAAGGGTTTTGGGGTGTGACCTGCGTTAAGGCACCCAGAGCACACCCGCCATGCGGTAAAGAAATCGCCGCCGCACGGTTGCCGGGTGACCCGTCGCAACCAGCATCGCCCGCAGCTCGGCCCGCGAGTACGACTGCCGCACCGAGATCGGCCCGTCATGGCGCGAGATCCGGCTCGGGTCCGCGAGTGAGAACAACCGGGAAAGCAGGGAGTGCGTCCGTGTGCGCTCCAGGTCGTTGATCACGACCGCAACCCGCGCCACTCTGGCGGCTTCCGCGAGGAAAACAGCAGCCTGGTCCGGCGCGAGGTGGTGCAGAAACAGGCAGCAGCTCACCACGTCCATGCTCCGGTCGGGCAAAGGGATGCGCAGCGCGTCGCCCTGCAACAGCTCCGGCCTGGGCAGCGCGCCGGGCCAGTCCGGAGGCAGGTGGCTCGCCTGGCGGTCCAGCAGGGTCGCCCGCACGGTCACGCCTTGCTTTTTGAGTGCGAGCGCCGCCGCTGCCAGCGCCGTGGCACGGCCGGCTGCCACCTCCAGCACCGCGAGTTCGCGCCGGTCTCCGGCGGCTTCCGTCAGCAGCAATCGGTGCACCCGGTCCCCGCCGAACCAGCGGTTGACAAACCGCAGCGACCGCAGGGCACTGCGCACCTCCTCCGGGCTGCCCCGGTCTTCGTCCAGCCATTCAGTGTCCGGCTTTCGTGCAAAACCCAAGCATCATCCCTCAACCTGTTAAGACGCTTTGGGCGCTCGCCGGAGCCATGCGATACTCAAAAACAATGTACAAGCGCGTAGTGCTGAAGCTGTCAGGGGAAGCGTTGGCCGCCGGCCGGGGCTTCGGCGTCGATGTCACCATGGTGCACCAGGTCGCCCGCGAGATCGCCGAGGTCCGCTCCGACGGCGTCGAAGTGGCGGTAGTGGTGGGCGGCGGCAACTTCTTTCGCGGCGTCGCCGAGCAGGCCAGGCACATGGATCGTGTCTCCGCCGATAACATGGGCATGCTCGCGACCGTGATCAACTCGCTTGCGCTGCAGGACGCCATCGAGAAGACCGGCCTGCACTGCCGGGTCATGTCGGCCATCCAGATGCACCAGGTGTGCGAACCCTATATCCGCCGTCGCGCCGTGCGCCACCTGGAAAAAGGCCGGATCGTCATCTTCGCCGCCGGTACCGGCAACCCCTACTTCTCAACCGACACGGCTGCCTCGCTGCGCGCCATGGAGATCCGTGCCGACGTGCTGCTCAAGGCCACCCAGGTTGAGGGAATCTACACGGCAGACCCCAAGCTCGACGCCTCCGCGACCAAATTCGAGGAGATCACCTACACCGAAATCATGCGGCTCGGGCTCAAGGTGATGGATATGACGGCGGTCAGCCTGTGCAAGGACAACAGTATGCCGATGATCATCTTCAACATGAACGGGCCGGGCAACATCCGGCGGGTCATCGCGGGGGAGAAGATCGGCTCGCTGGTGACGGGCTGAGCGCTCCGCTCCACGACCCGTCATCAGGATTGCAGGCTGGATCCCCGGCCGGCGCGGTCGGTACCGGCCGGCCCGGGGCAAAGCCGGCCCTGATGGCTGCCGGCGACGACTCACCCTCGGACCCGGCCCCCCAAAAAAGCCGCGACCGCCTGCCCGCCCTCACCGGCCTGCGCGCCTTTGCCGCCGCCAATATCGTCTTCTTCCACTTTTCCAATCCGAAATGGTTTGGCCCGTTCGCGCCGATCGTCGACAACGGCTACACCTCCGTCTCGTTTTTTCTGCTGCTGTCCGGCTTTATCCTTTCGTACAACTACAGCGCCCGCGCGCAACGCGGCGAGCTGGTCCACTGGCGCTTCTGGGTCGCGCGGCTTTCGCGCCTGTACCCGGTCTACCTGTTCGCACTGCTGCTCTCGCTCGGCATGCTCCGCAGTGAGTGGACGGTGCGCTCGCACACCGAGTTTTACGAGGGCCTGGTGCTGACCCCGCTGCTGCTGCAAGGCTGGCTGCCCTCGCTGTCGACCTTTTGGAACACGCCGGCCTGGACCATGTCCACCGAGGTCTTCTTCTACCTCGTATTCCCCTTTGCGGTCCAGTGGCGCCGGCCGGAGAGCAACCGGGGCACCCTGGGCCTGCTCCTGCTGTTCTGGGCCTGCGGTCTGGCGCTGCCGCTGCTTTACATGCACTTTCTGCCGGACGGCGACCCGCACCCGGGTCGCTACACCGAGGGCTTCTGGATCCGGGCGCTCAAGTTCAGCCCGCCGCCGCACCTGCCGTCGTTCCTGTTCGGGCTCACGCTGGCCGACCTGGACGCCCGCCTGCGTCGGACCGGCTCGCTTCGCTTGTGGCTCGGAGCTTTCGGCGTTGCCGGTATCTACACTGTGCTGCGCTTCGGCGACCACATCCCTTACGTGCTGATGCACGACGGTCTGCTGATGCCGCTGTTCGGCTGCGCCATCCTGGGTCTTGCCGGGCACAATCTCATCGCGCGCTTCTTCGGCTTTGCGCCGTTTCTCGCGCTGGGCCAGGCCAGCTACTGCCTATACCTGCTGCACTTCAACCTGTGGAACCTGATCCACGACTCGCACTGGCTCGACCGCACGGGACTGATCCGCCTGGACCCGTGGATCAGCTACGCGCTGCTTGCCGCCGGCGCCGGGTTGACGCTGGTGCTGGTCGAACGGCCGTTCCAGCGACGCATCCGCAAGCTGCTGCTGTAGAGCCTATTCACACGAGACGGGAGATTTACGGCACAGTGTCGCCCTGGAGATCACCGAAGCAGGCTCGAATTACATCGCATGTAGTTACGATGGAGCGCTCTGAGCGTCATTGCCGCAATTGGCAACCTTTATTCCGTCTAGTCCATTGCTGTAATCCTTCGCATGCTACATTCGTCTGGTTCCTCTGAAGTCCAAGGCAGGTAGCATGTACGTGCGGTCTCTATTCCCCCTTCTCACGCTTGCAGCAATCAGTTTCCAAGCTGCGGCGCAGAGCTACACCGATCCGTTTCAAAATCCGCCCCCGCCCCCGCCCGTGCAAGCTCCGGTCCGACCGGCTACGCAGGCCTACTACAATGCAGTTTCGTTCGCGCAGAACAATCCCGTCCAGGTCGGCGGCGCTCACCTGGTGATGCAGTCCGACGGCAACTTCGTTATGTACTACCCGGGCGGCTCCTGGAGCACCCTCACCGCGGGTCAAGATTGTTCTCAGGGCTGCCACGCCGACTTCCAGCCCGACGGCAACCTGGTGCTCTACAACGGCACGAGCTGGTTCTGGGCCTCACATACCGACGGCAAGGGCAGCAATCTTCTTCTTTCTCAAAACGCTCCCTATGTCAGCATCATCGGCCCGCAAGGGTCCACGGTTTGGGCCGCCGTGCCGAGCTTCAACGATCTCATCCTGCCCCAGAACGCATCCGTGCTGGTCAACGGTGGGGCACTAACAATGCAGGGCGACGGCAACCTGGTGCTCAACAACGATCTGGGTGCTCCGGTTTGGGATCTGGGCACGGCCGGCCAGGCTTGCGGCGGTTCCGGCTGTGCGGCCTATATCGTAGATGGACAGCTTGATGTGTATGCCGGCTCGAACCTGATCTACCAGAGCCCGACGGGTGGTTTGACCCTGGCGGTCAATGCGCCCTATGTCAGCGTGGGCGGCACTGCCATCGGCCACATCACTGCCGCAGGCTGTATCTCGACCCAGGACCAGAGAAACACGGTGATCAACACGTTAAGCAGCCTGCAAACCTGGAGCACCAAGTTCACGAGTCCGAGCCCCACGGAGAACGATCTCATTTCCTGCATCAACAACATCAACACCCAAGTCAATACCGCGGCATCGCAGCAGTGGACCTGCACAGCAACCGGGGCCACCATTTTTCTAGAG
>CAXSBW010000040.1:0-27679 GCA_964235795.1 uncultured Acidobacteriaceae bacterium | reverse complement strand
AGGCAGAGCATGGGCTGGAGAAGAAGGATCTGTCGGGGTTGGTGATGTTGCAGGCCGGGATGCTGGGTGCCAAGAGCTAAGTGAAGAGGGTAACGCGGGAGTGAAAGCCGAAAGCAAGCTGCCGTCTATGAAGTTTATGCAGTCCGCGCTTCTCTATGGCTTAAACGCGAATAAGGAGCCGAAGCGTCCGCGTAACTACAGCTGGTTAGAAAAGGCCAGTATAGGGTTAGCCTTCATCTTTTTCGGACTTTTTGTTCTGGTGTCCTTCCTTCATCACATTAAAAAACCGTCAGACCAGATACTGGTATATCTCCTGCTCCCTGTCACAATTCTTGATAGCGTCTGTTTTCTGATTGTCTTTTTGTTAGATGGCTTTCGATTCGTACGACGGATCGCTGGAAATAAAGGTCAAACAGTGCTTGACCTCGAATTACAACGTGAGGACGAGCTGGCTATCTTCTTAGGCGCATTTGACTCGACGGCCTTCGCCAGACGCGGACATCGCTTGGTGGTAGAAGTTGCGATTAAGAAAGACCTTCTCGCCGCGCTGGGCATAGTCGCTGTTTCACTGGGAGCTTTGCTGGCTACATGTTCTTCGGGTGTGATAGCTACAAGCAAGATTTTCAGCACCTACTATCCTTTGGCCGCAGTCCTGATTTGGCTTTTCACCGTTTCGCTGGGCGCGATGAAACTGGCAGGAGACATCAGAGTTGCACGTCGGTTAGCATGGGTCCTCTCCTTATCGGTACCTAATGAGACCTAGTGACCGCAAAGCTCGTGCAGCAGAAAGGCATAATCAAAAGCAATCTCCCGTAGATAGTCATACCGCCCGCTGGCGCCGCCGTGCCCGGCTGTCATATTGGTATGCAGCAGGATCGGGTGCTCGCCCGTGTTCAAAGTACGCAGCTTCGCGACATACTTCGCAGGCTCCCAGTACATGACCTGCGAATCGTACAGCGACGTTTTGACCAGCATGGCCGGGTAGCTCGCCACGCGCAGGTTGTCATAGGGCGAGTAACTCAACATCGTCTCAAACGCCTCGCGCACGTTCGGGTTCCCCCACTCTTCATACTCGGGCACCGTCAGCGGCAACGACGCGTCCAGCATGGTATTCATCACGTCCACAAACGGCACCTGCGAAACCACCGCGCGAAACAGCTCCGGCCGCAGGTTCACGACCGCGCCCATCAGCAGGCCGCCGGCCGAGCCACCCTGGATCGCGACCCGTCCCGGCGCGCCGTAGCCCTGAGCGAGCAGGTGCTCGGTCACGGCGATAAAGTCCGTAAAGGTGTTCATTTTCGAGCCAAGCCGGCCCGCGTCGTGCCAGGGCTTGCCCAGGTCGCCACCCCCGCGAATATGCGCGTAGGCCAGCACAAACCCGCGATCCAGCAGGCTGAGCCGGTTGGAGCTGAAGCCGAGCGGCAGGGCGTAACCGTACGAGCCATAGCCGTAAACGTGCAGGGGAGCGTGACTGAACGTACCGTCAGGCCCGCGCGCGTCGCGTCGGTACACGAGCGAAACCGGCACCCGCACGCCGTCCGACGCAACCGCTTCCATCCGCTCGGACGCATACAGCGTGCGATCGAAACCGCCCGGCACTTCCTGCTCTTTCAGCAGCATGGACTCGCCCGTGCGCACGTCATAGTCGAACACCGAAGCGGGCGTGACCAGCGATGTGTAACTGTAGCGAAGCAGGTCGGTTGAGAACTCGCGATTGCCGCTCAGGTGCACGCTATAGGCCGGCTCGGGAAAGCCAATCTCGGCTTCGCGCGCGATCTCGGGTCCCGCGTCTGCAAAGTGCAAAACGCGGAGGTGCTCCAGCCCGCCGCGCCGCTCCGACGCGACCGCAAAATCAGAAAATAGTGAGACATCCTCAAGCATCACGTCGTCGCGATGCGGGATCCGCTCCGTCCACTCTGCGCACGCTGCAACTGGCGCGGTGACCAGCCGAAAGTTGCGTCCGCGATCGTTGACCCGGATGTATAGGAGCCCATGGCGATGGTCGGGGTAGTACTCGATGCCGTCGCGGCGCGGGGCCACCAGCGTTAACGCCGACTCAGGCGCGTCAGCCTTCAGCAGGCGCGCCTCGCTGGTCGTGTGGCTCCCGCTCTCGACGACGAGGTAAGCCCCGTCGCGCGTGCGACCCGCGCCCAGGTTGAAGCGCTCATCCGCTTCTTCCAGCACCAGCACGTCGTCGCCTACCGGCGAGCCGAGTCTGTGCCGGTACAGCCGGAACTGCCGCTTCTGCTCCTCGTCTTCCACCGTGTAGAACAGCGTCCGGTTGTCGGCCGCCCATACGATCGACCCCACGCGCTCGACCGACTCGGGCAGCAACTGGCCGGTGAAGAGATCCTTGATGTGCAGCGTGTACTGCCGAAAGCCCGTCGTATCGGTCGAGTACGCCAGCAGCCGGCCGTCATCCGATACATCCATGCCGCCGATCGCCATGAAGCTCTGCCCGGCGGCAAGCGCTTCCACGTCGAGGATCACCTCTTCAGGCGAGCTCTCAAAGGTATCGCGGGAACCCGCCTTGCGGCAGTACACCGGGTACTGCGAACCTTCGGTCGTTCGCGCGTAGTACCAGTACGCGCCGTCCTGCGCCGGCACGCTTACGTCGGTCTGCTTGATATGCGACAGCAGCTCGCTATAAAGCGTTTCCTGGAGCGGCTTCGACGGCTCCATCACGGCATCGGTGTAGCTGTTCTCCGCACGGAGGTAGCTGAGTACCTCTTCACTGTCCTTGTGGCGCAGCCAGCCGTAGCTGTCGTGGAGGGTACAGCCGTGTAGAACGACGGTTTGGGGGTCCTGACGCGCGATGGGCGGAGCGGCTACGGGGATGCTCATGTCTTTCAAGGATACTGCGACTGGCGCAAGGGACGATTGATCGCGCGCAGGTGCCTTTACCCGGCAGGCAACACAAAGGCGGCTTTTAGCGCCTTACCTGATGTGGCCGCTTGTAAGGCCGAAAGTTATAAGGAGCAATGATGATGATGAATGGAAACTGTAACAAGGGACGCGGGCTCGCCATGGCGGCCATGGTATTGGGCATGGGGTTGGGTTCAGCCATGGCGCAGAGCGGCGACATGAGCTCGATGTCGGGCACAGGCAAGGCCAAGGCGAGCACACAGGATAAGCTCTTCCTGAAAAATGCAAGTGACGGCAGCCTGTTTGAGATCAAGACCAGCGAGCTGGCATTGAAGAAAAGCAACAGCGACGACGTCAAAAAGTATGCCCAGCAGATGATTGACGATCACAACAAGCTGATGACGCAGATGCAGCCGGTCGCCGCGCAGGCAGGGGTAACGCCGCCGACCGACCTGGTGAGCAAGATGCACAAGGCTGAGTACAAAAAGCTGCAAGGCTTGAGCGGCGATGCCTTCGACCAGGAGTACATCAAGGCACAGATGACCGATCATCAGAAGTCCGACGCCGACTTCAAGATGGAAGCCTCGAGCGGAATGCTGCCGGATGAGAAAGCGGCCGCTGCCCAGGGTGAACCGATTGTGGCGCAGCACCTGCAAATGATTCAGCAGATCGGCCAGGCGCACAATGTGACCATGGGTTCGTCCAGCACGATGTAAGCTGCCCTGCCGCCTGCTATGCAACAAAGCCCGCTTCGGCGGGCTTTGTTGTGTCGTCAGGACATGGCGCGGCAGCTCCCCCGTACAATAACAACTGCATGCGTAACGCCCTGTTTGCCTTGAGCTTGATGTTTGCGTGGTGGGCAGGCACACCCGCGCCGCTGCGCGCGCAGGCCGTCAAAGACCTGCCCCGGCCGACGGATTACGTCAGCGATGACGGGCATGTGCTTTCCGCCGAGACAACAGCACACCTCGACGCAATCTGCGGTGCGCTGGAGCGTCAAACGCACAGCCAAATGGCTGTGGTCACCGTGCAGGACACCGGCGGCGAGCCGATCGCCGATTACGCGGTGCAGCTGGAGGATGCATGGAAGGTCGGCGCGAAAGGGACGGATCGCGGTGTCATCCTGCTGGTCTCAATCGGCGACCGCAAGTGGTTTATCTCGACCGGCTACGGGCTCGAAGGTGTCATCACCGACGAGAAGTCCGGCATCATCGGCCGGCAGATGGAGCAGTACCTGCGCGTGAGCCAGAACGACGAGGGCCTGACGCTGGGGGCCGAGCAGCTGGCCGGGCTGATTGCCCAGGATGCAGGCATTCAACTCCAGGTGCGGCCTGCCCGGCTGGCGCCCGTGGAACGCGGCGCACACGTGGGACCCAAGGAAACAGCCGTTCTACTCGCAGTGTTTCTGCTGGTGTTTTTTGTCGCGGCGCGCACCGGCATGCTGCCGTTTCTTCTGGGCATGTTTCTGGGCGGCGGCTTCGGCGGTGGGGGCGGCGGTGGCGGCCGCAATGATGACGACAACGATGGTTTTGGCGGCTTCGGCGGCGGCAGTACCGGCGGCGGCGGCGCAGGCGGTAGTTTTTAAACTTTGAACAGGAGTCAGTCAATGAAACGTGGAACGTTAGTCGGATTGGGTGTGCTCGCGCTGGTCGTGATTGCCTTTTTCAGCTATATCGGCAGCAAGAACACGATGGTGGCCAAGCACAACGAGGTGCAGGCGCAGTTTGCACAGATCGACACACAGCTGCAACGGCGCGCCGACCTGATTCCCAACCTGGTGAACACGGTCAAAGGTTATGCCAAGCACGAGGAGACGGTCTTCGGCGATATTGCAAACGCTCGCGCGGGCTTGCTGAACGCGCAGGACCCGCAAAGCAAGATCGCGGCCAACGGACGACTTGACGGCGCGATCGGCCGGCTGCTGGCGCTTAGCGAAAGCTATCCCGATCTGAAGGCCAATCAGAACTTTCTATCGCTGCAGGACCAGCTGGAAGGGACAGAAAACCGCATCGCGGTGGAGCGCCGGCGCTACAACCTGGCCGTGCAGGACTACAACACGTACATCCAGCAGTTCCCGGCAAGCGTGTGGGCCGGTATGGCCGGCTTCCACACGGACAATGCGTACTTCCAGGCGAACGAAGGCGCGAAAAACGCCCCCAACGTGACCTTCTAGGATTTACTTCTAGCGCTTAAGAGGCCTCCTGCATGGCGATTCGTTCCGCCAGCAGGAGATCCTGCTTGATGAAGTCATAGAGCACGCGCTTTGTGTCGCCCTCCGCGCGTAGTACCGCCGACGGATGGATCGTCGCCACCACGCGCGGTGCCCAGGGCGACTCCACTACCCTGCCGCGGTCTTTCATCAGCGCGAACTTGGCGCCCAGCAATGACTTGGCGGCGGACGCACCCAGGCACACCACGACCTTCGGCTGCACCGCGTCGAGCTCCGCCAGCAGCCAGGGACGGCAGGCCGTGATCTCGCGCAGGTTAGGCGAGGCATGGATCCGACGTTTGCCGCGCTCCTCAAACTTGAAGTGCTTGACCGCGTTGGTCACATACATCTCCGCGCGGTTCAGGCCGATCTCTTCGATGGCCTGGTCGAGCACCTTGCCGGCCGGGCCCACGAAAGGCTTGCCGGCCAGGTCCTCGGCGTCGCCAGGCTGCTCGCCGACCAGCATCAGCGTCGCCTGCGCCAGGCCCACGCCGAAGACCGCCTGCGTCGCCGGCTTGTACAGCTCACAGCCTTCGCAGCGGGGCAGGGCTTCGCCCAAAACAGGGAGAGTGTGCGTTTGCGGCACATAGGTGTTGGTCAGCAGGTTGCTTTGTTGTTCCATCATGGTCCCCACGCGGCGATCTGCGTCATTGAGTAGTTGAGGCAGGATGCTGAGCTCCGGCAGCTCGGCCCAGTAGCGGGTCGGCATCTCGGCGCGCATGGCGCGTGTGTTCAGCCGTGCCGGGTTAAAGATCGATCCGTAGTACGACCGCCACATGGACTCGAGTTCATCCGCCTGCGGCGCGGCCGAGCGCGGCACACCCGGTCCCCAGGTCACCCGCCGCGTTTCCGGGTCCCAGCTCGCGGCGGCATAGTCGGTCAGGATCGTCCATCGCATGACGGCGAAACGCTCGACAAAAAACGGCACCGCGAGCGCAAGGATGCGATGGTCGGGCCGGTACCAGGAAATGTAGTGCTCGCTCCCTTGCTCCTCCACCATGCGAAAACGCACAAAGGCATGCATCTTGTGCAGGTCGCGCCGTACCTGGTGATCCATGCGCCGCATGTACGCGATGTCCGGGTCGAGTTCGTTCTTCATCAGCGAGCGCTCGGCCTGGAGACGCCACAGTACGCGATACAGCAGCTGCCAGCGCTCCGGGTCGCGATGGCAGGCGACGATCTCGGCCAGGTCGAGAAACGCCTGCGGCACGGCCGGCTGCGGAACGGCCCGGTGCCGATCCGGCTCCGGCGCGGGGGCAAATGCAAACGCCAGCGCCGTGTCGCTTTCTTCATCGACCAGCTCGATCTGTTCAGGCGCGATGCCGTCGCGCAGCAGACGGCGTGCTTCTTCGCGCCAGGCTGTAAATTCGGGCGCGATCCGCAACCGGTATGCCAGTCCGAGGCTCACAGCTGCCCCGTGCTCGCTGCCGCGCCGGCCTCAAACAACTGCATCTGCGCCGGGATGACCATCTGCTCCGGCAGGCTGAGTGAATCGAGCGTGGCCGTCGGCCCGAGATGGTTGATGGCCGTCACAAAGGGCGACACCGTTTTGAGCCGCACGTTGAGCTTGCGCAGGTCTTCGAGCGAAAGCGGGTGGTACTGACGGATGCGCAGGATGCGGTCGACATTGCGGTAGCCGATGCCCGGTACCCGCAAAAGGGCCTCGCGCGTGGCGCGGTTCACGTCCACGGGGAAGAACTCGCGATGCGCCAGCGCCCACGTCAGCTTGGGATCACGCGTCAGGTCCAGGTTGGGCTGGTCGGGCGTTGTCAGCTCTTCACCTTTAAAGCCGTAGTAGCGCATCAGCCAGTCGGCCTGGTACAGGCGATGCTCGCGCACCAATGGAGCCGGCCGCAGCGGCAGGCGCGCGTCGCCCTGCGGAAACGGGCTGAAGCCCGAGTAATAAATCCGCCGCAGACCATAGCTGCCGTAAAGGTGCGAGGCGGTTGCAAGAATCTGCTGATCGGTCGACGGTGTCGCGCCCACCACCAGCTGTGTGCTTTGGCCCGCGGGCGCAAATTTCGGCGCGGTCCGTGTGCGCTTGCGATCCTCGACCGACTCGGCCGAACGCTCGGCGATCTGCGACATGGTCCCTTCGATCACATCGACTTTTTTATCCGGTGCCAGCTGCACAAGATCGCTCTGCGTCGGCAGCTCCATGTTGGCGCTCAGGCGATCGGCCAGTTCGCCCGCGCGCTTCAGCAGGGCTTCACTGGCCCCGGGGATCGCCTTTAGGTGAATGTAGCCGCCGAAGGCATGCTCCTCGCGCAGCTTGCGCGCCACCTCGATCAGCTGCTCCATCGTGTAGTCGGGCGACTGGATGATGCCGGAGCTGAGAAACAGGCCCTCAATGTAGTTGCGCTTGTAGAAGTTGATCGTGAGGTCGACGACTTCCTGCGGCGAAAAGCGGGCGCGACGCACGTCCGACGACACGCGATTCACACAAAACACGCAGTCATAGGTGCAATAGTTCGTCAGCAGGATCTTGAGCAGCGAAATGCAGCGGCCGTCCGGCGTGTAGCTATGGCAAATCCCCTCGCCATCGGAGTGGCCGACGCCTTTGCCGTTGCCGTCGCGCTTGGCCCCGGAACTCGCGCAGGAGGCATCGTACTTGGCCGCGTCGGCGAGGATTTCGAGCTTTTGCTGAACCTGCATCATGTGTTTTTAGATGTCCGGGGAACCCCATCGGCCGCAGCACAGCACGCATTCGCATTGCTAAAATCACCAGCGAAGCTGCTTACCCATCATAGCGAAGAGAGAAGCCGCTCAGGCCTCGTCCGTGCCGAGCTGCCGCTGCAGCTGCTCCAGCGATACCCCTTTTGTTTCAGGGTAGATGAACCACACGACAAAGAACTGGACCACCATCATGACACTGAAAAAGGCAAACGGAGCGCCGGAAGAGTGCCTTGCGATAACAGGAAAGGCAAACGAGATCGCCGCGTTCGCCACCCAGTGCGACCCCGAGCCCAGGCTCTGCCCCTTGGCGCGCACGCGCGTTGGAAACACCTCGCTGATGTACACCCAGATCACCGCGCCCTGGGAGATCGCGAAGAAAAAGATGTAGCCCACCAGCAGCCACAGCAGGGCCCCGCGGTGCTGATGCGTGTAAAAGACCGCGGCTACCCCGGCCAGCGCCGCGGCGGTGCCGACCGAGCCGATCAGCAGCAGGGTTTTGCGCCCGATGCGGTCGATCACGCTCATGCCCAGCAGGGTCGCAAGCAGGTTCATGGCGCCGATCAGCACGGATTGCTCATCTGAGGACACCGACGAAAAGCCGCCCGAACGGAAGATGTCGTTGAGGTAATAAAGAATGGCATTGATGCCGGAAAGCTGATTGAACAGGCCGATGGACATGGCGAGAAAGATGGGCAGACGCAGCTTGCGGGTGAACAGTGGAGCATTGCGGTGCGCGGCGTCGGCATGGATCGACCGGCGCAGCTCGTCGACCTCGGCCTGCGGGTCGGGCGAGCCCAGCAGGCCAAGCGCTTCGCGCGCTTCCCCGACGCGATCGCGTGTTAAAAGCCAACGCGCCGAACGCGGCACCCCAAACAAGAGCGCCAGGAACAGCAGCGCCGGGAGGCTGGCGATGCCGAGTTGCCAGCGCCACAGGGTTGCGCCGAGGTGTGCGCTTCCGAGTGCGAAATTGGACGCATACGCCAGCAGGATGCCGATGACGATGTTGATCTGAAAGAGTCCGACAAGTCGCCCCCGGATGCGTGCCGGGGCCATTTCGGCAATGTATACGGGGCCCAGCACCGACGAGCCGCCGATCCCGAGTCCGCCGATAAAACGAAAGACGAGCAGCGCCGGCCAGTTCCAGGCGAGCGATGTGCCGATCGCTGAAAGCACGTAAAGCACCGCCATGATCCGCAGTGCTTCTCGCGAGCCGATGCGCTGGCCCAGGCTGCCGGAGGTGAGCGCGCCGAGCACGGTCCCGATCAGCGCTATGGAAACGGTAACTCCGAGCTGCGTCGCTGAAAGCGAAAACACCTGCGTCAGCTGATGCGTCGTGCCCGAGATGACAGCAGTATCAAAGCCGAAGAGCAGCCCGCCGAGTGCGCCGACCAGGGCGCTGCGCAGAAGCAGTGAGTTCAAGACAGGAATCCATTCCAGGTGGAGTCGTGCACAACTGCACGGAGCATACAGCAGAAGGGCTAGGGCTGGGCAGGGAACAGATGGGTGCGGCCCTCTTCAAGCAGCAGCAGGCGGTCTGCCATGCCGCTCTTTTGAGCCGCGGCCAGCAGGCGTCGGGGCGGCTCGTCCATGGGTTCGGCCGAGAGCCGAAACGTTCCGTAGTGCATGGGGATCATCATCCGGCTGCCCAGGTCTTGAAACGCCTGCCACGCGTCCTCGGGGCTTGTATGAACACTGCGAAAGCTGTCGGGCGAGTAAGCCCCGATGGGCACCAGGGCGATCTCCGGGCTGAGCCGCCGACCGATCTCGGCAAAGCCGGGGAAGTAGGCGCTGTCGCCGCAGTGGTAGATGGACCGCTCGCCCGCGCGCAGCACATAACCGCCATAGCCGCGCCAGGTGTCGTTGAAAAAGCGAGCCCCCCAGTGACGGGCCGGGGTCATGGTGACTGTTACAGGCCCGATGGCGGTGAGCTCGTACGGCTCCAGCACGCGGACCTCTTGAAAGCCCAGTCCGGCGACCAGGTCTTCCACGCCGCGAGGAACGATCACGACGGGTGCCGGCGCACGATGACGGCGCGCGTGGCGCAGCACCCCGCGCAGCGACGGCAGGTCCAGGTGATCCATATGCGCGTGGGTCAGCAGAACAAGGTCAACAGGCGGCAGGTCGCGCAGGCGAAGGCCGGGCTTGCGTCTGCGCTTCAACAGCAACAGAAAGCTGGAGAAGACCGGGTCGACCAGGATGCACAAGCCGGCAAGCTCCAGCAGGAACGACGAATGGCCGATCCAGGTCACGCCCACCTCGCCGGGAGCTGCCCGCAAAGGCAGCTGGGGTTTGCCGGCCATCGGCGTCAGCAGCGACTCGCGTACCAGGCGGGCGATAAAGCGAAGCTTGCCGGCCTGGAAGCGTCGGCTGGGAGCGGTATTCATGGGTGATCCGATCGATACCGCCCGATGCGCTCGACCCCTAAAAGCCGGACTTGGGCGCGTTGTCGCCCTTGACAGCCTGTGCGGCTGCCGGGTCGGTCGCGGCTACGGCGGCTTCCGCCGCGGCAAAGCCGATCTTGGTGTGCATGCCGTCGCAGAACGGTTTGCGCGCCGATGCGCCGCAGCGGCAGAGCGACACTGCCGGCTTGCCGGTCAGGTCCCATTCACCGCCATTGCCGTCGACCAGCCGGATGGGTCCCTCGACCCGAAAAGGTCCGTTCGGTCTCACTGTAATCGTGACATCAGCCATGGATCCAACTCCTTTGAAACAACCTTCCGAGTGTAGCAGTGTGATCTGGATCGGCGGCTCGCGAGCTGCTCCCCGGAGCGGCTCTGGAACCGCTCCGAAATCGCTCTGGAGCCGCCATCGTCAGCGACGCCCGGTCTTTTTCGCCGTTGCTGTCTTCTTTTTTGCGGAAACAGGAGCTTTTTTCGCCGTGGTTTTCTTCGCGGCAGTTTTCTTGGCAGTGGCTTTCTTGGCCGTCGCTTTGCCGCTCACGGCCGGCTTGCGACCACTCGCGGCAGACGCTTTTTTCGTTCCGGTTTTTGACGTTGCTGTTTTTTTCGCCGGTGCGGGCCTCCCGGCGGTTTTGGCTGCCGTCTTTTTCCCGGCAGTCCTCGTGGCCGCGGGCTTTGTTGCCCCAGGCTTCGCGGACTTCGTCCCTGTCTTTGCCGTGGTCTTCTTCGCTCCGTCAACCGTCTTTTTCGCCGACGTGCCGGTTGCAGCGGTCTTCTTCGCCGCAGCGCGACGCGGTGTGCGCTCGGTTGCGGCTTTCTTTGCGGGCGCGGCTTTTTTGCCGGCCGTTTTACGAGTGCTCCCCTTCGCGCTCGCGCTTACGTTTTCCGGGTACACCAGCCGGTTGAAGTTGCTTTCCGCCCCTTCCGCCGTTACCTCCTGGTACACCAGCGAAAGCCCGCTCGCGTCGAACTTCTCGAAGAACTCCTCCCAGCTGATCTCGTTCAGGTTGCTGTCGTTGGCGTTTGCCGCCCCCGGAAACTCCAGGCGAAGAATGCCGGTACCATGCTCGCTGGTGCTCGTTACCTCCGCAGGCTTGCCGCCCCGTGCTTCGGCCCACTGTTGTATTTCATCATGATCCTGCGTTGTTTTTGAAAGAGCCATGGTCCCTGTCCTCCCAGTCTATGTGCTGCGTTTTACCTGTGCTCCGCGATGCGCGCGTGTGTATCACAGCATGGGATGGCACCGAGCGGAAAGGTGTTTCCGCGACTGCACAAAGAAATGTGCACACGATGCGAGAGGCGCTTCCCGCTACAGGCCGCGCTCGCTCCGCTCGTCGAGCAGGCGCAGCGCTTCGCGAAAACCATGCGGCGTTCCCGTGTCGACGTAGTGCGTGCCGCTCGCGATGCCCACGGCACGACCGCCCTCCGCAAGCCAGGCATTGACCAGCGTGCCCAGGTACTCGTCGCCGCGCGCGGGCGTTTCCCACAAGCCGTGCAAGGCATGAAACACCTTGCCGGGCATACGAACCGCTCCCCACACCAGCGACGACGTGGGCACTGCCTGCTTCACCTCGATGCGCACCACGGCACCGCGGGCATCCAGCACCACAGCGTCGAACAGCTGTGGCCGATCGACCGGAAACAACAAAAAGGCCAGCGTGTCGCGCGGCAGCAGGGCGAGTCCGTCTTCCGGAAACCACACCGTATCCGGCAGACCCAGCAACAGCTCGTCGTCCGCGTCGACCAGCGGAGCCGCGCAGAAGATCGCGTCGCATAACCCGGCTGCCGCAGGCTGCACCACGTAGACGATCGGAACGCCGCCGAAGCTCGCGCCGTAGTACTCCAGGATGTCGGACTTGCCCGGTGAAATTACAAAACAAAAGCGCGTCGCACCGGCGCGAATCATGCGTTCCAGCAGGTACTCGCTGACGGCACGCGGCCGCTCGACCATGCCGGAGGGCTGCGACTCGAGGCGTGTGCCGACCGGCAGCAGCTCCTTGCTGAAAGCAAGCGGCTGCATGCGGCTGCCGCGCCCCGCCGCCGGCACCACGCCCCACACGGCGGGCCTCAGCGGGTTGCGCCCGCCGACGCAGCGATGCTGCTGAAAAGCTGCTCCAGCTGCCGCGCACGGTGCATGGCTGTGTGCTCGGCCAGCACCCGCTCACGGGCCCGGCCCGCCATGCGCCCCAGCTCGTCCGGCGTGGCGTCGAGCGCTTGCAGAACGTCCTCGCGTGTGCGGGCGAACAGGATCTCATCGCCCGGCGTAAAAAAGCTGTCGAGCCCGTCCCATACATCGCTCACCAGCGGGGCACCGCAGGCGGCTGCCTCAAACAGGCGCCCCGAGGGGCACCAGCCATAGGCGGCCATGGCCGCGCGCGTGATGTTGAGCGTGAGCCGGCTCGATGAGAAAAAGGCCGGGTGGAGCTCCGGCGGCACATGCCGAACAAAATACAGGTTCGGTTCCCACGGAAAATCTTTTGGGTACATGGCGCCGCCGATCAAAAAACGTTGCCCGGGCCTTTCACGGGCGGGCGCAAGAAACAGCTCCCCCAGCCCCGGCTGGCGGTCGGCGGCATAGGTGCCCAGGTAGGACAGATCGGCTCGAAACGCCGCGTCGCCTGCCGCCGGATAATGCGCGTCCGGGTCCACAAAGCCGTACAAGGGCGCAACCTGCCGCGCTCCCAACCGGGTTTTCAGGGCCTGCAGCGCGGGTCCGCCCGTGTAACTCAGGACCAGGTCAAAGCCGCTCAAACCCCCGGCCGGCAGATAGTCGACCACCTGGCCGCCCGCAAGCGCGGACAGCGTCACAGGCGTGTCCAGGTCGTAAAAGCAGGTGATCGGCACCGGGGAATCAAGTACCGCCTCGCACACGTCTGCGCCTTGAGGGCAGTAGCTTGTCACAATCGCTGCATCGGCCTCGCGCAGGGCCCGGCTGATGCGTTTTCGGTCCGCCTGCAGGCTGCTGTAAAGCGCCGGCACAACGCCCTCGGGCGCCTGCCAGCCATCGCGATTTTCGGCATAAAAAGGCACATCCTTTTCGAAAAACGTGATGTGGTGCCCTTGCCGCGCCAGTGCTCGCAGCAGCGCTCTCCACAACGTCGCATGCCCGTTGCCCCACGACGACGACAGTGCCAGTCCAAAGATCACAAGCTTCATGTGCCGGTTACGATGTGCCGGCTGCCACACAGTGTTTTCTGCTTTGTACGTTGAGGGCGCACTTTTCTATGGATCGCACCCGCGAGCATGCGAACGGCGCGAGCAAGTCTGCTATAGTTTGGCAGTGGGGTGATCCCAGCCACCCCGGCCCGGCCGGCGATCCACGCCGCCAGCGCCTGAACGTTGGGGGACGTAGCTCAGTTGGTTAGAGCGCTGCCCTGTCACGGCAGAGGTCGCGGGTTCGAGCCCCGTCGTCCCCGCCATACATCCACACCCCCTGCAGGATGTATGCTTCCCCGGCAATCGCTGGAAATGTCTGCACAATCAAAATACCTCTTCGACGGCTGCGATGTGCTGGATCGATCTGTGTCCGGCGGCCGCGGCGGAATCCGGCACACAAGTACACACAAGCTCAGTCAAATGGCTCCCTTTCAAAGAGCTGCACCAAGGGGCTGCACCGTGCTTGTGAGTTGCTTTGAGTGCACAGCCGCATTGCATTGCCAGTCTGCAACGGACGACGCCTCCATGATCTCTGATTGGGTACAGAGGATTCCATGGCAAGCGTCGCAGAAGTGCTGGTGCAAACACTCATCCTGTCCGGAGTCAAACGCGTTTACGGCTTGCCGGGCGATTCGCTCAACGGGGTCACGGATGCAATCAGGACCCATCCAGAGTTACAGTGGATCCATGTCCGGCATGAGGAAACGGCTGCTTTTGCAGCCGGTGCGGATGCTCATCTGACGAACCGGCTGGCGGTATGCGCCGGCAGCTGCGGACCAGGCAATCTCCACTTCATCAATGGACTCTACGACTGCCATCGCAGCCGTGTGCCCGTGCTGGCGATCGCCTCGCAGATACCGAGCCAGGAGCTGGGCACCACGTACTTTCAGGAGACCTCGCCGGAGCAGATCTTCAAGGACTGCAGCCACTACTGCGGTGTTGTGTCCGAGCCGGACCAGATGCCGCGCATCCTTGCCATCGCCATGCGCACGGCGATCGCGAAACGAGGGGTCGCGGTCATCGTGATACCCGGCAACATCTCCGCCAAGTCCTGTCCGTTCCCCGCTGTGCCCCTTGGATTTCTCAGCAACGATTCGGGCCTTTTGCCACCGGAACCGGACCTTGCCTCAGCAGCTTCGCTTCTTAACGATGCGAAGCGGGTCACGATTCTTGCCGGTGCCGGATGCGAGGGCTCGCACGCCGAGCTGATGCAGATCGCCGAGAAGCTGCAGGCGCCCATCGTCCACGCTTATCGCGGCAAGGAGTTTGTCGAGTACGACAATCCTTATGACGTCGGCATGACCGGGCTGATCGGCTTCGCGTCCGGATATCAAGCGATGATGCACTGCGATGCGCTGCTGGCGCTTGGCACGGACTTTCCGTATCCGCAGTTTTACCCGGAGAAGGCGAAGAAGATTCAGGTCGATGTCAGAGGCGAGCAGATCGGGCGTCGCACCGTGGTCGATGTGGGCCTGATCGGAACGGTGAAGGAAACAGTGGCCGCGCTGCTGCCCAGGCTCAAAAAGAAAGACGGCGACCACCTGAAACAGAGCGTGAAACACTATCGCGATTCGCGCAAGGACCTGGACGAGCTTGCCGTGGGCAAGCCCGGCAGCACGCCCCTGCACCCGGAGTACGTGGCCCGCGTGGTCGATGAAACAGCGGCCGAGGACGCGGTCTTTACGGTCGATGTGGGCACGCCGTCTATTTGGGCGGCGCGGTACCTGCACTTCAATGGCAAGCGCCGCCTGATCGGCTCCTGGTCGCACGGATCGATGGCCTGCGCGCTGCCCCAGGCGCTGGGGGCACAGGCTGCCTTTCCCGCGCGGCAGGTCGTTTCGCTCTCCGGAGACGGCGGGCTCGCGATGGGCATGGGAGACTTGCTGACGGCCGTCCAAAACCGTCTGCCGGTCAAGATCATCGTTTTCAACAACGGAGCGCTTGCGTTTGTCGAGGTCGAGATGATCTCAGCCGGCATCGTGCCTTTCGGCACGGACCTTCAAAATCCCGACTTCAGCAAGGTAGCGGAAGCTTGCGGATTCCTCGGTGTCCGGGTCAGCAGGCCGGAAGAGTTGAAGCCGGCGCTGCAGCGTGCGTTTCAGCATGATGGACCCGCGCTTGTCGATGTCCTGGTGCACCGGCGTGAACTGTCCATGCCGCCTACCATCACGGCGCAGCAGGTGGAGGGATTCAGCCTGTACATGGCCAAGTGCGTTCTGAACGGGCGCGGCGATGCGCTGGTGGATCTTGCCAAAACAAACCTGCTGGATCGCATTTTTCCCGGATAACGAAGCGGATAACGAAGCGCCGCAAGAAACCCGAAAACGGAAGGACCGCCATGCGCATCGCCTTGTTCGTCCCATGCTATATCGACGCGTTTTATCCCGAGGTCGCCGTTGCGACACTGGAATTGCTGGAAAGTCTGGGGCATGAAGTTGTGTATCCCCCCGAGCAGACTTGCTGCGGCCAGCCCATGGCCAACACCGGCGACCAGGCCGCTTCCGCAAAAACGGAAGCGCACTTTGCCGAATGCTTCCGCGACTTCGACCTGGTGGTCGGCCCATCCGGCAGCTGCGTCCACCATGTTCGCTTTCACCTGGATGCCTGTGAGCAAACGCCGGAGGTCGTTCGCGTCCGCGCGGCCGTGCGGGAGCTCACAGAGTTTCTCCATGACGATCTGAAAGTGGACCAGTTTCCGAAAGCTGCTTTTCCGCACAAAGTCGGTGTTCACGACAGCTGCACGGCTGTTCGCGGACTCAGGCAGGCACGGCCTTCGGAACTTGCCACCGCTCCTTACTTCTCCAAGAGCCGCGACCTGCTGGCCAAGGTGCAGGGCCTCGAGATCATCGACGCGGAGCGCATCGATGAGTGCTGCGGCTTTGGCGGCAGCTTCTGCGTGACCGACGCCGGGGTGTCCGCGAAGATGGGTCAGGACCGAACCGCGGACTTCGTTCGCCGGGGAGCTGAATACATCGCGTCGGGCGACATGAGCTGCCTGCTGCAGATGAAAGGCATCATCGACCGCGAAAAGCTGCCGCTCAAAGTCGTTCACCTGGCACAGATTCTCAACGGAGGTCCGTTCGCATGAGCCTGCTGAACATACTGCACGGAAACAAGCCGGTGGACCCTGAAGCGGCAGGAGCGCGCTTTGTCGACGACCCGGCGCACGAGGAGACGCATGACCGCCTGGTGTGGGCCATGCGCGAGCATCGCGACAAAGCCGTGGCCGCGCTGCCCGAATGGGAGGAGCTTCGCGATCTCGCTTCCGCCATCAAGGAACACACGCTCACGCACCTTGACCGATACCTGGAGGCGTTTGAAGCGAAGGCCATCGAGCATGGGGTTCACGTCCACTGGGCCCGCGATGCGGCGGAGCATAACGCGATCGTCCTGGATATTTTTGAGGAGCACAAGGTCGAACTGGCGATCAAAAGCAAGTCGATGCTCCAGGAAGAATGCGGCATGACCGAAGTTCTCAACCATCACGGCATCGATGTGCGCGAGTCCGATCTGGGCGAACGCATTCAGCAGCTTTCGCATGAGCGGCCCAGCCACATCGTCGTTCCGGCGATTCACCAGCTGCGCTCGGATGTGGCGAAGCTGTTTGCCGAAGACCTCGGCACGGACCGCAACAACTCCGACCCGCATTATCTGACGGAATCCATGCGCAACGATGCGCGCCCGCAGTTTTTGAAAGCAGGCGCGGGCATGACCGGGGCCAACTTCGCCGTCGCCGAAACGGGCAGCGTGGTGGTGTGCACGAATGAAGGCAACGCGGACATCGGCGCGACCGTGCCGCCCTTGCAGGTGTGCAGCATCGGGATTGAGAAGCTCATCCCCCGCACGTCCGATCTTGCGGTGTTGCTGCGCATGCTTTCGCGCTCAGCGCTCGGGCCGCCCATGACTCAGTACACAACGCACCTGCAAAAGCCGCGCCCCGGCTCCGAACTGCACTTCATCCTGGTCGACAACAAGCGCTCCCAGCGTCTGGGTTCCGCCGACTTTTGGCACGTTCTAAAGTGCATCCGCTGCGGCGCCTGCATGAACACCTGCCCGGTGTACCGGCGCTCCGGCGGGCTCTCCTACGGGGCGACCTACTCCGGCCCGATCGGCGTGATTCTTGACCCCGCGTTCGATGTGCACAAGTACCGCGAACTGCCGTTTCACTCGTCCCTGTGCGGCAGCTGCACCGAGGTCTGCCCGGTCAGGATCGACATCTCCGACCAGATTTACAAGTGGCGGCGCGTGGTGGCCGCGGAAGGCGAACTGCCGACGGTGAAAGCGGCGGGCATGCGCGTCCTGGGCGAAATGTTCGCTCACCCGACCGTCTTCAACGCTGCCGAAACAGTCGGGTTGAAAGCCCTCACCATCCTTCCGAAAGCGGTTCTCGACAACCCGCTCAACCCGTGGACGAACCATCGCGACATGCCCCCGCCGGCGGCGAAAACCTTTCGCGACTGGCACAAGGAAAATCGAGGTGATGCATGAGCACAGCAGCCCCACCGCAAAGCGCGCGCGAGGCGATCCTCGGTGCTGTTCGTTCCAACCTGCCGCAACCCCCTGTGCCGTTGCCGGACGCGGCATTGAAAGCAGGCAAGCCCGCGACCGGCGGCGGCGTCGGCTACAACGGCAAACTGACCGGTCTTGAAGAGGTCGACGGTTTTCCGGCACCCGGACAGTCGCTTGTGCCGTTCTTCCAAAAGCAGCTGACGGCCATGGGCGGCTGCTCCTATATTGTTCGCGATCTCGCGGCAGCGCGGGCAAAAGTTGTCGAACTGTTTCCGCAAGCCAGGGTGCAGTGCTCCACCGTTCCCGGCATCGACGGCACACGACCTGTTCTGCCCACGGACGACCCTCACAGCTTCGCCGATGTCGATCTCGCGGTTCTCGAAAGCCCGCTCGCGGTGGCTGAAGCCGCTGCCCTATGGTTCAGCAGCGAAGACCTGGTGGTCCCTTCGCTCGGCGTCCTCGCGCAGCATCTGGTTGTTCTGCTACGCCCTGAAAACATCGTTCCCACCCTGCACGAAGCCTACGATGGCAGGCTCAGTCTCCCGTCCACCCCGTACGGCGTTTTCATGGCGGGCCCGTCCGCCACCGGCGACATCGAAGGCGTCATTATCCATGGGGCGCAAGGCGCACGAAGCCTCACAGTGCTGCTGATGGAAAGCTGAGCGGTTGCTTTGAATGCGATAACGGCTTGCCGGCGAAACTGACAACTCCATGGGAACGATCACTCTCACAGGTACGAGTGGATGCAGGCTTCCAAACTTTTTTCGCGCGGACGGCTGCCTTCATCACCATGCAGGAGTTGCGGCTTGCACGATAAAAGGCTTCACATCCTCGGCCCGGGTCAGGCACGAGATCAAAGGACTCCATGACGCAAAGGCTTCAGAATGCTTCTGACCCGCCGATCGCTTTGCCGCATCTTGAGCTGATGTTTCACTCTTCCAGCTTCGGCTACAGCGCGGCCTGGGCTGACGAAAGGCATCGCTTTCGCCGTTTGGCGAGCGAGTTTTTCGGTACCTTCGGGCTTGTTTTTTCCTTGTCAGGCGGCGCGGCGATCTTTCACGCCCTTGCCGTGCCTCCATTCTCCAGCGGCACCACGGTTGCCTTGCTCACCATGGTTTCCGCCATGTGGCTCGTCATTGCCATTTATGCTCTCGGCGATATTTCCGCGCACTTCAACCCGGCCATCACCTTTGCTTTTGCGCTTCGCGGGGATATCAGCTGGCGACGAACCCTGCCCTACTGTGTTGTTCAATGCGCCGCCGCCTCCGCCGCCTCCCTGCTGGTCAAGTCGTTCTTCGGGGCAAGCAGCGGCCTGGCCGCCGTGCACCCGCAGCCGGGCAAAGCATGGCAGGCGGTCGCCACCGAGGCACTGCTGACCACCTGCTTTATCGTGCTGATTTTTGCCATGGCGCGAGGCCCCAAACTCAATCAGCCTTTCACCCCGCTGGCCGTCGCCGCGTATGTGCTCTCCTTCGGCACGGTCTGCGGTTTATACGAGGGCGCCGCCTTCAATCCCGCGCGCGCCTTCGGCCCCGACCTTGCCATCGGCCGCTTCGACGATCTTTGGATCTACGTGCTCGGTGCAGCCATCGGTGCCGTGCTGGCCGTCGGCATCGATCGTTATTTCCGCGCTTCGACCGATCCCCATGCAGCCGACGCGGATGCCGCGAAACACGCCAAACCCTCCCCACAACAACCGTAACCACGTTCCACGAAGGAGCCGCATCATGTCCCATGTCGAAGACACGCAAATCAAGGATGGGCACTACCAACCCGGCACCCTGCTCGACGACGGCAAGTCTCGCGTCGAGTTCGACTCCATGGGGCAGGTCAAAGTGCCGGCCGATCGTCTGTGGGGCGCGCAAACGCAACGGTCCCTCATTCATTTCTCCATCGGCAACGACCACATGCCGGTCGAGGTTTACCACGCTTACGGCTACGTCAAAAAAGCTGCCGCCCTCGTCAACGAGCATCTCGGGCACCTGCCCAAGGACAAGGCCGACCTGATCGTGGTCGCCGCTGACGAAGTGATCGCGGGCAAGCTCGATGAGAATTTCCCCCTATTCGTCTGGCAAACCGGCAGCGGCACGCAAAGCAACATGAACGTGAACGAGGTGATCTCGAATCGCGCCATCCAGATGGTCAAAGGCACGCTCGGCGCGCAGGAGCCCGTGCACCCCAACGATCACGTCAACATGTCGCAGTCCTCCAACGACACCTTTCCGACAGCCATGAACATCGCCGCCGTCAAGGAGATCAAGGAAACATTGCTGCCCAAGGTCGGCGCTCTCGCCACCGCCATTGAGAACAAGCAGAACCAGTGGCAGCACATTGTCAAGATCGGGCGCACCCATCTTGAAGACGCCGTGCCGCTCACGGTCGGACAGGAGTGGTCGGGCTACAGCACCCAGATTCGCTACGCGCTGGCCCGCATCGAGCAGTCGTTGGACGGGCTGTACCAGCTCGCCGCCGGCGGCACCGCGGTCGGTACCGGGCTCAACTCGCCCCCCGGCTTCGACGTGCGGATTGCCAAGGAAATCGCGGAGCTGACGAACCTGCCTTTCATTACCGCGCCGAACAAGTTTGAAGCGCAGGGCTCGCTCGACGGCATGGTCGCCGCGCACGCCGCCTTGCGCGGTCTGGCAGTGTCGCTCATGAAGATCGCCAACGACATGCGCTGGCTCGCTTCCGGCCCGCGCTGCGGCATCAGCGAGCTGATCCTGCCGGCCAACGAGCCCGGCTCCTCCATCATGCCGGGCAAGGTCAACCCCACGCAGTGCGAGGCCATCGTCATGATCTGTATCCAGGTCATCGGCGACGACGCGGCCGTCGCTTTCGCCGGTTCGCAGGGCAACTTCGAACTGAATGCCATGCGCCCCATCATCATCAACAACTTCTTGCACTCGGCCCGCATCCTGGCCGACGGCTGCGAAAAGTTCCGTATTTACTCCGTCGAAGGCACCGAGGTCAACGAGGCGAAGATCGCGGAGTACGTCAAGAACTCGCTCATGCTCGTCACCGCGCTCAGCCCCGTCATCGGCTACGACAAGGCCTCCGACATCGCGCACACCGCGCAGCGCGAAGGCACGACCCTGCGGGAGGCCGCCGTGAAAAGCGGCTTGATCGACGGCAAGAAATTCGACGAAGTGGTCGACCCCGCCAAGATGATTTCAAACAAAACCGCCTGATCCGCACACTCGTTTAGTTTCGCTGCAAGCCGCTTTTTTGAAAGGAGCTTCATCTTGTTTTCATACCGTTTCGCTGGGGTCGCGGCGCTGCTGGCTTGTTGCCTTGCCGCACCCTTGCGCGCGGAAGATCGAAAAGGGGCAGGGGACTCGCTGAGCGGCCCCGACGCGCATGAAAACGGCCCCGCCACGCAAGGGCATCTTTTCGGAGACTGGGGCGGCAGGCGGCAACAGCTTCTGAAGCGCGGGGTCAGCCTGGACGTTCAATATGTTTCCGACTCGTTGTGGAATCTGCGATCCATGCAAAAGGAGCGCCTGGCCAGTTTCAACCGTGGGCGCGGCACCGTCGATATCGACTTCAGCAAGCTGACGCACACGCCGGGGCTGTACTTTCACATCACGGCTCCGTGGCAGGCCGGCGCCAATCTGAAAACCTATCTCGGCACCGTTTCCCAGCCGAGCGGCCTGCCCAGCGCCAACACCTTTCGCCTGGATTCCTGGTGGTTTGAAAAGCGTGTCAGCGACGAACGGATCGTCTTTCGCCTCGGGCAGTTCGCGGCGCAGGACTTCTACGGTGCGCAGCACTACGCCGTCTCGTTCATCACGGAGCCGCTCGGCTACGCCCTGGGCAATCTCGGTGCCACCGCTGAAACCTTTGATCCGCCTTCCACGCCCGCGGCGGAGCTCCGTGTGATCCCGCTCAAACATTTCTTTGTCAAATCCATGGTCTACGCCGCCGACCGCTTTCCTTATCGGCACAACCCAACCGGCTTTGTGCCCCAGTTCCGTGGCGCCGTTTCAAGCGCGTCGGAGATCGGCTGGTCGCCGGGGCTGTCGGCCGCCGCCGTCCGCGCCTACGACACCATCGCTCAACGCCGGGGCTACTCCGGGCTGTACCAGCTGGGGGGCGTCTACAACCCGGGCAAGTTCCAATCCGCGGGGCCATCGAAAACCGTCGCCGGCAATTACCTCATGTACCTCATGGGCAGCCAGGCTGTGTGGCGCACTTCGCCTCACTCCGGGGTCGGCCTTGACCTGACGGCAGCCACCAGCTGGACGCCGTCCGACCGCAGCCAGGTACCCCGGCAAACCACCGTGGGCGTCCGCTTCAACGAGCCGTTGCCGGTGCGGCAGCACAACACGGTTTCGCTCGGTTATGTGCGCAGTGCGCTCAGCCAATCGTTCCCCGTGCGGCCGATCGGCGCGTCGCACAGCAATGAAGACGTGCTCGAGCTGAACGGACTGATTGAAGTCACCCCTTTCATCACCCTGCAGCCGGTGGTGCAGCGCTTTCTCCATAACAGCGGAACCGCAAACAATGCGACCATCTTCGGCTTCCGTTCCCGCGTGGACTTTTGATCGGAGCGCATCCCGGTCTTCAACCGAAACGAACCTCCACCGCACGATCTCTAGGAGCACACCATGAGCCTCGATACCAATCACGGACTGGAACTTCTACACAATCCGGAAACAAACCGCTCCACCGCTTTTTCACAGGAAGAGCGTGAACAAAAGGGGCTCATCGGACTGCTGCCGCCGCGGGTGGAAACTCTTCAACAACAGGTGGATCGCTGCCTGTTGCAGCTGAGCAAAAAACCGAACGAGCTGGAACAGTACATCTATCTCGCCCAGCTTTCCGATGACAACCAGACGCTGTTTTACGCCGTGATCGCGAGCGATCCGGCCCGCTTTCTCAAAATTGTGTACGACCCGACGGTCGGCGCGGCCTGCCTCGCTTTCGGCCACATCTACCGCAAGCCCAACGGCCTTTACGTCTCCATCGACCAGCGCGGCAAGGTCAAGCAGGTGCTCGCCAACTGGCCGGTCAAGGACGTGCGCGTGATCTGTGTCAGCACGGGAGGCCGCATCCTGGGTCTCGGCGATCTCGGCACCAACGGCATGGGTATTCCTATCGGCAAGCTGCAGCTCTACACCGCCTGCGCGGCTGTACCGCCTGAGGTGCTGCTGCCCGTACTGCTCGATTGCGGCACCGACAACCAGGAGCTGCTGGACGATCCGCTCTACCTGGGCCTCAAGCAGCACCGGCCCTCCACCGATGAACTCGACGCCTTTGTGCAGGAGTTTGTCGATGCCGTGCAGGACCTGTACCCGAAATGCTGCATTCACTTTGAAGACTGGAAGGGTACCGATGCGATCCGTCTGCTGGCCCGCTATGTCGACAAGATCAGCTGCTACAACGACGACATCCAGGGCACCGGCAGTGTCACGGTGGCCGGGCTTTACAACGCGCTCAAAATCAGCAAGGGAGCGTTGAAAGACCAGCGTGTACTGTTCCTGGGTGCGGGGTCGGCCGGCATCGGCATCGGCAATATGATCGCCGCTGCCATGAAGCTTGAGGGCCTGACGGACGAGCAGGCGCAAGGGCAAATCTCGCTTTTCGATGTCGACGGCCTGCTGACACCGGAAACGAAAAATCTCTCGCCCGAGCAGAAAAAGTACGCGCACCCGCAAGCCGCCACCAAGGACCTGGTCGCGGCGATCAACGCCATTAAGCCCACGATCCTGATCGGTGTCAGCACCGTCGGCGGCACGTTCACGAAGGAGGTGATCGAGGCCATGACGAAGCTGAACAAACGTCCCATTATCTTCGCCCTGTCCAACCCCACCGATCATGCCGAGTGCACGGCGCAGGAGGCGTACCAGCACTCGCAAGGCAAGGCCATCTTTGCCGCAGGGGTCCAGTTCGACCCCGTGGAGATCGACGGCAAAACCTATGAGCCGAGCCAGGCCAACAACTTCTACATCTTCCCGGCGGTCGGGCTCGCGATCGTGGTCACGGAAGCAAAGCACGTGCCGAACGAGATTTTCATCGAGGCTGCGCGCGCGCTGGCCGATCAGGTAACGCCCGATCAACTGGAAAAAGGCATGCTCTTTCCTGCGCAGGGTCATATCCAGGCAAGCTGCGTCGATACGGCAACCAAGTGCTCGGAAAAGATCTTCGACCTTGGCCTGGCTCGCGTGCAGCGACCGAAATCCGTCAAGGGTATGGTCACTTCGTACCTTTACACGCCGGAGTATCCCAAGGCCCAAACCGCACAGCCCGTACCGGAACTCGCCCATGCAGCAGGCGATTGAAAACAGGCATCCCGCTCAAACGACCCGTAAAGGCATCGGTGCAATCAGCCTTCTGATCGCACTGGCCTTTGCGGGCGGTTTCGCGGACGCGGCTGCGTACCTGCTGACCGGCAGCTTTGCAGGTCACATCACGGGAAATACCGTGCTTGGCGCTCTTGCGCTCGGTGGCGGAAGAATCGGTGCCCTCGAGGTTCACGTCGTAGCCCTGGCTGCTTTCATCGTCGCCACCGGCGCAGGTATCCTGCTTCTGCGGCGGGGGCCCGGCACGAACAGCACCCTTGTGCTCGCTCTCGTGATAGAAGCGGTGCTGGTCGGGGTCGCGCCTTTGACCGGCATGTCTCGTGGATCCCATACCGATGTCCCGATGCTTGTTCTTCTGAGCCTTGCATTGGGTCTTCAGAACGGGGTTTTCAGCAAAGACAAAGGTGTTGCTGTTCACACCACGTACATCACCGGTGACGTTACTTCACTGCTGGTCTCTGTCTTCAAAAAACCAGGCGATCCAGCATCCGGAAAGTCGCCCGGCAAACACACCACGGACACCATGCTCGGTACCATCTGGCCCAGCTTTGCGGCCGGAGCACTGGCGGCCGGCGTCGCCGTGCATTTTCTGCGGGAGGACGCCCTCTGGTGGCTGGAAGTGCCGCTTCTTCTAGCGATCGTACTTGCAGGAAACAGCATGTCAGAGCCGGTCAGCAAGGCTTGAAGAGCCTCGCCGCGTCCATGGAAGCAGGTGGTCGGGGCGGAGGGATTCGAACCCCCGGCCCTCTGCTCCCAAAGCAGATGCGCTACCAGGCTGCGCTACGCCCCGACACAGGCTCCATTGTATCCGACGGGCTCTGCCGAGACGGCCGTGGATGAAGCCCTTTTGCAAGGGCTGCGGCGAGGCGTCTACTATCGCTTGCGATACTGAACCGCAGCGGGTACGCCGTCCATCCATGCGTACCGGCAATCCATGGCCCGGCTTTCGGGTTATCTTCCAGGACAAGGATTCCTTCACTCATGCTCGCCAAATGCCTTCTTCCTATCGCATGCATCAGCCTTTCCGGTTTCGCTGTCTGCACCTTTCCAGCCTTCGCACAGGCACCGCACCCGCTCAGCACGGCCGAGCAGCAACGGGTGAATGACCTGGTTCACAAGATGACGCTGGAGCAGAAACTGGATTACATCGGCGGCACCGGTTTTGCGATTCGCGCCATGCCGTCGCTCGGTCTGCCGGCGTTTGAGATGTCGGACGGACCCTTCGGCACACGCTCCAACCAGGGCTTTCCGTCCACGACCTACGCCGCGGGTGTAGGCCTGGCCGCGAGCTGGGACCGCGCCCTGGCGGCGCGCGTGGGCGGCGGTATCGGTCGCGATGCGCGGGCACGAGGCGTGCACTTCATGCTCGGTCCCGGCGTCAATATCTATCGATCGCCGCGCAATGGGCGCAACTTCGAGTACTTCGGCGAAGACCCGTTTCTCACGGCCAACATCGCTACCGGCTACATTACCGGCATGCAGCAGCAGGGCGTCAGCGCGACCGTCAAGCACTATGCCGGCAACAACTCCGAGTACCTGCGCCACGACTCCAATTCCGTGATCGAAGAGCGGGCGCTTCGCGAAATCTACCTGCCTGCGTTTGAGGCCGCGGTCAAGAAAGCGCATGTCGGGGCCATCATGGACTCGTACAACCTCCTCAATGGCGAGCACGCCACGCAAAACAGCGTGATCAACACGGAGATCGCGCGCAAGGAGTGGGGCTTTCCCGGCACCATCATGTCCGACTGGGTGGCGACCTACGACGCGGTGGGCGCGGCCAACGGCGGGCTTGACCTGGAGATGCCGACCGGTCGCTTCATGAACGCGGCGAACCTGATGCCGGCGATCGAGGCAGGCAAGGTCACCGAGGCGACGATCGACGACAAGATCCGGCACATCCTGACAACGGCGATGGAGTTCGGCTGGCTCGACCGCACACAGGCCGACCCGTCTATCTCGTATCTTGATCCTCAAGATAATGCGACGGCGCTTGATTCGGCGCGGGAGTCCGCGGTGCTGCTCAAGAACGAGGGCGGCCTGCTGCCGCTCGACAAATCAAAGATCAAGAGCATCCTGGTGGTCGGGCCGGACGCGTACCCCGGAGTGCCGGTGGGCGGCGGCAGCGCGGGCGTGGTGCCGTTTCATACGGTCAGCGCGGTGGAAGGCTTATCGGACGCCTTGCGCGGCACAGCCACCGTGTACTACGACCGCTGCGTGCCGGAACTGTCGGAGCTGGTTCGGTCCACCAGCTACAAAACGGCAGCCGCAGGCGGCCAGCCGGGCGTGACGCTGGAAAGTTTTAAGAACGACCAGCTGGCCGGTCCCGCGACAACGGTTGTGGTTCCCGCGATCAATGGCAAGGGCATCGACATCGCCTCGCTGGTGGCAGACCCGGAAGCCCTGGCCACGATCTTCTCGTCGACCGCGCCCAAGGCAGAGTCGCGACGCTTTACCGGCTACTACACTCCACCGGCTGCGGGCAAATATGTGTTCATCGTCGAGGGCTCGGGCGAAGGCTCGGGTCAGCGCGTGTTTGTTGACGGCAAACAGATCGTGGATCAATGGGACCTGGCCAAAGCCTTCCAGGAGCACGTCACGCTGGACCTGGCGGCGGGGCCGCACAAGATCGTGGTCGAAGACAAGCACAACGGCCCGTTCGGCGGCAAGCTGCGCTTTGCTATCGCGGACGAAGAGCACGGCCTGGTCAGCGACCGGGCGCGAACGCTCGCGGCCCGTGTGGACGCCGTGGTGGTCATGGCCGGTTTTGACCATGACAGCGAAAGCGAGGGCGGCGACCGCACCTTTGCGCTGCCCTATGGCCAGCACCGCATGATCTCGGACCTCGCGAAGATCAACAAAAACGTCGTCGTCAGCGTGACCTCCGGCGGCAACGTGGACTCACAGGCCTGGTTGCCGGATGCGCGCGCTCTGCTGGAAACCTGGTATGCCGGGCAGGAGGGCGGCCGCGCATTGGCCGAGATCCTGCTGGGTGACGTGAACCCCTCGGGCCACCTGCCCGCCACCTTCGAGCGCAGGGCCGAGGACAACCCCGCCTTCGCGAATTACTATCCCGCACCGGGCACCAACCGCGTCGATTACAAGGAGGGCATCTTTGTCGGCTATCGCGGGTACGAGCACAACCACACCAAACCATTGTTCCCATTCGGCTACGGGCTTTCGTACACCAGCTTCAAGTTCACCAGGCTATCGGTCAATCCAGCCACTGCCGGCACCGATCCGCACGTCACCGTCTCCTTCGATGTGACGAACACCGGTCGCCGCAAAGGTGCCGATGTTGCCCAGGTGTACGTCTCCGACGATCACGCGAAAGTACCGCGTCCGGCACGCGAGCTGAAGGGCTTTGAGCGTGTCGAGCTTGCGCCGGGTGAAACCAAACACCTGACCGTTTCACTCGACCCGCGCGCGTTTGCCTACTACGACACGGGCGCGAAAAAATGGACGATCGACCCCGGCCGGTTCACCGTGCATGTGGGCGATTCAGTAGAAGCGACCCCGCTGCAGGGCACCGTCGAGCTGACGCGGGAGGCGGCCCGGTCCAGCTT